>JAKOND010000264.1 GCA_022702125.1 Burkholderiaceae bacterium
GGTCGAGCAGCACGCCGCTGCCGATGACGAATTTACGCAATGCCACGACGCCGCTCCATCACATCCATGTACCAGCGCTCCACCGCTTGGTTGATGTACTCGAAGTCGCCCAGCGTGGCGCGCGGCACATGGGGCGCCAAACCTTGCTGGACATGCTCCATGATCTCGATGTCCTCCCGCAGCACCTTGGTGGCGCCTTCCAGGTGCGACAGCAGCACCGCACCCGAAGTGGGATAAGAACGCTTCTTGCGCGCGGTCACGTAGTACACCAGCAGTTCGGTGGAGTGGGCGCTGACCGGCTGGTGGTGTTCGATGATGAAGGAGTGGCCTCCCGAGCCGGAGGCGATGTGCAGGTTGGGGAAGGCCAGCCAATTCATGTACCAGTCATCCGTCCCGAATCGCTCCACATTCTCATGCCAGGAGAAGCGCGGCATGTTTTGAATCGGGGAGTCCAGCCCGCCGTTGCTGAAAGTGCGCAGGCGGGCCATGTGGGCTTCATGGTCGGCTGAGCCCGCTTGGTGGTAGCGGCGTACGTCGGCGATGGCTGTCTCGTCCATCGATGGTGCGAACTTCACCTGCTGATAGAGCGTGCGCGAATGGACGTAGCGCGGATGCAGGCTGTCGCGCAGGTTCTCATAGGCCAGCTTCCAGTTGCACCGCGCGGGAAAGCGGGCGATCAGCACTTCGTTGTCGAAGTGCGCGGAAACCCGTTCCAGAGAGTCCAGCATCGCCGTGGAAAACTGCTGCTCGATCGCGAGCGGTTGCGTAGAAAGATTGACGAAGACGAGCTGGCCCACACACCGCAACTGGAAACCGCGCAGTTTGAGACAGGCGCGTTCTTGGGTCGGAAGGCGGTAGGCCGAGTCGTGGAAGGGAATGTTCTCGACCGCGCCTTCGGCGCCATAGCCCCAACCGTGGTAGTTGCAGACCAGGGGCCGCACGCCCTGGGGCTGCTGCTGGATGGGGTTCTGCCGGTGCAGGCAAGAATTCTCGAAAGCGCGCAGTTCGCCGTGGAAGTTCTGCACCACCACGTCGACGCCGCAGATGGAGCGCCGCAGGAAAGCGTTGTGCTTGCCCAGCAGCATCTTCGGCCCGACGAACTGCCATAGCGGCTTCATCACCAGCTCGCGCTCGCGCGCGAACCAGGCTTCGTCGATATAGGCCTCGGGAGGCATCAGGGACTTCAATGTCGGCCTCGCATCTTCTGAAAACTGTAGCCGGCGCCGACGATGCGGGCCATGGACGACATCTCGGTTTCGAGAAAGCACCCATCGGACAGATCGTGACGCAGGGGGCCTGGATGGTCGATGCAGCAGTGCCGGCCCACCGTGATTCCGGCGCGCAGCTGCACGTCCGCGCCTATGCAGCTGTGTGTGCCGACCTTTACGCCCGTTCCCAGCGCCGCGCCGGGTCCTACCCAGCCATGGGCGCCAATATGCACGCCGTGGTCCAGGCGAACACCCTGCATCAGCATCACGTCGCTATCGACACGGCAACCGGCTGCTACCCGCACGCCCGGTCCCACCCAGACGTTGTCTGCCAACTGGCTACCAGGCGACACCCAGGCGGTGGGGTGGACCAGGGTGGCCATGCGCAGGCCGGCCATGCGGGCTACACCGTAGAGTTCCAGCCGGGCGAAGTTGAGTGCCTGGGCATCCACGGCCACGAAAAGCCGCGTGGCTGCGGCATCCAGATCTTCGAGCAATGCCCGCGCGCTGCCGGCCAACGCGGCCACGCCTTCCACGGGGCGCAGGGACCACTGAGCGCCGCAAGCATAGGCATCGGGTTCGGCCGCAATGGTGTCGTACACCTGTCCGCAACCCACCAGGCAGATGGCTTCCGGAATGCTCACAGGCGGCCCTCCGGGCCTAGCAGGTCGAGATAGACGTCGGCAGCCTCGCGCAGGCGTGTTTCGTAGCGGCCTTGGTGCGCACGCGGCGCTCCCGGGTGAAGGTGCGATTGCAGAGCCTCCAGGTAGGCGATGTCCTCGTTGACCACACGTGCCTCACCCTTGAGATAGGTGCGCAGCAGCGCGGGCAGTCCGGGAAGGCGGCCGTGCGGTCGCGCCAGGGTGAGGGTCATGCGCAGCTCGCTTCGGCCGGGCGACAGAGGCTCGAACTGCTGCACCACGAAGCTGTAGCCTCCCGGGGAGATGAAGTTGACGTTCGGGAACAGGGTGAAGGTGTGGAACAGGTTCGCACCCCCGGCGTACGGCTGCACCGATCCGTGCCAGGGCCAGGGCTCGATGCGCATGGGCCCGCTGCTGTGGCGGCTCTGGCCGAGCAGGGTCGCAGCCGGTGCCGCGGCCGGAGACGCTGGTGGCGCCGCCGGGGCAGGCCCGACGGGCGCCGGCATCTCTGCGGCTGCAGCCTGGGCCTCGCGTGCGGCGGCTTCGCCCTCGCGCAGCAAAGGCTGAAAGCTGCGGGGGTGGATGTAGGGGATGTGGTTGTCGTCGAGCACGTTCTCGGCGTTGAGCTTCCAGTTATAGGCCACCGGCAAGCTCACATGCACCGACTGATCGGCAAAACAGGACGAGGCCTCCTCCAGTGCCGCCAGCAGGTCAGCCGAGAATTGCTGGCCGATCGGCATGGGCTCCTCGGCCAGATTGACGAACACCAGCTGTCCCACCACCGCTACGGCATAGCGGCGCAAGCACAGCCGGGCACGTTCGGC
>JAKOND010000115.1 GCA_022702125.1 Burkholderiaceae bacterium
CGAGGACGCAGGCGCGCCAAGGCTCGCGAGCAATGCATCGAGTTCCGCGTCCGTCGAATCGTCGGCGGAAGAGGTCGGCGGGGCGTCTGCGGGCTTCTCGGCAGCGGTTTCCGCACCGGCCTTCAGCGCAGGCGCGGCCGCCACCACGGTTCCCGCTGCACGGGCTGCGGGAACCCATGAGGTTTCGATGCGTGCCTTCGCGGCGGTGCCGATGCTGCCGCGGCTGTCGCTCGCGGACTTGCGCGGAGCGGCTGTCCCGGCAGCCAAGCCGTCGTCGTTGACGGCCTTGAGACCTGCCAGCCGGATCAGGGCCTCGCCCTTGTGCGCCATCACCGCATTGATGCCGAAGTCGCGCAGCAAGGCGGCCGCATCGGTGTTCACCATGCGCTCCGTGCAAGGCAGTGCAGTCGTATCGCCGTGCTGGTCGGTGAGGTAGTGGAACGGCAAATCGTCGATGGTCAGTTGACCGCCGTGGGTTGCGAGGACGGTGATGGCCAGCAGGGCGGGATGGCCCCACAGCATCCCGCGCAAGCCTACCGCGGGATCGAATTCCTCAAACGCGAAGCTGGAGATCGGATCGCTCTTCTTGCCGTAGGGATGGCGCAGCAGGAAGCGCGGCGCCATCAAGGCGAGGTATGGGGCGTCGGGCATGTCCCGGAGCGCATCGAAGGCTTCACGGACCAGTCGGTGGGGGGGTTCCCGGCGGTCCGTGAACGCGTCCGGCGCGATGGCGGTGATGAACGGCGCGCCGGCATGCGCGGCCACGCGGGCCGCGCGCCCCAGCAATTCCGCGTGCGGCGGCGTGGCTTCGAACCGGTAGCAAGCGGCGATGTAGCTGTAGCCGCCGTCGGCTTCTTCCGAGGGTGCGGCGACCAGTTGCCGGTAGAGGCCGGAGTCGGCGAGATCGTCCACGCTGCTGAGATCGGCCGCCAGCTCTTCCGCGCTGATGTCGATCAGGTGCACCTGCAATCGGGGACCGGTCTCCAGGCGCCGTAGCAGGAAATCGACCCCCCGCCACAGCGATTCGACGTTCTGGAAGTCGGGCTGGTGAAGCACGGCGCGCATGGCGTCCGTCAATGCTGCGTCGACCGCGGCGACCAGGGCGTCCTTGCCCGGCGCCGCCGCCGGGACGACGAAGGGGCCGACGAGGCGTCGCAGCCATGCCCCGACCGGAAGATCGCCGCTCGGCTCACGGGAAGGGGCCCTGCCGGTGAGCCGCGCGAAGTCGTCGAGCGTTGCGCTGCCGGCGGGAGCTGCGCCCTTGGCGCGGTTGCGCAAAGCGATCCGCGAGACGGCCGCATCGCCGTCCGAGCCCCAGTCCTTCATCTCCGCGGCCGCGGCCGAGAAGGTGGAGGGGCTGTTGAGGCGCTTGCGCAGCGATGCCAGCGCGGAGAAGACTTCAAGGTTGCGGTAGAGCTCGTCGGGATGGAACGATTCCAGCTCCGACACGGGGACCCGGACCGCGGAACCCCCGGGACCCAGGGGCAAGGCCATCTCCAACTGCAGCCGCCCTATCGTCTCGTCCAGGTTGTCGAACTCGACCCTCAGCGGCTTGCGGCGCGCGATCGCATCGCCGGTCTCCAGACGGCCGGTCAGGGCGCCGCCGCCGAAATCGCCCAGAAGGGCGATGCGCAAAGGGCGCTTGCTGCTCCAGGTCGGGGCTGTCCGCCCGATGCCGCCGTAGTCCGGTGTCCGATCAGTAGTCATAGAAATGCGCAGGGGTGGTGGGGGACGGATGGGAAGCCTCGGAGCGCACGGGAGCGCCCCGCAGGAGGGCAAGGAATGCCGGGCCGGTCGGCAGCCCGGATTCGACATGCATGCACGTGCGGCCGTCGGCATCGGCGATGAGCCACAGGGACGCGCAGGCAGGCTGCGCATGCAGGTCGATGCCGGCGATGGGGCCGTCGGCCGGATCGTCCGCGGGGGGCCACGTGCCGCTGACGGCGAGGGCGCTGTCCAGCTGGTCGACGGACCAGTCGTCGTTCAAGGCGTCCAGGGCCGCGTCGTCCAGGCGCTGCAGCCAGCGCAGGAGCCACTCGGTGGTGCCGCCGTCGCCGGGCAAGGGTTCCAGGGGATATGCCACCGTCAAGGGGAAGTAACGTCCCACGCGGTCGAACGAAGGCATCAGCACCCCGGCCCAGGGGCGATTGCCCGCGCGTCCCGGCAGCGCCCCCGGCATCAGCACGAACCGCCAGCTCGGCGCCGCCCGGTACTCGTCGGCCCAAGTGCCGGGTGCCGCAGCCTTCCATTCCGCCATCCCGCAGGCCAGCCATCCGTCCCAGGCATCGATGAAGTCGGGGTCGAGGCGCCGCGAAGCGAAATCGCCGAGGCTGGGTAATTTGCCGTACCAGCCCGCTGCCTGTTCGACGGCTCGGGCCGGTGGGTTCAGCAGGGGCATGGCGCGTCCAGTAACGGAAGGTGCCCGACTTTATCAGGCACGGACCAGCGCACGGTGTTAAATCGCGGGCGGTGCCGTGACGAGCAACGTATTCCCACCCATCCGGAAAGAACGACATGCCCTGCTTCTGTTCGCAAGCCCTCGGCGCCTTGTTGGAGGCGCTGCCGACGATCCCGCCGACGGCCGGACTCGTGCCGCCGATGCCGCCGACCTTGCTTGCATCGGTCACCGCCGCGGCCGGATTCGGGCCCGCTCCACTGCCGTCCGCGAATGTCTCGGCGGCCGCCACCGCCACCGCCAACGTCGCCGCACAGGCGAGCGCCAACCTGTCCGCCATGGCGAGCCTGTCGGCTGCGATGACGGCGGCCACGGGCATGAATCTCGCCGCCTCCCTCGCGCCTTCGGCCGTCGTGAACGTCCGAGCCGGCCTCGCGTGCGGCATCGCCTCTTTGAACGCGGGCGCAGGTCCTCTCCTTTCCGTGGCAGGCCTGCTCCAGCGCCTGCTGTCCGAACTGCAGGCGTTGGCACAGCTGGCAGGCCTGGTCACCGCGATCCGGGCCGCCTTCGGCATCGACCTGCGCGCGCCGGGAGCGGTCATCGCGCTGCAGGCACGGTTGAACGCCGCAGCGGCCGCCTCGGTTTCCTCCAGCGCCGGCGCTTCCGGGTCGGCCGTGCTCGCCTTGATGGCATCGCTGGGCTTCCATGCCACTGCGCAAGGCGCTGCGGGGATCAATGCGCAAGCGCAGGCGACCGCCGGGCTGCTCGCGGGACTGCCCTCCCTGGGTCCCGCCTTCCATCCCCTGATGCTGTTGGCGGCTCTGCTCGCGCTCGTGGCAGCGATCCTGCGCGGTATCGGCGTGAATCTGCTGGCGCCCAATGCCGCTTTGCAATTGCGCGTTGCTCTCGCCGCCTTGCCGCTCGCCGCGCTCGCGCAAGTAGTCCAGGCGAACGGGGCCGCAGTCGCTTCCGCGACCGGCGCTCTCGCCGCCAGCGCGAGCGCCAATGCAGCGGCTTCGCTCAACCTCGCTGCCACCGCGTCGGCGAACCTCTCGGGCGCCGCGCAGCTTGCCGCGATGCTGAACGTGATGGCCCAGGCCGGCCTGTCCCGTCCGGCCGGATCTTGCGGCGCGTGCCCGATGGTCGTGCCGTCCGCGGCGGCGACGGGTGCGGTCCTGCCGGCGACGGCAGGTCTTCCCGCGACCCCGGTCGCCTCCGCTGGGATCCTTGCGGCCGCGGCCGCAGCCGCAGCCCCGCGGGGTGGGTGAGGATTCGTCAGGGGAGATTCAACGTGCCGGGGCGAAACTTCGAAGTGCCTTCGGGTTGCGGAGCGAAACCCCGCCCTTGGCGCGAACTGGTCCGGATCGGTGCGGGCGGACCCCATGCCGTTGCCCGCGACAGGTCGAATGCGTGCGATCCCGAGCCGTCGGCAAAGGAGCGAAGCCGGTTCCGATCGAGCCGTGCTTCTCCAAGCGGATTGGGAGCGGATTGGGACTAGCGAAGCTCCGGCGCCTCCGGCAGGGCTCGGCCGCCCGCGGGCGACGCCGCAGGAAGCGGCGTGGCAAGGGTGCCGGCGTGACGAACGCCGGCGAGTCGCGCATCCTCCCCCCGCCGGTAAGGGGCAGCTCGGGAGCCGCAGCGAGATGCGGGTCGTCTCGCTCCACCGCAAAAAATCATCCGGTCCGGTCTTCGCCGCAGTCCGGGCTGCCGCCGGTTCCGACGGGGCGACAGTCCGCCGGCGCGACCGGGGTCGGCGTCAACAGCGCTTTACCTTCGTCGCCCATCACGCTCAATTCGAATACATTCGATTCGGCGTCGAGGTGGTTGGCAGGAGACGACTGATTCCTGAATCAATGTCGCATCGCGTCCAAGGAAGCGCGGGTTCTGAAGCAGTCATTTCCGGACAATCAACCGATGCTCCATCAGGCCCGCCCTAAAACATTTCAGAGGGTCCATAACCATGAAAGCTGGCTTCAAGCCGAAGACATTCTCGAGGAAAGAGTGGGAAGACAATCGATCGACCGCGGCCAAGGGCAGCGGGGTCGGCAAGGCGCTCGACGCCTGGAAAGCCAAATGCTCCTACGATATGCAGGCCATCACGGTGCAGGAGATCGCCGACGCCTACAGCGCCGCATCCGCTTTGGACAAGGCTCTGGATGTCGCTCTGAAAAAATGCGATCCGAAAGCGCAGAAGGAAACCATCGCTGGCATCGGCGCTTACAAGGATGTGGTCGCAGCCTACGAGAAAACGCTCAAGGCGACTAATCTGGCCAAGCAAAAGCGCAATGCCCTCATCAAGGACTTGTCGTTGGACACCGTGCTGGGCGACAAGGAGCTCCTGGTCGCTTTCACGGATTTCGCCAAGAAGAAGGCCTTCATTTTCGAGCCTTTGCACACGCTGCTGCTCTGGCGGGCGAAAAAATACGAGGATGCTGTCAAGCTCTATGGCAAGGGCAATGACTACAACGTCAGCAATGCGACCAACAAGATTCTGATGGATGTCTTCGGAAGCAAGGACCGCGGCAGCGTCGATCTCAAGCTTCTTGCGAAGGCGATCAAGGATGTGCCGGCGGAGATGACGGTGATGCTGACCGATACCCGCCATTACAAAGGCAGTAGCTCGTCCTTCGATAGTTATCCGGCCTTTCTGGCGGTCCTCGAGAAAAGATTCCCTGTCGTGGACTTTTCAATATGATGCGTCCGTCGCCTTCGGGCAGCGCGGGGCAGTGAACGGCACAGGGCTGCTTCCAGCATATGTCGAAGTCGGTCGGATTCGGATTTCGGCCGCATGGACGTTTTGGAAAAAACCTGCGCAATATTCCTGGCCACGCAAACCGATCCGGGATCGGAGCGCGGATTTCCGCGCGCACGAACCGCTCTTGCGTGCCCGGGGCCCGCGTCCGCGATGTCGATGCGCCGCGGTCCGGAAGTGTTCCGGCGACAAACCTCCCGGCCCTCCCATCGTACGCCGCTCATCCGCTGGCGCGGGTCGACGGTGTCGCGCATCGATCCGCCATGCCGGGTCGCGCTCCATGCTTTTCCTGCGATCCTGGCGGGGTGTTGCTGGGCCGTTGAAGAACCGGGTCGCCTGGTAGCGTCGAGCCGATCGGCGGATGCCCAGCACGGAAACCGCCGTCCGTGATCCTTGCCAGTCCGCAAGGCGCAGGGCATGCCGTTGGCGGCAGCCTGTCCATCGCATTGCGGCGAACGCATGCCGCATGCGCGCGCTGCGTACCGGCACCGACGACTGCAGGCCGTCCGGAGAATCTGGTGGCCCAGGCCCCGCTCCGTTGGCTTATCGACAGTGCCGGGTCGGGGGCGGTTCCCGTTCACCGGCTCCTCATCCCTGCCGCTGCAGCGGATATCCGACGCGGATCACAGCCGATCGGGACACCGGAACGAAGTCACCTCGCGCATGCGCAGCGGGTTGATCGCGCTGTTGGAGATCACTTCCATGCGCGCCCGCTTGCCGTCGAGGTTCAGGATCACCGTGAATCGCTCGGGCTGCGGAGACGCCTGCGTCTCGAAGGCGTTGAGCATGCGGAAGAGCGCCCAGGGGCCTTCGAAGACCTGGGGGCTGCCGCCCGCCGCGCTCAGCTTGATCTGCGAGGCCACCCGGGTGCTGGGCCAATTGACCGTCTGCGCCGTGGTGGACCCGGCCGGAAACTTCAGGACCTGCCCGTCGATGTCGATGTCGATCTCCTTCATGTCGGCAGGCATCTCGAGGATCCGGAGGTCGACCTTGAAGCCTGGGGCCTTGCCTCCGTTGCGGAAGAACGCTTCCTTGATCTTCGCGGCGCGCTGGAAGTCTCCCAAGGACGCGCCGCCGGGCGGCTTCGTACCGTCCGCCAGGGGCCGGTAGGTCCAGGGCGTGGCGCCGATATCCACGATCGGAGCCAAGCGCCGTTGGTAGAAGTCGTCGATCATGCCGCCTGCGCCGAACAACTGGCCGAAATCGTCCGGAAGCACGTCGGACTTGGAGCCCGGCGCGAACGGATACCGCCCGGCGATCGCCTTCGCGCAGAACTCGGTGATCGGCTTGAGTTCCGACGCCAGGCCTTGCCGCTCCGCGCTCATGCTCTGGCTGGCGCCCGCGTCTCCCAGCTGCTGGAGCATGGACTTGATCGGTTCAGGCTGGAGCGCGGCGGCCGCCTTCGCTGCGGCTCCGCCGCCGGCCGCTGCCGGCGGCGGGGCGCTCTTGCTCTTCTGCGCCGAATCGACCGCGTTCAACTGCACGAACACTTCGTTGAAAAGCTTCGTCACCTCGTCGATCGGCGGTGGCGTGCCGCTCACCAGGCGGTGCAGCGGGGCAAAATGGTTGTCCACCATGGCCTCGAGCGGCGCACCGGCGGCCTTGGCGCCCGGGGCGGGCGCCGATCCGGCGAGCGC
>JAKOND010000120.1 GCA_022702125.1 Burkholderiaceae bacterium
CCTTGAAGGGCCTGACACCGTATGAATTCACCTGCAAACAGAAGGCATCCGAGCCCGAGCGGTTCAGGATCGATCCGATCCATCTCTTGCTGGGAATGAACATCTCGGTCCTACCGAATCAACGGCGATTATGTAATTGATATGTTTCCGATGGCTTCTCGCCGAATGCTTTTTGATAGTGTGCGGAAAAAGCCGAATGATGCGAAAAGCCCCAAGAGTAAGCTATTTCTGCAACGGTTTTTTGTTTGTAATTTTGAGATAATTCCGACTTGGCCCCATTAAGCCTTATCATCCTCAAATAAGCCATAGGGGATATGCCTTTGAATTGAATGAAACCGGCTTGCAAGGCTCTGACGCTTGTATTGGAAAATGCTGCGATATCGGATAGCGTAATGGGTCGAGATGCATTAGCCGTCATATAATCGATAGCAAACCTCACGGATTTCGAACTTACCGCCGCTACGCGCCCTCCCATGAACTCCGAATAGTTATTGGGCATTCCTTCTATTATTAAATTCAATACCGCCTCCCGCAGGCTAGTTAGCGCTGCCGGATACTTCGTCAAAGGCGCTTCGCCACTCGTCCCGTCCTGAATGATCTTGATGAGACTGCTCGCCAGGGTCGCTGTAGAACCTCCTATAAGTATCGATGGCTCGAAACGTACTCTGTTCAGGATTGGCTGGTCTATCAGCTCTGACAGTCTCTTATGCAAATCCGAAGTTTTTACTGCAATACGATCAATATTCCCTATGGCTTGCAAGTTAACCCCTACAACTGACGCTGAATCCACTACCAATCCACAACCTTTGGCAGCATGGATCACGCCACCACGCACGCGATCTACAGAAAGTCCTCCGCTGGACGGCAAAGTTATTCCGTAACCGTCGAATACATCATGAAAATTTAGTTTCATTGCGGAGGAATTTGTTTGAGATAGACAAATTCCTCCGCTTATGACCATCTTGGACCTAAGTTGAAATCTTTCTGGCATCTCTGGCGCCACCAAAGATGGAGTATGAAAGGATTTCAATATTTCCGCATATTCATCAACGTCATTGGTTTCAAAGTTGAGAGTGAGTGGCGTTATTTCGCCCGGAGTAATGCTTCCACTCATTGCGTTTCCTCAGGGTCATGAATTTACGGTCTAAAAAGAAGTCTTTTGAAAGCTTTTCAAGCACTCCCAGGGGCTCCCAACTTGCGCATATTTTAGGCGCTGTTGCAGAACGGCGGCCGCACGAACCCGACGTCCGGTGGATCGTGATGCTGGCCAATGCCGACCGGTTCGAGCGCATCAACGTCACGCTCGGACCGTCGGCCGGCGACGCCATGCTGCGGCTCATGGCCGACCGCATCCATGCCCTCGCCGGCGCACACGCGGCGTCCGGCACCGTGACGGCCCGTTTCGGCAGCGACGAATTCGCCGTGCTCCTGCGGCTCGACCCGACGCCCGCGGCCGCCGGCAAAGGCGCGCCGGACGACGCCGGCCCGACCGCCTGCGACGCCCTGGCCCGGCGCCTCGTCGAATCGCTGGGCGCGCCCTACCGGGTCGCCGGCACCGGGGTGCATGCGAGCGCGAGCGTGGGCGTGGTGGGCATCGACGCCTCGCACCGCCATGCGGTGGCGGTGATGCAGGACGCCGGGCTGGCGATGCGCGAGGCCAAGCGCCTGGGCGGTGCCCGCCACAGCGTGTTCACGCCGGCGCTGCGCACCCAGGCCTGGCAACGCGGCAGCCTGGAAGCCGACCTGCGCCGCGCGCTGGACGAGGCGCAGCTCTTCGTGGTCTACCAGCCGATCGTGTCCCTGGCCGACGGCGCGATCGAGGGCATGGAGGCGCTGGTGCGCTGGCGGCATCCGCAGCGCGGGGTGGTGCCGCCGGACCAGTTCATCGGCATCGCCGAGGAGACCGGGCTGATCCAGATGCTGGGCGAATGGGTGCTGCGCCAGGCGTGCGACCAGCTCGTCCGCTGGCAACGCACGCTGGGGCCGCGCGCGCCGCGCTCCATGTCGGTCAACCTGTCGCGCGCGCAGGTCCTGGAGCCGTCGATCGTCGGGACCGTGGCGCGCGCGCTGGCCGCGAGCGGCCTGGCCGCCGGGGCGCTGCAGCTGGAAGTCACCGAGAGCCTGGCGGCGCAGGATGCCGTCGTCCAGCAGCGCCTGGAGGAACTCAAGGCCCTGGGCCTGACCCTGGCGCTGGACGATTTCGGCACCGGCTACTCGTCGCTGGCGAGCCTGCACCTGCTGCCGGTCGACGTGGTGAAGATCGACCGTTCCTTCGTCGGCCAGTCGGCCGCCGGCACGCACCACCGGGTGCTGGTCGAAGCCGTCTCCATGGTCGCGCGCAGCCTGGGACTGACGATCGTGGCCGAGGGCGTCGAGACCCATGCGCAGGCCCAACTGCTCGCCGCGCTGGACTGCCACAAGGCGCAGGGCTACTTCTACGCCCGCCCGATGACCGACGGCGATGCGACGGCCTGGCTGGCCGCCCGATGACCCGGGACGGCACGCCGCGGCCCGGCGCTCCGCTCACGGAGACGCGGCCGGGACCGACATCCGGCTCAGGACAACGCCCATGGCGCCACCCCCCGAATTCGTCGATAGTCCAGGGCTCCAACGAGGGGAAACGAATGTCAGCACTGGAAAACGTCCATCGGGAAGACGACCTGGAATTCCACACCCGGGTGGTCGAGCTCGGGCCGAGCCGGTACGCCGCTTCGTTCCGGGTGGACCAGCAGGTTCCCGGCACCCCGGACCTGGCGGTGCTGATCGACCGCCGGCATCTGTCGGGCATCGAATGCGCCTCGGCCGTGACAGCGGAAAGCCTGGCGTTGTACGCGGCGTGGGAAGCGGCGCACAGGCTTCTGGGCCGCGACCCCGCGGCGCCCAGCAGCGTCTTCGAGCGCTCGTGGATCGAAACCATCAGGGCGGGGCAGATCGGCACCGCGTTCTGCTCCCTGGTGTCCCTGAAGTGATCCCGCAGGGAATCTCACCACCGCAGATGCCACCAGCGCGCCGTATCCTTGTACGGGCAGTTCTCCGTCTGCTGCCTGGTGCCCGCGTTGGGAATGAACCGCGTGTCGACCTTCGCCCGGTCCGTCAGCGCCACGAAATTCCGGAACCCGTGGCTTCCGCCCAGCCGGTTCGACGTGTCCACCTGCCCGCAGAGGATGCTTCCCCCCAGCGTCCAGTCGCTGACGAGGCGCTCGTTGCGGAACTGGGCGGCGCCCGGATCGCTGATCTGCGCGAGCAGCGGAAGCCGCAGCTGGTCGATGAGATGCTTCCGGTAGCCGATGGCCGCCACGCCCAGCAGTGCCGCGAGCATCGCCAGGCTCCAGAGCCAGACCAGTATCGTCCTGCGCCGCGATCCGCCACGATCGAACGACAGCTCGCCCGCACGGTCCTGCGTCGGATAGTTGGTCATCGGATCTTCCATATGCTGCCGCCTCCATGGGAAGCATCCTAGCCTTCGCGAAAACAAGTCGCACGACCCCGTTCTTTTCGGAAAGCCTTGCGGGGACGAACCCTATGATCGGCGCCACCTGCCTGTCGAGCAGGACATCACGAGGTGGAAGATGCACAGGATCGAGGAACATGTCTGGGAACAGATCGGGCTGCTGGGGCTGGAGCCCGTGTGCGCATTCGACCACGATTTCCGGCTGATCGCCTTCAACCAGGCCCACAACGACGAGTTCTTTCGGATCAACGGCTTCTACACGAAGATCGGCGATGTCCTGCCGGACCTGTTCATCGAGGCGCAGCGCCCGGTGATGCGCAGCCTGATGATGCGCGCCCTGACCGGCGAGCCGTTCACGGTCGTCGAGGAATTCGGCAAGCCCGAGTTCGCCGTGCCCCGATGGGAGATCCGCTACCAGCCGCTGCGCGACCGGGAAGGCCGCATCATCGGCGCCTTCCACCGTGCCCGGGACCTGAGCGACAGCCCGGTGCGCCTGCAGTCGTTCGTGCGCGCCTCCGATGCCCGGCGGCACCTGGACGACGCGGCCTTCCGGCGCATCGTGGGGCAGCTCGACAGCCGCCTGCGCGACACCGTCGACCCGGAGGCCATCGCCAGCCTGTGCGCCGAGGTGGTCGGCACGGCGCTGGGGGCCGGAAGCGCCGGATTCGGCACCATGCATGCCGACGGCGTGACGGTCGACATCGACCGCGACTGGAGCGCGCCTCACGCGGCCAGCGTGGTCGGCACCCACTGCCTGACCGACTTCGGGAACTACGTGGACGTGCTGCGGCGCGGCGACGACTTCATCGTGGCGGACGTCGCGCTCGACCACCGGACCCGGCACCGGGCCGCGGCCTACGCTGCGATCAAGGTGCGTTCCGCGGTGAATGTGCCGATCCTCGAAAGCGGCGTCTACGTGGCCATGTTCTTCGTGCTCGACCCGGATCCGCGCGAGTGGACGCCGGCGGAGCTCACCTTCATCCGCAACGTGGGCGAACGCGCCCGCCTCAACATCGAGCGCCGGCGCGCGGAACGGCGCCTGCGGACGCTCGCCGACGATCTCGAACGCCAGGTCGAGCAGCGCACGCAGGAACGCGACCGCCTGTGGGACACCAGCGTCGACCTGATCGTGCATGCGCGCTACGACGGCGCGCTGGTGCGCCTGAGCCCCTCGTGGATGCGCACGCTGGGGTACGACGCCGAGACGCTGCAGGCGATGACGCTGCGCGACTTCATCCATCCGCTCGACGGGGAAGCCTTCGTCGCGGGCATCGCGCGCTGCCGGCTCGATGCGGCGCCGACGCGCCATTCCTGCCGCATGCGCCACCGGGACGGGAGCTGGCGGATCCTCGACTGGTCCATCGTGCCCGAGACGGACAACGAACGGTTCAACGCGGTGGGCCGGGACGTGACCGCCGAACGGGAGGCGGAGCGCGCCAAGGCCGTGCTCGAGGCGCAGCTGCGGCAGTCGCAGAAGATGGAGGCCGTCGGTCAGCTGACCGGCGGACTCGCGCACGACTTCAACAACCTGCTGGCGATCCTGGACGGCAACCTCCAGGTGCTGCGGCTGCGCCTGCTGCAGGGCCGGACCGACGACCTGGTCCGCCGGGTGGACGCCGGCATGGAATCGGTGCGCCGGGCGGCCACGCTGACCCAGCGGCTCCTGGCTTTCTCGCGGCAGCAGGCGCTGGACGCCCGCCCGACCGACGTCAACCGCCTGGTGGCCGGCATGACGGAACTGATCCAGGGCACCATCGGGCCGGAGATCCGCCTGCGGGTGCTGCCCCAGGACGGCCTGTGGCTGGTCAAGGCCGATCCGTCCCAGCTCGAGAGCGCGCTCCTGAACCTGTGCATCAACGCCCGGGACGCCATGGCGCCGGCGGGCGGCACCCTCGCGATCGGCACCTCCAACGAATCGTTCGACGCGGCCGCCGCGGCCGCGCACGAACTCCAGGCCGGTGCCTACGTGTGCCTGCGGGTGACCGATACCGGCTGCGGCATGGCGCCGGACGTCCTCGAACGGGTCTTCGACCCCTTCTTCACCACCAAGCCCCTCGGACAGGGCACCGGACTGGGCCTGTCCATGGTCTACGGCTTCCTCGGCCAGTCGGGAGGCCGGATCCGCATCGAGTCGACCGTCGGCGAGGGCACGACGATGCGCCTGTACTTCCCCCGCCATACGGGGGCGCCGGACGCCGAAGACCGTCCGGCCGTCCCGCAGGCGGGCCGGGCCCGGGCCGGCGAAACGGTCCTGGTCGTGGAAGACGAGGCAGAACTCCGGAAACTGCTGGTGGAGGTGCTGGAGGACGCCGGCTACGCGGTCCTGTCCGCGGCCGACGGCGTGGAGGCGTCCCGCATCCTGCGGTCGACCGCCGGGCTCCACCTGCTGCTGAGCGATGTCGGCCTGCCGGGCGGCATCGACGGGCGCCAGCTCGCCGACATCGCCCGCGCCGCCGACCCCCGGCTCAGGGTCCTGTTCCTGACCGGCTACGCGGAGAACGCCGCGGCGTGGAGCGGCCAGCTCGATCCGGGCATGCACCTGATGACCAAGCCGTTCGACATCGCCACGCTCCTGGCGCGCGTCCGGGAAGTCATCGGCCCGTAATCCGGCCGCCGCCCGTCGCGTCACCAAGCTGGTGCGCATGCACCACCCTGGCGCAGCCGCGCCCGGCCGGGTTTACCTGCATGCGTCGATCGCGCCTCTTTGTATACAGTTCGGCGTACAAAACCGGTACACGAAAAGCCGGCCCAGAACTTGCAAGAACCGCGCGACGTCCTTGCTTCCAGGAGATCCGTTCCATGTCCGCCCTCCCCCTCGACCCCTCCGATCCCGTCGAGCAGCGCCTGCCGGCCGGCCGACTGGCCGCGCTCGGGCTGCAGCACGTGCTGGTGATGTACGCCGGCGCCATCGCGGTGCCGCTGATCGTCGGCCGGGCGCTCAAGCTCGATCCGCGGGAGGTGGCGATGCTGATTTCGGCCGACCTGTTCTGCTGCGGGCTGGTGACGCTGATCCAGGCGCTCGGCGCCACGCAGTGGTTCGGCATCCGGCTGCCGGTGATGATGGGCGTGACCTTCGCCTCGGTCGCGCCGATGGTGGCCATGGCCAACGCCAACCCGGGCGCGGCCGGCGCGCAGCTGGTGTTCGGCTCGATCATCGGCGCGGGCATCGTCTCGATCGCCATCGCGCCGGCGGTCAGCCGGCTGCTGCGCTTCTTCCCGCCGGTGGTGACCGGCACCATCATCGCGGTCATCGGCATCAGCCTGATGCGGGTGGGCATCAACTGGATCTTCGGCAACCCGGTGGGACCGACCGCGCCCAGCGTGGTGGACCCGGCCCACGCGCAGTGGCTGGCGGCCGTCTCGGCGCCGGGCTCGGCCCTGCCGCCGGTGCCCCAGGGCTTCGCCATCGCGCCGACGGTGCCCAACCCGCGCTACGCCGACCTGGCCGGCGTGGGCATCGCCGGCGTGGTGCTGCTGACCATCCTGCTGGTGGCCCGCTTCGCCCGGGGCTTCCTCGCCAACATCTCGATCCTGCTGGGCATCGCGGTCGGCGGCGCCGTCGCGGCCGCGCTCGGCCTGATGCATTTCGAGAAAGTGGCGCAGGCGGCCTGGGTGGACGTGGTGCTGCCCTTCCACTTCGGCATGCCGCGCTTCGACCCGGTGCTGATCCTGACCATGTCGCTGGTGATGGTGGTGGTGATGATCGAATCCACCGGCATGTTCCTGGCCCTCGGCGAAATGACCGGCCGGCGCATCGACCAGCCGGCGCTCGCGCGCGGCCTGCGCACCGACGGGCTGGGCACGCTGATCGGCGGCGTCTTCAACACCTTCCCCTACACCAGCTTCTCGCAGAACGTGGGCCTGGTGGCGGTCACCGGCGTGCGCAGCCGCTTCGTCTGCGTGGCCGGCGGCGCCATCCTGGTGGTGCTGGGGCTGCTGCCCAAGATGGCGGCGCTGGTGGAGTCGCTGCCCACGGTGGTGCTCGGCGGCGCGGGGCTGGTGATGTTCGGCATGGTGGCGGCCACCGGCATCCGCATCCTCTCGGGCGTGGATTTCCGGGGCAACCGGCACAACGCGATGATCGTGGCGGTGTCCATCGGCATCGGCATGGTGCCGCTGCTGGCGCCGCAGTTCCGGCAGTGGATGCCGCACGCGATCCATCCGCTGATCGAGTCCGGCATCCTGCTCGCGTCGGTCAGCGCGGTGCTGCTCAACCTGTTCTTCAACGGCGCCCGCGAGGATGCCGCCGCCATCGTCCGGGCCGCGCGCCAGGCCGACGCGCACTGAGTCCCCTCCGCCCCTCCCGTTCCCCCATCCACCCGCCCCCGCCATGGACCATCGCCCCTCCCATTCCGCCGCCGCCGAGGTGCCCGGCGCCGACCCGCGCCTCTTCAACGACGACCTGGCGCCCACCACCGGCGCGCGCCAGAACTGGTCGGGCTACAGCATCTTCGCGATGTGGATGTCCGACGTGCACAGCGTGGGCGGCTACACCTTCGCCGCCAGCCTGTTCCTGCTCGGCCTCAACGGCTGGCAGGTGCTGGCCGCGCTGGTGGCGGGCATCTGCATCGTCAACCTGCTGATGAACTGGATCGGCAAGCCCAGCCAGCGCTACGGCATCCCGTTCCCGGTGATGGCGCGGGTCAGCATGGGCGTCATGGGCGCCAACCTCGCGGCGGTGATCCGCGGCGTGGTCGGCATCGTCTGGTACGGGGTGCAGACCTATTTCGCGTCGAAGGCGGTGGCCACGCTGGTGCTGGTGTTCTTCCCGGGCGCCGCGGTGCTGCGCGAGGCGAGCTTCCTGCGGCTGGACTTCCTCGGCTGGGGCTGCTTCCTGTTCATGTGGTTCTTCCAGCTGATGATCTTCCAGCGCGGCATGACCGCCATCCGCACCTTCATCGATTTCTGCGGCCCGGCGGTCTACCTGGTGATGTTCGC
Source organism: Burkholderiaceae bacterium (assembly GCA_022702125.1). Classification (GTDB taxonomy): domain Bacteria; phylum Pseudomonadota; class Gammaproteobacteria; order Burkholderiales; family Burkholderiaceae_C; genus JAKOND01. Next base: position 8,390 of record JAKOND010000120.1, read on the forward strand.
GCTGATGGGCTGGATCCTCTGGCGCGCCGGCTGGGACGGCCTGGACCTGTCGCTGTCCGACCACCGCCTCGAAGGCGCCGCCGCCTGGGGCGCGATGGGCAGCGCGGTGCTGCTGGTGGTGAGCTACTTCGCGGCCCTGCTGCTGAATTTCGGCGACTTCTCGCGCTTCGCCCGCTCCGAGCAGGCGATGCGCCGCGGCAACTTCCTGGGCCTGCCGGTCAACTTCATCCTGTTCTCGCTGATCGTGGTGGTCGTCACCGCCGGCAGCGCCAAGGTCTTCGGCAGCATGATCATGGACCCGGTGGAGATCGTGGCGCGCATCGACAACAAGGCGGCGGTCGTCATCGGCAGCCTGACCTTCGTGATCGCCACCATGGGCATCAACATCGTCGCCAACTTCGTCTCGCCGGCCTACGACATCGCCAACCTGTTCCCCCGGCACGTGGACTTCAAGCGCGGCGGCCTGATCGCCTCGGTGCTCGCGGTCGCGGTCTGCCCCTGGGTTTTCGTGGACAGCCCGCGCGCCATCACCGTCTTCGTGAGCGTGTTCGGCGCGGTGCTGGCGCCGATGTTCGGTGTCATGGTGGCCGACTACTATCTGCTCAAACGCCAGCAGTTGCGGGTCGCGGACCTCTACACCCTGCAGCCTTCCGGCGCCTACCACTACGACGGCGGATGGAACCGCGCCGGGCTCGCCGCCCTGGTTCTCTCCGGCGCCCTGTCGATCGGCTGGGAAGTCTCCACCCAGCTGCTCAAGGTGCTGCCCGAGAACAACTTCGGCTGGCTGATCGGCGCGGTCGCGGGCGCGGCGCTGCACCTGGCCTTCATGCGCATGGCGCACCGGCGCTGACCCGCGCCGCCGTCGATCCGCACCGAAAGTCCCCCGAAAGCCGCCATGCCCCGTTTTCTCCGTTCCCTCTTCGGCCAGGTCCTGCTGGCGCTCGTCGCGGGAGTCCTGATCGGGCTGTTCGCGCCCGAATTCGCCGTGAAGCTCAAGCCCCTGGGCGACGGCTTCATCAAGCTGATCAAGATGCTGATCCCGCTGATCGTCTTCTGCGTGGTGGTGCACGGCATCGCCGGCACCGGCGACCTGAAGCGCGTCGGCCGGGTCGGGGTGAAGGCGCTGATCTACTTCGAGGTGGTGACCACCGTGGCGCTGGCGCTGGGCCTGGCGCTCGGCTTCGCGCTGCAGCCCGGCGCCGGCATGAACGTCGACACCGCCCGGCTCGACGCCAACGCGCTCGGCGGCTACGCGGCCAGCGCGGACAAGCTCGCCGGCGGCGGCTTCGCCGACTTCCTGCTCAAGCTCATCCCGACCAGCGCGGTCAACGCCTTCGCCACCGGCGACGTGCTGCAGGTGCTGCTGTTCGCGCTGCTGTTCGGCGTCGCGCTGGCGCTGCTCGGCGAGCGCGGCCGGCGCATCGGCGGCATGGTGGAGGACCTGTCGCACGTGCTGTTCAAGATCATGGGCCTGCTGATCCGGCTGGCGCCGCTGGGCGTGCTGGGCGCTATCGCCTACACCGTGGGCCAGTACGGCATCGGCTCGCTGCGGCAGCTGGGGATGCTGGTGGTCACCTTCTACCTGGCGGTGGCGGTCTTCGTCGCGGTGGTGCTCGGCGGCATCATGCGCTTCTCGGGCTTCAGCCTCTGGAAGCTGCTGCGCTACCTGCGCGAGGAGCTGGCCGTGGTCTTCGCCACCACCTCGTCGGACAGCGTGCTGCCGCAGATCATGGCCAAGCTGCGCGGCCTGGGCATCCGCGAATCGACCGTGGGGCTGGTGATCCCCACCGGCTACTCCTTCAACCTCGACGCCTTCTCGATCTACATCACGCTCGCGGCGGTGTTCATCGCGCAGGCCACCAACACGCCGATCGGCATGGCCGACCTGCTGACCATCCTGGCGATCTCGCTGGTGACGTCGAAGGGCGCGCACGGCGTGCCCGGCTCGGCCATCGTGGTGCTGGCCGCCACCCTGCACGCGGTGCCGGCGATCCCCGCGATCGGCCTGGTGCTGGTGCTGTCGGTCGACTGGTTCATGGGCATCGCCCGGGCGCTGGGCAACGTGATCGGCAACTGCGTCGCCACCGTCGCCATCGCGGCCTGGGAGGGCGACATCGACCGGGAGCGGGCGCACGCGGTCCTGGACGGACGCGCTCCGGCGACGCCGGCCGCGTCTTCCGCCGCCGAATCCTGAAGCGGCGCCGGCCCACTGCGGGACTTTACCGATGCTGCGCCGCAGCACCCGGGCGCACCATGGATGGGGTTAAGCTCGGCGCCCGAAAGAAGCGGGCCGCGAAGGCCCCGCCTCCGCGCGCCGGGCCTTCTCCTCGCCGCTCCGGACGTTTTCCCGTTTCCCTTCCCGCCAACGATCCCTCCAGGATTTCCTCCCCATGACCCTGCCCCTCTCCGCCGCCGAAGAAGCCCTGCGCGACGCAGCGCGCGAATACCACCGCTCGCCGTCCAAGGGCAAGATCTCCATCACCCCGACCAAGCCGCTGTCCAACCAGCGCGACCTGTCGCTGGCGTACTCGCCGGGCGTGGCCTATCCGTGCCTGGACATCCAGGCCGACCCGCTGCTGTCCTACGAGTACACCTCGCGCGGCAACCTGGTCGGCGTGATCACCAACGGCACCGCGGTGCTGGGCCTGGGCGACATCGGCCCGCTGGCCGGCAAGCCGGTGATGGAAGGCAAGGGCTGCCTGTTCAAGAAGTTCGCCGGAGTGGACGTGTTCGACATCGAACTCGCCGAGCGCGACCCGGACAAGCTCGTGGAGATCATCGCGGCGATGGAGCCCACGCTGGGCGGCATCAACCTCGAGGACATCAAGGCGCCCGAGTGCTTCTACATCGAGCAGCAGCTCAGCGCGCGGCTCAACATCCCGGTCTTCCACGACGACCAGCACGGCACCGCGATCATCTCGTCGGCCGCGCTGCTCAACGGCCTGGAACTGGTCGGCAAGCGGATCGGCGACGTCAAGGTGGCGGTTTCCGGCGCCGGCGCGGCGGCCATCGCCTGCCTGGACGTGATGGTGGGCCTGGGCGTCAAGCGCGAGAACATCTTCGTGGTCGACTCGAAGGGCGTCATCCATTCCGGCCGGACCAACCTCGACATCTCCAAGCAGCGCTACGCCCAGGCCACCGAGGCCCGCACGCTGGCCGACGTGGTGGACGGCGCCGACGTGTTCCTCGGCTGCTCGGCCCCCGGCGTGCTGACCGCCGACATGGTCAAGACCATGGCCGACAAGCCGATCATCCTGGCCCTGGCCAACCCCGAGCCCGAGATCCGGCCCGAGCTCGCCAAGGCGATCCGCCCGGACTGCATCATCGCCACCGGCCGCTCGGACTACCCGAACCAGGTCAACAACGTCCTGTGCTTCCCCTACATCTTCCGCGGCGCGCTCGACTGCGGCGCGACCAAGATCACCGAGGCGATGAAGCTCGCCTGCGTGCGCGAGATCGCCGACTTGGCCAAGGCCGAGACCAGCGACGAGGTCGCCGCCGCCTACCCCGGCAAGGAACTGGTGTTCGGCCCCGACTACCTGATCCCGACGCCCTTCGACGCCCGCCTGATCCTGAAGATCGCGCCGGCGGTGGCCAAGGCCGCGCAGGAATCGGGCGTCGCGACCCGCCCGATCGAGGACTACGCCGCGTACCGCGAGAGCCTGACGCGCTTCGTCTACCAGACCGGCATGTTCATGCGCCCGGTGTTCAACGCCGCCAAGGTCGCGCCCCAGCGCGTCGCCTACGCCGAGGGCGAGGACGAGCGGGTGCTGCGCGCGGTGCAGGCGGTCATCGACGAGCAGCTCGCCAAACCGATCCTGATCGGCCGGCCCTCGGTCATCGAGGCCCGCATCAAGAAGGCCGGCCTGCGCATCCGCCTGGGCCAGGACGCCGAGGTGGTGGACCCGGAAGACGATCCGCGCTTCCGCCAGTACTGGGAGGCCTACCACGCCCGCATGGGCCGCGACGGCATCACGCCCGACGCCGCCAAGGCCGCCGTGCGCCGGTCCAACACCCTGATCGGCGCGCTGATGGTCAAGCTCGGCGACGCCGACGCGCTGCTGTGCGGGCTGGTAGGCCGCTACGACCACCACCTGGAGCACGTGCGCAACGTCATCGGCCTGAAGGACGGCGCCGACGGCTTCGCCGCGCTCAACGCGCTGATGCTGCCGGAGCACACGCTCTTCATCGCCGACACCTACATCAACGAGTCGCCCGACGCCGAGCAGCTCGCGCAGATCGCGCTGGCCGCGGCGGAAGAGGTCCACCGCTTCGGCCTGCCGCCGAAGGTGGCCTTCCTGTCGCACTCCAACTACGGCACCTCGACCCGTCCGTCGGCGCTCAAGATGCGCGCGGCGCACCAGCGTTTCCGCGAACTGGCGCCCACCATCGAGTCCGACGGCGAACTGCACGGCGATTCGGCCCTGTCCGAGGCGGTGCGAGCCAATTCCGGCCTGGCCGACAGCACCCTGACCGGATCGGCCAACGTGCTGATCTGCCCGAACCTGGATGCCGCCAACATCCTGTTCAACGTGCTCAAGACCACCAGCGGCCACGGCATGACCATCGGCCCGATCCTGCTGGGCGCCGCCGCGTCGGTGCACATCCTGACGCCGTCGTCCACCGTGCGCCGGATCATCAACATGACCGCGCTCGCCGGCGCCAAGGCCGCCTCCGGCAACGCCTGACCCGGCCGCCCGCCCCGGCCCGCGCCGTGCCCCAGATCGGGGCGCGGCGCACCAGGCCCGGCTCCGGAATCCCCGCCCGACCGCTCGGTCCGGCGGGGATTTTTCCGTGCCCTGGTGCACCGCTTCGTATACAGCGCCGGTGCACACGCCCGCCGTCGCGTCCCGCGCCGGGCGATCGGCATGGCACCGATCTTGCGTTTCACGGACACCTTCGCTGATGTCCGAACCGACCGCCATGCACAAACGCCATTTCCTCCGTTCCGCGCTCGCCGTGTCCCTGATCGGGGCCGCCGGCCTCGGCACCGCCCAGGCATGGGCCCAATCCGCCACGCCGGTCAAATTCCAGCTCGACTGGCGCTTCGAGGGGCCGTCGGCGCTGTTCCTGGCGCCGGCCGCCAAGGGGTATTTCAAGGAAGCGGGCCTCGACGTCTCCATCGACGCGGGCAACGGCTCGGGCGGCACCGTCACGCGGGTGGCCTCGGGCAGCTACGACATCGGCTTCGCGGACCTGGCCTCGCTGATGGAATTCCACGCCAACAACCCCGACGCGCCGAACAAGCCGGTGGCGGTGATGATGGTCTACAACAACACGCCCGCCTCGGTGATGGCGCTCAAGAAGTCCGGCATCCGCGCGCCGGCCGACCTGGCCGGCAAGAAGCTCGGCGCGCCGGTGTTCGACGCCGGCCGGCGGGCCTTCCCGATCTTCGCCAAGGCCAACAAGGTCGGCGCGGTGCAGTGGACGACGATGGACGCGCCGCTGCGCGAGACCATGCTGGCGCGCGGCGACATCGACGCGATCACCGGCTTCACCTTCACCTCGCTGCTCAACCTCGAAGCCCGGGGCGTGAAGGCCGCCGACGTCGTCGTGCTGCCCTATCCCGACTACGGCGTGAAGCTCTACGGCAACGTGGTGATCGCCTCGCCCAGGCTCATGAAGGACAACCCGGCCGCGGTGAAGGCCTTCCTGCAGGCCTTCACCAAGGGCGTGAAGGACGTGCTGGCCGATCCCGACGGCGCGGTGCAGTACATCAAGGCCCGCGACGGCATCATCGATTCGAAGCTGGAGGCGCGCCGCCTGCGCCTGGCGATCGACACCGTGGTCAACAGCCCCGACGCGCGCGCCGAGGGCTTCGGCCAGGTCGATGCCGGCCGGCTGGCGCTGATGGCCTCGCAGGTCTCGGACACCTTCAGCACCAAGACGCGCGTCGATCCGGCCGCCGTCTGGAACGCGTCCTTCCTGCCGTCCAAGGCGGCGCTGGACATCCTGCCGAAGAAATAAGTCCTCCGCTCCTTTTTCCATAGCTGCCGGCCAAGGTGCTGCCTGGGCTGGCGCAGGATTCCACTTCCGATACCATGGCAGAACCCGCGACCCCCGCACCCTATTTCGTCGACTTCCGCGACGTCTGGCTGGCCTACAACGAGGAGCTGCTGCGCGCCAACCACTTCGCGGTCGAAGGCATCGACCTGCAGGTGCGGCGCGGCGAATTCATCGCCATCGTCGGGCCGTCGGGCTGCGGCAAGTCCACCTTCATGAAGCTGACCACCGGGCTGCGCATGCCGTCGATGGGCCGCATCCTGATCGACGGCGCGCCGGTCACCGGCCCGCTCAAGATCTCGGGCATGGCCTTCCAGTCGCCGTCGCTGCTGCCGTGGCGCACCACGGTCGACAACGTGCTGCTGCCGCTGGAGATCGTCGAGCCCTACCGCTCGACCTTCAAGAAGCGCCGCAAGGAATACGAGGAGCGCGCCCGCCGGCTGCTGCAGAAGGTGGGCCTCGGCGGCTACGAGGACAAGTTCCCCTGGCAGCTCTCGGGCGGCATGCAGCAGCGCGCCAGCATCTGCCGCGCGCTGATCCACGAGCCGAAGATGCTGCTGCTCGACGAGCCCTTCGGCGCGCTCGACGCCTTCACCCGCGAGGAGCTGTGGTGCATCCTGCGCGATCTCTGGACCGAGCAGCAATTCAACGTGATCCTGGTGACGCACGACCTGCGCGAATCGGTCTTCCTGGCCGACACGGTGTACGTGATGAGCAAGAGCCCGGGCCGCTTCGTCGTCAAGCGCGACATCGACCTGCCGCGCCCCCGGCCGCTGGAGCTGACCTACACCAAGGAATTCACCGACATCGTGCTGGAACTGCGCAGCCACATCGGCGCCATCCGCTCGCCGGTCGCCGCCGCCGCGCCCGGCGCGCCGTCCGTCGCCCTGCCCCAATGAACCCCCGGTCCACCGCCCCATGATTCGCAACAGGCAACTCGAACGCTGGTCCCCCTGGGTCCTGCTCTTCTCCGTGGTGGTGCTCTGGCAGATCGTCTGCAGCGCCTTCGACGTGTCCGAATTCATCTTCCCGAGCCCGGCGCGCATCGCGTCGCAGTTCATGGAGTTCAAGGGCATCATCGCCGCCCACGCCTGGCGCACCTACTGGGTGACCATGGCCGGCTTCGGCATCGCCATCGCGGTGGGCGTGCTGCTGGGCTTCGTCATCGGCAGCTCGCGCCTGGCCTACGCGGCGGTCTATCCGCTGATGACCGGCTTCAACGCGCTGCCCAAGGCCGCCTTCGTGCCGATCCTGGTGGTGTGGTTCGGCATCGGCGTGGGGCCGGCCATCCTGACCGCCTTCCTGATCAGCTTCTTCCCGATCATGGTCAACATCGCCACCGGCCTGGCCACGCTCGAACCCGAGCTGGAGGACGTGCTCCGGGTGCTGGGCGCCAAGCGCTGGGACGTGCTGATGAAGGTCGGGCTGCCGCGCTCCATGCCGTACTTCTTCGGCTCGCTCAAGGTGGCGATCACGCTCGCCTTCGTCGGCACCACCGTCTCCGAGATGACCGCCGCCAACGAGGGCATCGGCTACCTGCTGATCTCCGCCGGCTCGGCGATGCAGATGGGCCTGGCCTTCGCCGGCCTGCTGGTCGTCGGCGCGATGGCGATGGCGATGTACGAGCTGTTCAGCGTCATCGAGAAGCGCACCACCGGCTGGGCGCACCGGGGGTCGCAGGGTGAGTGAGGCGGAATTCGTGCCGGCGCCGATGGATGCCGCGCGCGCCGAACGCCACCTGCGCCGCGCCCATGCGGTCGCGCTGCGCGCGATGGGCATGGGCCGCCATCCGTTCGGCGCGCTGCTGGTGGCGCCCGACGGCGAGACGGTGCTGGCCGAGCAGGGCAACATCGACACGGTCAACCACGCCGAATCGACCCTGGCCCGCACCGCCGCGCAGAACTGGCCCGGCGCCTACCTGGCGCGGTGCACCCTGGTCACCACCTTCGAGCCGTGCGCCATGTGCGCCGGCACCCTCTACTGGGCCGGCATCGGCCGGGTGGTCTACGGCGCCGCGGAAACCGACCTGCTGGCCCTGACCGGCGACCATCCCGGGAACCCCACGCTGCGCCTGCCCTGCCGCGAGGTGTTCGACCGGGGCCAGCGCCGGGTCGAAGTCGTCGGGCCGGTCGCCGGCCTGCGGGATCTGCTATTGGAGCCCCACCGCGGATTCTGGGGTCATTAAACGGCTTCGATCCCTGGAGACCATGCCAGAATCCGGCGGCCGGCACGACCGCCCGGCGCACCGAAGGAAGACTCCGATGCACCCCCTGCCCCCCTCCGAGGCGCCCGCGCGGCGCGCGCGGACCCTGCTGCCCCGTGCGGCGATCCTCGGCCTGCTGCTGCCGCTCCTGTCGGCGCCCGCCCTGGCGGCCCTCGGCAGCAATGTCGCCTCCATCGAGGCCGACCGGGCCGCGATGCAGGGCAGCGCCCTGCGGACCATCGCCGCGACCGGCTACTCCACCTACGAAACCACGCTGCCCTCCGGCACCGTCGTGCGCGAATTCGCGCTGCCGTCGGGCACGGTCTTCGCGGTCGCCTGGGACGGCCCGTTCCTGCCCGACCTGCAGAAGCTGCTGGGCACGCATTTCGCCGCCTACGCGGACGGCACGCGCGACCAGGCGGACGTGCACGGCCAGCGGGTGGTGCAGCAGCCCGGCCTCGTCGTGCGATCCGCCGGACGGATGCGCGCCTTCTCGGGGCAGGCCTACCTGCCCGCCCAACTGCCCGCGGGAGCACGCCTTGAAGACATCCGTTGAACCCGGCCGCCCGCGCGCCCGCGCCGCCCGTACGTCCGCCCGCCCGTCCTTCGCCGCGCTGCTGCCTGCCGCGCTGGCGGCCGCGCTGATCGCCGGCTGCGGCGGCGGCGGCGGCGGCAGCAGCCCTACCGCCGCACCCGCCACGTCCACCACGCCCACCACGACCGCTCCGACGACGGGCACCGGCACGACCGCCCCGGTCACCGCCGCGCCGGCGGACAGCGCCTCGTCGAACGTGGTCCCGGTGCTGCTGGATGCCGGCCCCGCGGCCGCCACCAGCCGGCTCAGCAACATGCCCTACGTCAGCGTGACCGTCTGCGCGCCCGGCACCGGCCGCTGCCAGACGGTGGACCACGTGGTCGTGGACACCGGCTCGTCCGGCCTGCGCATCGTCGCCTCGGCCCTGGCGGACCCGACCGTCCTGCCGCTGCAGAGCAACGCCGCCGGCAACCCCTACGGCCACTGCGCGCAATTCGTCAGCGGCTACACCTGGGGATCGGTGCGCGTCGGCGACGTCGCCCTCGGCGGCCTGACGGTCCCGTCGCTGCCGCTGCAGATCATCGGCGACCGGTCCTTCGCGAGCGTGCCATCGGGCTGCGCCGGCACCGGCGTGGCGCAGAACAGCGTCGACAGCCTGGGCGCCAACGGCATCCTCGGCGTCGGCTATTTCCGCCAGGACTGCGGAACCGCCTGCGCGACGCAGGTCATCCCGGGCACCTACTACGCCTGCCCGGCCGGCACCAACTGCACCGCATCGACCATCCCGGTCGCGCAGCAGGTGGCGCACCCGTCCACGCGGCTCTCCACCGACAACAACGGCGTGCTGGTGCAGCTGCCCGCGGTGCCAGACGCCGGCGCGACGAACGTCCAGGGCAGCCTGGTCTTCGGCATCGGCACGCGCGCCAACAACGCGCTGGAGAACGCCACCGTCTACGGCGTGGACCGCAACACCGGCTACCTCACGACCGTCTACAACGGCCGGAGCTATCCGCGCAGCTTCATCGACAGCGGGTCCAATTTCTACTTCTTCGAGGACACCGCGATCCCGACCTGCGGCAACGGCAGCAGCTTCTACTGCCCATCCGCGACGCTGACGCTGGGCGCCATCAACCAGGGCACCAACGGCGCCAGCGGCACCGTCCGCTTCACCATCGCCAACGCCCGCTCGGTCTTCTCGGCCAATCCGAACGCGACCGCCATCCCCAACATCGGCGCGCGCTTCAGCGGCATCGACGGCTTCGACTGGGGCCTGCCGTTCTTCTTCGGGCGCCGGGTGTTCACCGCCCTCGAAGGCGCCGCGACGCCCGGGGGCACCGGCCCGTACGTGGCCTACTGACCCTCGGCGGCGGGTCGTCGGCGCGCGGGCCGCGGTCCGGGCGCCGACGCAGGTCTCCTACGCGCATCCGCATGCCGCTCCCACAGGACGGGGGCGCCCGCGGGCCCACAGTGTGTCATCACGGCGCAGCCCGCGCGGGCTGCGTTCCTTCCACCGCCACACGGAGTTCCCCATGACCCAGCCCGACCAGAATCGCCCGTCCGACCACGACATCCAGCCTGCGGGCGCGGCCGATCGCGAGACGTCCGAGGAACGCACCAACGCCCGGGGCGAACGGGTGGCCGGCGTCGCGCTCGGCCGTTCGCCCACCGGCGATCCGGACCACCGCGAGGCGCGGACCGACGGCGCCGCCGACGAGCTGCCGCACGACGACGGCCTGCGTCCGGGCGGCGCGGTCGACGGCGGCAATGCCGGCCTGCGCACCGCCATCGACTTCGACGACGACGAGATCTACTCCGGCCGCGGCAACCAGGCCCGCACCGGCGGCACCACCGATGCCGACGGCGGCGACAGCGGACGGCTCGCGCCGCCGAGCGAGCAGTTGTCGTCCTCGAACACGCCCCGGGAAAAGAACCCCTCCTGATCCGCTGCCCCGCGGCGCCGCATGCCGCCCCGAGACGACGCCCGGAGACTCCGAAGTCCTGGCGTCGTTTTCCCGTGGCATGCCTCCATACTCCCGGCATGCCCGCGCCCCGTCCTTCGCCGTCCCCCTCGCCCCGTCCGCGGTCCGTACCGCTCCCGCTGTGGTGCATGCGCCTCCTGGCCATGGCCTGCCTGCCCGGGATGGTCGCCTGCGCGCGGATTCCTGCAGCGGCGCCTGCGGGTGCCGCCGACAGCGGCGATGTCCTGTGCCGCGCCACCGCGCAGCGCCTTTCGGCCGATCCACGCGTCGCCGCCATGGTGGCGGAGGCCGAACGGCAGCATGCGGCGTTCGGCGGCCAGTCGATCGACGCGCGAGGCACCCTGACGCACGCGGGCTTCCACGAAGCCGAGTGGGACCGGGCGCCGGGCGATCCGGTGCCCGCCTGGCGCAAGGTCCAGGCCTTCTGGGACGCGCTGGGCGACCACCAGCCGCCGAGCCTGCGCGGCGGCCGGGGCGAAACGGTGCGGCTGCAGCCCCTGCGCGAGCGGCTCCTGCAACTGTCGGCGCCACGGCTCCAGGGCCTGGACGGCGATGCCGGCCGCACCGGGCTGTCGGCGGCCGAAACCGACGCGCTCGACAGCGCCCTGCAGCGCGCGGCGCTGGTGGACACGCCCTGGTCGGCCGCGTTCATCAGCTACCTGGTCCGGGTTGCCGCGCTCGACGACAGCGAGTTCGCGTACTCCGATGCGCATGTGCGCTACGTCTCGGCCGCCTTCGATGCGCTGGAGGAAGAGCAGCGCGACGGCGGCGCGGCGGTGGCCTATGCCTATCGCGCCTGCGACATCGCCCGCACCACGCCCCGGCCCGGCGACCTGGTGTGCTTCAGCCGGGCCGGCACCGCCGAGCTGGACGACTTCGGCCTGCTGGCGGAGGCGTTGGCCGAGCGGCGCGCGGGCGGCGCCTGGCGGTCCTTCCCGATGCACTGCGAGCTGGTGGTGCGGACCGATCCGGCGGCCGCCGGGTTCGATGCCATCGGCGGAAACGTGGTGCAGTCGGTCACCCGGCGGAGGCTGGAGCTGAACGCGGAATCGCCGCCGACGCTGAGCGCGCGGTACCAGCCGTCCCGCCGTCCCGCCGCATGCGATGCCGGGGACGCGCACGACCGTCCGGCGGCCGCCTGCGCCGACCGGTTCATGAACCTGCAGCCCTGGTCGGTGCTGCTGCAGTACCGGAAATAGCGCCCGGCGCCGCCGCTTCCGGGCGCGCCGGCCTCAGGCGCTGGGGGCCAGTTCCGGTGCGACGCCCGCGGGCTTCCCGGCCCCGGCCGGAGGCGCGCAGGACGGCACGACCTGCACCGGCGCTGCCGGCGCCGTCCGGGTCGTGCCGCCGTGCACCTCGGACTCGCCGTGCCGGGCCAGCAGCTCCATCAGCTTCTTGCGGATCAGCATGCCGGGCCGGTCGGAATCCATCGAGTACTCCACGCCCCGGCGGCGGGTGTCCACCACCGCGTCGGGGTCGGTCGATTCGAGGATCTCCTTGTCCTCGCGGGTGATCTCGGCGTCGAAGTCGATCAGCATCGCGGCCGGGCAGTCGGCCTCGGTGTCGTTGCGGAACAGCCACTGGCACAGCTGGATGCGGCCGTCGTCGATCGGCGTGAAGCAGTTGATGATGATGTGGCGGATGCCGCTCGGGTACTCGATGTCCAGCCGGCGCATGAACGGCAGGAAGTACGCGTTGCGCATGTGGCGGGTGGTGATCGCCTCCTGCACGCCGCTGATGCGCCGGAAGCGCTCGGGGTTCGCGGCCTCGATGACGGTCTCGGCGTAGAAGCCGGTCTCGCCCTCGACGATCTCGTACCTGCTGGGCTTGGGGCTGGCGGCCACGCCGAAGGTCGCGCGGTGCACGAAGCTGAAGTGCGAGTTGTCGAAGGAGTTCTCCAGGATGCGCATCGGGCTGGTGTTCCAGCCCTCGTAGAACTGGAAGATGGTCCGGTAGCCGGGCGCGTCGAATTCCGGGATGTCGGGGATCGGCGCCACCGGCTCCTCCAGCGCCACCCAGGCGTAGCCGTAGCGCGCCTGGCAGTGGAAGGCGGCGGTGCGGTAGTCGGGCGGGATGCGGCGGCCCGGCTCGTACTGCGGGATGACCACCACCGCGCCGCTGCGGTCGTAGGTCCAGCCGTGGTAGCCGCACTGGATGTTGCCGCTGCCGCAGGCCCGGCCTTCGGCATCGACGCACCAGCCCTTGGACAGCCGCGCGGTGCGGTGGCAGCAGCGGTCGCGCAGCGCGGCGGGCCGGCCGTCGATGTCGAGGAAGAGGACGATCTTCTCGCCGAGCAGCGTGAAGGGCTTCGGGCCGGACGCGAGGTCGGCCAGCGGCATGACGGCATGCCAGAACTTGCGGAAGATGGGTTGCTGCGTGGTCAGCATCGGACGCTCCTTCGGATTCTTCGGGTGGATGGGAAAACCGAAGAGCAATTTCCGGGCGGCCGGCCGTGGGGGACGGTCCGCTGAACGCTTCTACTCTCGCGTCGCGGATGCATGCAAGTGCCGGGCCAGCCGCGAGGGCCGCGCATGGCACGCGACATGCATGGCGGCTGCCAGAGAGTAGAAGCGTTCAGCGGCGGCCCGCGGGGCCGCCGCCCGGAAATTGCTCTTGCCCTGCCCCCGGCGGCGCGGACCCGTGTCCGTCCGCCGCCGGGCCGACAAGCCCTTTTCCGAACGACGCCCCATGCAACGACGCCTATTCCTCAGCTCCCTCGGCTCCGCCGCCGCCCTGAGCACCTCCTTCGCGGCCCCGCCGCTGCGCGCGCAGCCCGCCGCGCCCGGCCGGCTCACGCCGCTCAAGTTCACGCTCGATTTCCGCATCACCGGCCAGACCGCGCCCTTCTTCCTCGCGCAGTCCCGGGGCTACTACCGGGACGAGGGGCTGGACGTGAGCATCGACGTGGGCTCCGGCTCGGTCGCCTCCATCACCCGGATCGCCAGCGGCGTCTACCAGATGGGCCTGGGCGACATCAGCTCCCTGGTGGAGTTCAACGCCCAGAACCCCGGCACGCCGGTGGTGCAGGCGGTGTACCAGTACTACAACCGCGCACCATTCGTGATCATCGGCCGCAAGGACCGGGGCGTGACCACCGACTTCCGCAGCCTGGCCGGCAAGAAGGTCGCCGCCGCCGCGGTGGAGGCCACCCGCCGCGCCTGGCCGATGGTGGCGCGCAAGCAGGGCCTGGCGCCCGACCTGTTCGCCTGGGCCACGACCGATTTCAACGCGCGCGACAACGTGATGGTGCGCGGCGACGTCGATGCGGCGACCTATTTCCACGACTCGGCGGTGTCGCTCTTCGCGCGGATGAAGCCCGAGGACCTGTCGGTGCTGGAGTTCTCGCGCGGCGGGGTCGACCTCTACGGCAACGCCATCCTGGCCGGCAGCAACCTGATCGCGCAGAACCCGCAGGTGGTGGCCGCCTTCCTGCGCGCCACCAACCGCGCCATCGTCGAGACCTTCGCCGATCCGGGCCCCTCCATCGCCGCGGCGAAACAGCGCGAGCCCTTCCTCGACGAGAAGGTGGAAGCCGCGCGCTGGGCCATCACCGCCCGCTACGTCGGCGCGTCGGACACCCGCTCCCACGGCCTGGGCGACATCCGCCGGCTGCTGCTGGAGCGGCAGGTCGACGAGGTGGCGGAGGTCTTCGGCCTCAAGGCCAAGCCGGCGGCGTCCAGCCTCTTCGACGGCAGCATGCTGCCGCCCCGGGCCCAGCGCATGGTGGCGGCATGAGCGCAGTGGCATCCGCCGCCGCCTCGCCGCTGCCCGAGGAGGTGCATATCGACGCCCGCGACGGCCTCTACCTGCGCCAAGCCATCGCCCTGGCGGACCAGGGCCGGGCTCGGGGCAACCGGCCCTTCGGCGCGGTGGCGGCGCTGCCCGACGGCACGCTGCTGGGCGAGGCCTTCTGCGACGCGGCCGAGACCGGCGACTGCACCGGCCATGCGGAAACCAACCTGGTGCGCCGCCTCACGCCCCTGCACGGACGCGAGGCGCTCGCCGCCGCGACGCTCTACTCGTCCGGAGAGCCCTGCGTGATGTGCGCCGGCGCCATCTTCTGGTCGGGCATCGGCCGGGTGGTCTACGGCATCGACGCGGTGCGCCTGCGCGCCTTCCGGGGCGAGCGGGCGGAGCAGAAGGACGCGGAGCTGTCGTGCCGCGACGTGTTCCGGGCCTCGCCGCACCCGATCGAGTGCATCGGCCCGGCGCTGGTCGACGAGGCGGGCCGGTCGCACGTCGGCGCCTGGAAGGCCTGAACCGCAGGCCCGGTCGTCACCCGGCGTCGTAGGGCGCCGCGACGCGGACCCGGTTGCGGCCCGCGGACTTGGCCGCGTAGAGCGCCCGGTCGGCGCGGCGGAAGAGGGATTGCCCATCGTCGCCGGCGCGGAAGGTCGCCACGCCCGCGCTCAGGGTGAGCGGCCCGCAGACCGGATGCGGGTGCGCCGCGACATGCTCGATCAGCTGCTGGGCGAGCGGCTCCGCCCCGGCGATGTCGGTATCGGGCAGCAGCACCACGAATTCCTCGCCCCCGACCCGCGCGGCGACGTCGGAGGCCCGGAGCCGCTGGCGCAGCGTCAGCGCCAGATGCCGCAGCACGTCGTCGCCGACGACGTGCCCGTAGCGGTCGTTGACGCGCTTGAAGTGGTCGGCGTCGAGCACCACGATGCTCAGCGGACGCTCGCCCCGCGCGGCCAGCGCCAGCGCCGGGTCCAGGTGGTCGGACAGGCCCCGCCGGTTGAACAGGCCGGTCAGCGGGTCGCTGCGGGCCTGCAGGTCGAGTTCGCGGTTGGCGGCCTCCAGCTCCAGGGTGCGCGCCCGCACCTGCGCTTCCATGTCCTGGCGCCCCTGGAGCAGCCGGGAGGTGACCCGCTGGAGGGCCTGCGACAGGATATGCGTCTCCTTGCTGCTGTCGAGCGAGGGGATGGCCGCGCCCGGCACGCCGTTTTCGACGTCCCGCAGCGCATCGACGATGCGCGACAGGTCGCCGCTGATGCGCCGCGCCGCCAGGAACGCGATGGCCGCGGCCGCGATCGCGGACAGCAGGCCGATCGACAGGGTCATGGCGATGGCGTGGCGGGCATCGCTGTAGGCCTCCCTGGCGGGCCGGCGCACCGCCACGGTCCAGCCGATGTCGGTGCCGGGCTGCGAAGCCTTCACCGGCGTGAGCGCGGTGAGGTAGTCCAGCC
>JAKOND010000268.1 GCA_022702125.1 Burkholderiaceae bacterium
TGTTGCCCGGCTCCTTGAACTCGAAGGTGAAATCGGCCTCGGCCAGCAGCGGCGCGACCTTCTCCATGCGCTCCAGCGCCTTGACCCGGCTCTGGGCCTGCTTGGCCTTGCTGGCCTTGGCCTTGAAACGGTCGATGAACTTCTGCAGGTGGGCGATCTTGTCCTGCTGCTTGGAGAAGGCGGCCTGCTGCAGTTCGAGCTGCTGGGCGCGCAGTTCCTCGAACTTGCTGTAGTTGCCGCCGTAGCGGGTCAGCTTGGCATGCTCGATGTGCAGGGTGACGTCGGTGACCGCGTCCAGGAATTCCCGGTCGTGGCTGATGACGATCATGGTGCCGGCGTATTTCTTCAGCCAGGCTTCCAGCCAGACGAGCGCGTCCAGGTCCAGGTGGTTGGTCGGCTCGTCGAGCAGCAGCAGGTCCGACGGGCACATCAGCGCGCGCGCCAGCTGCAAGCGCATCCGCCAGCCGCCGGAGAAGCTGTCGACCGGCTGGTCCAGCTCGTGGCTCTTGAAGCCCAGGCCGAGGATCAGCGCCTGGGCGCGCGGCACCGCGTCGTGGTCGCCGGCGTCGGCCAGGTCGGTGTAGGCGTGGGCGATGGCCATGCCGTCGTCGGCCGCCTCGGCCGCGGCCAGCACGCCGTGCAGCTCGACCAGGCGGGTGTCGCCGCCCAGCACGAAGTCGGTGGCCGACTCGGAGGTCTCGGGCATGTTCTGCGCGACCTGGGCCAGCCGCCACTGCGACGGCACGGAGAAGTCGCCGCCGTCCTCGTGCAGCGTGCCGTTGAGCAGCGCGAACAGGGTGGACTTGCCGGCGCCGTTGCGGCCGACCAGGCCGACCTTCTCGCCGGGGTTGATGGTGACGCTGGCCTGGTCGAGCAGCACCTTGGCGCTGCGGCGCAGGACGACGTTCTTGAGTTGGATCATGGGAAAACTGGCGGCACGGAGTCGGCGCGCGGGGTCAGGGGAAGGGGGTCGCGGGAGCCGGTCGCGCGGAGGCGGTGGCGGCGGGGGGCCGGACCGCAGCGCGATCCGGCGGGATTCAGGGGAGCGTCGGGACGGCGCCGGCCTGCAGGAGCGCCGCGCGCTCGACGAGCAGCACCTGGTCGTCGCCGGCGCTGGTGGGCAGCCAGAAGACCGGCAGGTCCGGGAAGGCGTCTTCGAAGAAGGCGCGCTCGTTGCCGATCTCCAGTACCAGCACCGCGTCCTCGGACATGCGGGCCGGGGCGTCGCGCAGCAGGCGGCGGACGAAGTCCATGCCGTCGGCGCCGCCGGCGAGGGCGAGTTCGGGCTCGGCCCGGTACTCCGCCGGGAGCGCGGCCATCGAGGCGGCGTTGACGTACGGGGGGTTGCACAGGATCAGGTCGTAGGGGCCGTCGGCGGTGTCCACCGCGTCCAGCCCGTCGGAGGCCAGCAGCCGGACGCGGTCCTGCAGGCCGTGGCGGTCGACGTTGATGCGGGCCACCGCCAGCGCATCGGCGGAGAGATCGGCGCCGTCGACCCGCACCTCGGGCCAGGCCATCGCGGCGAGCACCGCCAGGCTGCCGTTGCCGGTGCACAGGTCGAGCACCCGGCGGGTGTGCGCGCCCAGCCAGTCGTCGATGCCGCCGTCGGCCAGCAGCTCGGCGATGAAGCTGCGCGGCACGATCGCGCGCTCGTCCACGTAGAAGGGCACGCCCTGCAGCCAGGCCTCGCGGGTCAGGTAGGCGGCGGGCTTGCGGGTGGCGATGCGCGT
This sequence comes from Burkholderiaceae bacterium, assembly GCA_022702125.1. Taxonomy (GTDB): domain Bacteria; phylum Pseudomonadota; class Gammaproteobacteria; order Burkholderiales; family Burkholderiaceae_C; genus JAKOND01. The sequence continues at coordinate 1,731 of JAKOND010000268.1, forward strand.
GTCGATCAGCGCCGCGACGCGCGAAGCATCGGCGCCGGCCACCGGGCGGTCCGCTTCGGTACCGGAACCGTCGTCGAGCGGCGTGTCCAGCGGCAGGCCGAGCTGCCAGAGGGTGAGCCAGGCGGCTTCGTCGAAGGCGTTGGCGGTGCCGTGGCCGAAGGCGACGCCGGCGCCGGACAGGCGCGCGGCGCCCGCCTCGACCAGGGCGCGCAGGGTGGTGTCGGGGAGGGTCGTGTCGGTCATTGCGCAGCGGGTGCGGCCGCCACGGGCGCGGCGGCGGCGAGGGACGCGGCGGCCCGCGCGTGCAGGCCTTCGAGCGTCCGGCGGTAGATGTTGGTCAGCGGCGGGATGTCGGCCAGCACGATGTGCTCGTCGATCTTGTGCAGCGTGGCGTTGGGCGGGCCGAACTCGATGACCTGCGGGCAGATCTTGGCGATGAAGCGGCCGTCGCTGGTGCCGCCGCTGGTGGAGAGCTCGGGCTTCAGGCCGGTCTCGTCGGCGATGGCCTGCGCGACGGTATCGACCAGCGTGCCGGGCCGGGTCAGGAAGGGCTGGCCGCCGAGGGTCCAGCGCAGGTCGTATTCCAGGCCGTGCCGGTCGAGCAGGCTCTGCACCCGCTGCTGCAGGCGCTCGGCGGTGGATTCGGTCGAGAACCGGAAGTTGAAGTCGATCACCGCGTCGCCCGGGATGACGTTGGTCGCGCCGGTGCCGCTGTGCAGGTTGCTGATCTGCCAGCTGGTGGGCGGGAAGAACTCGTTGCCCCGGTCCCATTCGATGGACGCCAGCTCGGCCAGCGCCGGCAGCGCCTGGTGGATCGGGTTGCGCGCCAGCTGCGGATAGGCGATGTGGCCCTGCACGCCGCGCACGGTGAGCCGGCCCGAGAGGCTGCCGCGCCGGCCGTTCTTGATCATGTCGCCGGTGCGCTTGACCGAGGTGGGCTCGCCGACGATGCAGTAGTCGGGCTGCTCGCCGCGCTCCTGCAGCAGCCGGCACAGGACCACGGTGCCGTCGTTGGCGGGGCCTTCCTCGTCGCTGGTGAGCAGGAAGCCGATCGACAGCGGCGTGTCCGGGACGGCGGCGAGGAAATCCTCCACCGCCACCACGAAGGCGGCGATGGAGGTCTTCATGTCGGTGGTGCCGCGGCCGTAGAGCCGGCCGTCGCGCACCGTGGGCTGGAAGGGCGGGCTGCGCCACTGCGCGACCGGGCCGGTCGGCACCACGTCGGTGTGGCCGGCGAAGGCCAGCAGCGGGCCGGCGCCGCCGGTGCCGGTGCGGCGCGCCCAGAGGTTGGTGACCCGGAAATCGTCCGGGCCGCTCTCGACGAACTCGCAGGCGAAGCCCAGCGGTTCGAGCCGGGCGGCGATCAGGGGCAGGCAGCCTTCGTCCTGCGGGGTGACGGAAGGCCGGGCGACGAGGGCTTCGGCGAGTTGCTGGGTGCGCGACATCGTGGATTCGGGGGGCGGAGGGTGGGAAGGGTGCCGGCCGCGACGGCTCCATGGGCCTGGTGCGGTCCGGCACGGGGCCGTTGAAGAAGCCGTTCGGTGCCTGGGGTTCAATGGGGCTCAGTGCTTGACGTCCAGCACGATCTCGGTGAAGGACGGCTCGTCGTCGGGCGAATCGGCCGCGGCATGGCGTTCCGCGGCCACCTGGGCGGCGGCGCGGCTGGCCTGGGTGAAGTCGTTCTCCAGGCGCCAGGTCAGGTTGGTGGACGAGTCGGAATTGAGCATCGCCTCCTTGCGGCTGACCGTGCCTTCGCCCACCAGCCGGGCCAGGTCGGCCTCGAAGGTCTGGGAGCCTTCGGCGATGGACTTCTCCATCGCGTCCTGCACGTCGTGGAAGGCGCCGCGCGCGATCATGTCGGACACCAGCTTGGTGTTGAGCAGCACCTCGACCGCCGGGGTGCGGGTGCCCTTGAGGTTGCGCAGCAGCCGCTGCGACACCACCGCCTTGAGGGCGGCCGACAGGTCGCTCAGCATCGAGGGCCGCACTTCGGGCGGGTAGAAGCTCAGCACCCGGTTGAGCGCCTGGTAGCTGTTGTTGGCGTGCAGCGTGGCCAGGCACAGGTGGCCCGACTGGGCGTAGGCGATGGCCGCGGACATGGTCTCGCGGTCGCGGATCTCGCCGATCAGGATCACGTCCGGCGCCTGGCGCAGGGCGTTGCGCAGGGCCACGTGCAGCGAGGCGGTGTCGGTGCCGATCTCGCGCTGGTTGATGATGGATCGCCGGTTGCGGAACAGGAATTCGACCGGGTCTTCCAGCGTCAGGATGTGGCCGGTGGCGACCGCGTTGCGGCTGTCGATCATCGACGCCAGCGTGGTGGTCTTGCCCGAGCCGGTGGCGCCGACCATCAGGATCAGCCCGCGCTTCTCCATGATGAGTTCCGACAGCACCGGCGGCAGGTTCAGGCTGCCGAGGGCCGGGATCTCGCCGTGGATGAAGCGGATGACCGCCGCGATCGAGCCGCGCTGGCGCATCGCGCTGATGCGGAACCGGCCGACGTTGCGCAGCGCCAGGCCGACGTTGAGCTCACCGACCTCCTCGAGCTCTTCCATGCGCTTGGCCGAGAGCACCTCGGCCAGCAGGTTGCGCGGCGCGTCGAAGGGCAGGATCTGGCTGTTGACCGGCACGCAGTCGCCGTGGATGCGCAGCAGCGCCGGCGCGTTGGCCGAGAGGTAGAGGTCCGAGGCCTGCTTCTCGCTCATCAGGCGCAGGATCCGTTCCATGGTGCCGCCGGCCGGCGGCGCGGCGGCGGGGGACGGCGGCGGGATGCTGCTCATGGGGGTTTCCTGGTGGGTGGCGGAGAAGGCGGGCCGGCGGGGCCTCAGTCGCGCAGCAGGTCGTTCAGGCTGGTCTTGGCGCGGGTCTGCGCATCGACGCGCTTGACGATGATGGCCGCGTACAGGCTGTACTTGTCGCTC
>JAKOND010000179.1 GCA_022702125.1 Burkholderiaceae bacterium
CCCCCAGCAAGAGCCGCCGTCACCACGAGCACCTGGAGCCACTTGTTCGAACGCATGCCACCTCCTGTAGAGCATGGGATGGTAGCGGGCCTCGAGGACGCCCCGCCGCCGAAGCAGGAAATCGTCATCACCCGCTCCTTCGGCCGGGTGGCCACGCAACTGCCGGACCTGGCCCAAGCGGTGAGCGAATTCGCAGCGCGCGCGGCGGACAAGTTCCGGCGGCAAGACGCGCTCGCGGAGCAGAAGCTGGTCTTCGTGCACACCTCGCCGTTCCGGCAGGACGACCGGCAGTATTCGCGGGCGGCCCGGATCCCGCTGCGCCGGCCGGCTGCCGACACCGGCGAGATCGTGACCGCGGCCGTCGCAGGGCTCGAGCGCATCCACCGGCCGAACTACAACTTCGTGAAGGCGGGGGTGCATCTGCTCGTCCTGCAGTCCAGGGGCATCGAGCAAGGCGAGCCCGGATTCGACGAGGACTCCCCGGCCCGGGCCCGGCTCATGACGGCCATGGACCGGATCAACCAGCGCTAGGGACGCGGGACGCTGCAGATCGCGTGCGCCGGGCTGGGGCAGGATCAGCGGGCGTGGACCCTGCGGCAGGATCTGCGCACGCCGTGCGGCAGGACGCGGTGGAATGAGGTGCCGGTGGCCGAAGCCTGACGAAAGCATGAATGGCTAAGACGCTGCTGTAGGGAGCCGATCCATGCGAACGTGGGATCTGGTCGCTCTGCAACAAGTCGAGGGATGCCTGCACAAAACTCTTATCAGACAGACAACCTGCCCAACAGCAACGCCAGGGCCTGCAAGTCTCGGCTCGCAGTCTTCTCCAAGATCGCGCGCACGTGGAAGCGCGTGGTGGAGATTTTCACGCCTCTCACCTGCGTATGCTCCATGACCGTCCTGCCGGCTGCCAAATCAGCCGCCAGCAACGCTTCCGCACGGGTCAATCCGTACAGGAGCCGCATCTGCTCGGCGACTTCCAGCGCCGGACCGGGGCGGGACAGGCGCAAGATGATGTCGCCGCTTTGCAGGGGACCCGCGACGGCGAAGCCTTTTTCCAGGCAGCATGCGATGGTCATCACAAGAGGTTGCTGATCAAGGATTCCAACGGGAATCCGACGCACCACTCCGGCCTCGAGCACTTCGCCGATGGCGTGCGCCAGCGTGCGGGACCATTCGGGACCCACGCGCACGAACCCCTCGGACAGGCGGAGCGCGGTGCCCCGGCGCAGCAGGTCCTCGCCCAGTCGGTTGCTCCATTTGAGCTTCAATGCCTTGTCGGTCACCAAGACCGCTTCGCCCAGCGTGTCGAGCACGGCTTCCCCTACCGCCGCTGCCGCGCGTGTCGCACCGAGTTCGAACCGCAGGCTGATCACCTCTCGGAGAATCGACAACAAATCGGCAGCCGATTGCTTCTGCAGGTCCGTGAAACAACCCTTCGATGTGATGCGGTGCAGTCCGAGCAGACCGGCGGATTGTTGCTGGCCCTTGGCCGAAACTGCGAACCCCATGGTGTATCGCGTCCCCAGCATGCCTTCCAGGAACTCCCGGTGATAGCTGTCCCGCCCGAAAGCGCTTCCCAGAGCCTCCGACGATACAAAGAGCCGGTCGCGCCGGCTGATGACATGGTTGACCCGGGGGTCGTGGGCCAGGGTGTGGAGGATGTCGGGAAAGACGACATCGGCGAACGACGCGGAGACCTGCCGCGTGAAACCGCTGATTCCCGAGGCAGCGGGGTCGCCTGGCAGATCGTTCCAGACGAAACCGTCGAGCCCCATATCGTGCTGACTGCGTTCGAGCGCGTCGCCGATGGTGTTCTTTCCGGTCACGGTCCCATAGAGCAACCTGACCGTCTCCGCGCTCAGTCCCATTCGTCAGCCCTCCTCCAGTGGTGATAACCGAGAAACAAATTCCCGGCCCCCTCAATCTTGAGGTGTCATGTTAGCCGCTCGGCGTGAACACTCTGCCCTATCCAGCTGGCATTCAGATTGAATCTGAATCGATCCGGACGATGAAGGGGCCCCTTGGAAATAATCGAGCCTCGATAGCGATTCGCGTATGGGTCTGCCCAAGCCATGGCATCGCGCCTTCGTCGCGCGCCGGCTTGTCCAGCGTCACGGCGCGAACAGAGACTGATTGAACGGGCCTCGGTATTCGAAGGCCCATCTCGCGGGCGTGCTGACGCGGAAATGAAGAATTCGTCCAGGAGCGGATTTTTCTCACCGTCGATCGACGGATGGATCACATAAATAACGCAGGCATTGCAGGAAGAAAAAGGAGCATGGGGGAGACCGGGGATCTCAGCCGGCGCGGCTTCATGGCCCTGTCCATGGCGTTGCCGTTCGCTGCGGAAAGCGCCGCACCGGTGGTTTGCCAGGCATTGCTGATCGGCAACGGGAAATACCAGCGCAATGCGTCCCTGCCCAACACGGCCCATGACACCCGATTGATCGCGAACGCCCTGCAGTCGGCGGGGGTGCAGGTCGAGCAACGCTTCGACCTCACGCAAACCGAGCTCGACCGCAGCCTGCGCCGGTTCTGCGAACAGGTATCGCGCCATCCGGGCAGCGCCGCCTGGATCTCCTTCGCCGGCCACGGCGTGCAGATCGACGGGAAGAATTACCTGCAGGGCATCGACAGCGA
>JAKOND010000275.1 GCA_022702125.1 Burkholderiaceae bacterium
TGCCTTCGCCGGCACCATCGCGCTGGTGTTCAGCGCATTTCCACCGGCCTGGATGGCGTCCCTGGCCGGCCTGGCATTGATCGGTGCCATCGCGTCCAACATCGGCTTGCTGGCGGACGAGCGCTCCTCCCTCGAACCGTCGGTAATCGCCTTCCTGGCCACGGCTTCCGGAATGACCCTGTTCGGCCTGGGCGCCGCATCCTGGGGCGTGGTGCTCGGAATGGCGGCCCACGCGCTGTCGCCTGCGCGCCGGCTGGATTCTGCAGAAGCATCGATTGGTGCCATCCGCCCCGATCGCTGAAAGAAAGATCGATCCATGATGCCCTTTCCCGACCGCGCCAGCGCTGAGTTGCGGGTGAACTCTTCGCCTCGATGGCCAGGGCGGACATGCTGCGCGTTCCATACAAGGGAAGCGGACCCGCAGTCACCGGCCCGCTGGGGGTGGCAGGTCGACTACATGGTCGACAGCATCACTTCCGCGATGCCGCACATCCAGTCGCGGAAACTGCGCGCCATCGCGGTGACCACGGTACGGCGCTCCGCAGCGCTTCCCGCCGTCCCCGCGATCGCCGAGGCCGGCCTGCCGGGTTATCAGCTGTCGCCCTGGTTCGCGGTGTACTTGCCGTCGGGCGCGCCGCCGGCCATCATGGCGAAGCTCAACGGAGCGCTGCTCGATGCGATGAAGACGCCCGAGGCCCGAGCGCTTCGCCTCGATCGGCGCAGAGCCGGTCGGCAGCACGCCGAAGCAGTTGGCGACCCACCTGCAGGCGGAGATGTCGAAGTGGTGCGAAATCATCCAGGCCCGAAGAATCCGAGCCCGAATGACCGCGACACCCTTTGATCCGAAAACGAGCAGCCCCCCATGAAAAGCAGGAGTCGATTCCCCATGCATATCCCATCTCCATTCCGATTCCTGGCGTCCGCCGCCGTGGTCGGCGTTTCCCTGGGCGCCCAGGCCCAGGCCGTATCCCCGTCGCCCGACTTCGCGCGGATCTCGCCCGTCGTCAACGGCATGCTCCCGTCGCTGGAAACCCTCTACCAGGACCTGCACGCCCATCCGGAAATCGCCTTCCAGGAGGTCCGGACCGCCGCGCGGATGGCCGACGAGATGCGCAAGCTCGGCTTCGAGGTGACCGAGAGGATCGGCGGCACCGGTGTCGTCGCGCTCTACCGGAACGGCCCCGGTCCCACGGTGCTGGTGCGCACCGAGCTCGACGCCTTGCCGATGGAGGAGAAGACCGGGCTGCCCTATGCCAGCAGGGCGAAGGCCATGTCGAACGGTCGCGAAACCTTCGTGGCCCACAGCTGCGGCCACGACATCCACATGGCGAGCTGGGTCGGCACCGCGCGGGCGCTGCTGGCGGTCAAGGAGCAGTGGAAGGGCACCCTGATGTTCGTCGCGCAGCCCGCCGAGGAAACCGTGTCGGGCGCCCGCGCGATGATCGCCGACGGCCTCTTCACGCGCTTCCGCAAGCCCGATTTCGCGTTCGCGCTGCATACCTCGCCGTCGCCGTACGGCTACGTCGGCTACCGCGTCGGCGCCATCAGCTCCAACTCCGATGCGATGGAGATCACCTTCAAAGGCCGGGGCGGCCACGGCTCGGCGCCCGACAAGACGATCGATCCCATCGCCATCGCCGCGCGCTTCGTCACGGACGTGCAGACCGTCGTCAGCCGGGAGAAGGACCCGGCCGAGTTCGGCGTGGTCACCGTCGGGTCGATCCAGGGCGGCACCGTGGGCAACATCATCCCCGACACGGTGGTGCTGCGCGGCACGATCCGCTCCTACAAGCCGGAGGTGCGCGACAAGCTGCTCGCGGGAATCCGGCGCACCGCCCGTGCCGCGGCGATGATGGGCGACGCGCCGGAGCCCTCGGTGGAGCTGGTGCCCGGCGGCATGGCCGTGGTGAACGACGAGGCCGTGGTGGCGCGCACCGTGGCGGCCCTGAAGGCATCCCTGGGAGAGGGGCAGGTCGTGGCCGTCCCGCCCATCACCGCGAGCGAGGATTTCTCGGAGTTCGTGAACGCCGGCGTGCCGTCGATGTTCTTCTTCATCGGGGTGCTGTCGCCCCAGGACGTTGCCGATTCCAAGAAGCCCGGGGGCAAGCCGCTGGCCTTCAACCATTCGCCCTTCTTCGCGCCGGTGCCCGAGCCGTCCATCCGGACTGGCGTCGAGGCCATGAGCCTGGCGGTGCTCGCGACCTTGACACGGTAGCCGAGGCATGGGGATCGCTCGCAGTTCTGGGTGCGCGCAGCGCTTCTCCGGAATTCCCGTCGGATCGCTACGGCTGCGACAGTTCGCACTTGCAGCTCGCAGCCGCTTTCGGATCGCTCCCGGCGTGCCTGGGGTATGCGGGTAGCGGCACAGGGGCCGCGAAGCCTGGAGCGCGAAGGGGGGCAGGGCGGCCTCGACTGCACCAGCGAATCGGCAGGTGCCTCATCAGTGGTCGCCCAACGGTCCGGGGGGTCGGGCAGATCTACCATGGCGGGAATCGCGGAACCATCCGTCGCGCTCGAGCCTTTGCTCGTGCGGATGGATCCTGGCAAGACATACAGGCGTGCGGAATTTTCCGTGGTGGCTGTTCCCACCCTATTGCTGACCGCAAGGAAGTGGTTGATCCCGGCTTGCGGGCACTAGGCGACGTCCGCCGTGTTCTCCCGCATGATCAGCTTGCCGCCCCGCGCGAAGAAAGCACCCAGGCCTGGATCGTTGGAGTCGATGATCGTCGAAACCTCCTTCAGGCGCACCCGGTGATTCGCAGGGTCGAAGGCGAGCGGATCGAAGGCCGGGTCCTTCGCGATGAAATAGGCGTTGTTGCATAACTCGCCGGCGGGCGCCCTCATCAGGGTCTGAACTCGGTAGTCTCGCGGCATGAGCAAGCCTCCAGGAGCGAAGGTCCGCACGACGAACCGGACCGAATACAACGCCGCGCTCAAGCGCCGCGGCTCCCTGAGGGTCTGGCTGGATCCGGAGCTCCAGTGGCAGGCGGGTGCCACCGGCCGTGCCGGTCGCCCTGCGGTGCTCAGTGAGGCCGCGATCCCGTTCTGCCTGACGCTCAAATGCATGTTCGGCTTGGGTTTGCGCCAAGCCACCGGACTGGCTGAGAGCCTTCTCAAGCTTGCCCACCTCGATTGGAGAGTGCCCGACTACCGCACCCTCTCACGCCGCCAGAAGACATTAAGCGTAGCCATCACCGCGCGTCGGAGCCGTGGCGGCTTGCACCTGCTGATCGATAGCACCGGCGTCAAGGTGATGGGCGAGGGTGAATGGAAGACCCGCAAGCACGGGGCCGAGTACCGCCGGCAGTGGCGCAAGGTGCACCTGGGCATCGACGCCCAGACGCCCAAACGCTCGAAATCCGAGCGACCCGGATCACGGACAACAGACCAGGCGACGCCCCGACGCTGCCGGAGCTGCTCGCCCGGATCCCGGCGGATGAGCTCTTGCACTCGGTGAGTGCCGATGGCGCCTACGACACAAGAGCCTGTCATGAAGCGATCGCGTGCCGGCAGCGCAATTGGAACTGGTGGAGGCCTATGCGAAGGCGCAGAAGCTCTGGCGCGATGCCGATACTGCAGCGCCGGTGTTCGACACCGTGGTGATGCTCGACCTCGACGAGATCCGCCCGTGCTTAGCCGGTCCGCGCAACCCGGAAGACCACATCG
>JAKOND010000217.1 GCA_022702125.1 Burkholderiaceae bacterium
GCGGAGTTTCTCCGCGGCACGTGATGCGAACTCGCTCACCGCCTCGACCAGGTCGCGCAGCTCGGATACGGAATGGCCGAACGACCGCGTGCAGGCGATCTCTTTCTTGGGAGACGGCGCATCCTCCAGTTCGATGCACGGCAAACCCTGAAGCTCCCGCACCGTCCGCTCGAAAATGACGCCCCAGCGCCGGCGGGCCATTGCCGGGTCCATGTTGGCCACATCGAGCGCGGTCTTCACACCCTGGTCGGCCAGCTGGGTGCCGATGCGTCGCCCGATGCCCCACACCTCCCCCGCGTCGGTCGCGGCCAGCAGCGCGTCGACATCGGAAGCGGGCAGCGTCGTGAGGTTGCAGACCTGCGCCAGCTCGCGCGGGTAGCTGCCGGGCTTGCGCTCCGCCGACTTGCTGATGTGGTTGGCCAGCTTGGCTAAGGTCTTGGTGGGGCCGATGCCAGCCCCACAGGGCAACCCCACCCACTGCAGAATGCGCTCTCGCATAGCGCGCGTGCGCGCGGTCATGTCTCCCCGCATGCCGCGCAGGTCGATGAAGGTCTCGTCGATGCTGTAGATCTCCTGCCCCGGGCCGAGGCCGGCAGCCAGGGACATGAACCGGGTGCTCACGGCGCCGTAGAGACCGAAGTTGGCCGACAGCGCGACCATGCGCTCACGACCGGCCAGCTGCTGCGCCTGAAAGAACGGCATGCCCATCTTCACGCCCAGCGCCTTGGCCTCGTCGCTCCGAGCGATCGCGCATCCGTCGTTGTTGCTCAGGACGATGACCGGAATGCCGGTGAGGCTGGGCCTGAAAATCCTCTCCGCCGACACGTAGAAGTTGTTCGCGTCGAGCAGGCAATACACGCTAGTTCCTGATGAAGCGGGTGATCGAACAGGTCACCACGCCCCAGACCTCCAACTGCTGGTTGCCACGCGGGAAGATGCAAGGAAAGGTCGGATTGGCCGGCTCCAGGAACGGCCTGCCCGCCCGCATGCGGAGGTATTTGACGGTGAACTCGTTGTCGATGATCGCCACCACCACATGTCCAGGCTTCGCTTCGAGCGCGCGGTTGACGAGCAGCATGTCGCCGTCATTGATCCCGGCGCCAATCATGCTCATGCCCGACGCTCGGAGGAAGAACGTCGCCTGCGGGTGCGTGACCAGCTCCCGGGCAATGTCGATTTCCGTGGTGTCGAAGTCGTCCGCCGGACTGGGAAACCCAGCACGAACGCGGCCGTCCACCATCCTCACAAAGAGAGGCACATACGGCGCAGGGATATGTAGTTGAGTGCGGGCACTGGACATATATACAGTATATGCTCAAGTGCAGGCAACTGAGCACTTTCGACCCATTCTTCACGCCGATGTCGCACAAACCGCTGCTGAATTTCGATGAGGCGCTGGCTCTACGTCAGCAGATCGACGCTCTGATCGAAGAGCTTGGCCAGGCTGAATACGCCGCGGCACTAGCGCTCGGCGAGGCCACGGCCGCGCGCCAGGGTAATTTCCCGACCGAAGATGAGGCAAGGTGGAAGGAGAAGATCCGCGCAATCGGGAGCGCCCGGGACAGCCTGCGCGCCGGCCGCCTGGTAGTCATGGATCCGGCACTGTCGCGGCTCACCGCAGGTCAGTTGATGCACGTCCGTCACTACCGGCCGTGGGGCGTAACGTCATAGCGCATGATGCTGCGATCGAAACTCACCGCCCGCTGGAGGCACTGAATGATGACCAAGAAGCGCTACACAGCCGGCTTCTCTGACTGCACTCAAGACGAACTCAACGCTTACCAGGTGGAATATGAAGTGCAGCTGCGCAGGCAGCAATTCACGCTCAAGGGCATGGAGCGGTTGATCGAGGACTCAGACCGAGAGGCGATGGAGATCGGCGAAGACCCTGAATACGGCGGTGATCGTCAAAAAGTCATGGACGAGATCGGCGACTACTACGAAAAGATCGCGCGCACGAAGGAGATCTTGAAGGAGATTGAATTTTTCCAGGTCCAGGATGAGTCCGCGCAGGGAAGCACCAAGCGCTGAAGGCCCCGAAAAGTCTAATTTGCGATTATGTCAATAATCGCAAATGGAACGGCTCATAGAGCGAAAGTCGATGAGCCTCCGATCTCCGCTCCACATCCAGTTTTCAGTCAAAACGCCGCCGGTTGTCGGGCGGGTTCAAGTCCACCTCGGGCACCGAATGGCCTGCTTCCTTCAACAGCCGCGCGATGAGCTTCCGGGTGCTCCCGTCCTTCTCCGCTAGTTCCGCGATCAGCTTGGCCAGGCCCTTCGAGCCGCGGAAGTTGATCTGCACGGTCGCCTCGGCCTTGGGCGCGGCTGGCGCGGGCGCCTCCACTGGTGCGGGTGCTGGAGTGGCCATCGTCGGGTTCACCACTGCTGGAGGGATGTGCGTGACCGTGGCCTCGACCAGGCGGGCCAAGTCTGCCGAGTTCGTGCGCTTGGGTGCGAAGCTGCCCATGTCAGCCTCCCACAGGGTCAGCGCCGCCGGCAGCGGGCGCAGCACTGCTAGAGGCGATAGCAGGGCCAGACGGCGTATCCGGTATAGCCTGCAGCGTCACGAGCTCGTCCACCAGGGCGTTGATCTGCTCGCCCACCTTGCCGTCGACCGGCACGCGGCCGGTGAATGTCAGCTGGCGGTAGGCAGCCAGGTCGGGGATGAAGCTCTCCAACACGGACACCTCAGCTGCGCCCAGATCGTCCCGGGTGGCCTTCTCGGCCAAGCCTCGGTTGTTCCATTGCGAGAGCACCACGCGGTAGGGAATGGCACGCCGCGCAGCCCTGGATAGGGTCTGTGTCTGGTGGGCCGTCTTCATGGCCTCACGGATCGAGCCGCGGTCAGGCATGCATGGGATCAGCACGTAATCGGCCGTGGAGATCGCGCTGGAGGAAGTCAGGTTCTCGAAGCCAGCGGTATCGATCACGACCACGTCGTGCGTTTCGGCGTGCTGCTGCGCCAAGTCGATGACCTCGACGTGCCGGGCTTCGGCAAGAGACAAGAACTCAGGCCCCTCGTAGTTGGACCTGTGCCAGTCGTTGAAAGTGGCGTTGCGGTCGGCGTCGATGACCGCTACCTTATAGCCGCGCGTCGTTAGGCCTACAGCCAAACACGTCGCCAGTGTCGTCTTGCCTCCGCCGCCCTTGCTGGTGGCGATCGTTACGATGCTGCCCATGTTCCCTCCCAAACACAAAAATAGACCTGCTATCCCCCATATTGGATAGCTTCACTAGAACT
>JAKOND010000218.1 GCA_022702125.1 Burkholderiaceae bacterium
GCTGCGGCAGGCCAGCGCGCGCACCGCCATCCCGCTGGTGGCCGCGGGCGACGTGCATATGCATGTGCGCTCCCGCAAGCCGCTGCAGGACGTGCTGACCGCCACCCGCATCGGACAGCCGTTGGCAGCCTGCGGCCAAGCCTTGCAACCCAATGCCGAGCGCCACCTGCGCACCCGACTGCGGCTGGCGCAGACCTTTGCGCCGGAGTTGCTGGCGCAGACGCTGGCGGTGGCGGCGCGCTGCACCTTCTCGCTCGACGAACTGCGCTATCAGTACCCGGACGAAGTGGTGCCGCCGGGCGAGACCCCCGGGTCCCACCTGCGGCGCATCACCTACGAAGGCGCCGCCCGCCGCTGGCCCCAGGGCATCGGCGCCAAAGTGCGGCTGCAGATCGAGCACGAGCTCGAACTGATCGGACGGCTGCGCTTCGCGCACTACTTCCTGACCGTCCACGACATCGTGTGCTTTGCCCGCTCGCGGGGCATCCTGTGCCAAGGCCGGGGTTCGGCGGCCAACTCGGTGGTCTGCTACTGCCTGCATGTGACCGAGGTCGACCCGGAACGCATGAACGTGCTGTTCGAACGCTTCATCTCCGCGGAACGCAATGAGGCGCCCGACATCGATATCGATTTCGAGCATGAACGGCGCGAGGAGGTCTTGCAGTACCTCTATGCCAAGTACGGCCGGGACCGCGCCGCGCTGACAGGCGTGGTGATCAGCTACCGGCCCCGGTCCGCGATCCGCGATGTGGGGAAGGCGCTCGGCTTTCCGGCGGAAGTGCTGGAACGGGTGGCGCGGGGGCACCACTGGTGGGACGGGAAAGACATCGCCGCCGACCGGCTGCGCGAGGCCGGCCTCGACCTCCGGGATCTGGGCACACGGCAGCTGCTGGAGCTCACCGGTACCCTGCTGTCCTTCCCGCGGCATCTGTCGCAGCACACCGGCGGATTCGTGCTGACCCGCGGGCCCCTGTCGCGCCTGGTGCCGATCGAGGACGCCGCGATGCGGGACCGCACGGTCCTCCAGTGGGACAAGGACGACCTGGACGCGCTCGGCCTGATGAAGGTGGACTGCCTGGCGCTCGGCATGCTCACCGCGATCCGCAAGGCGCTGGACTTCACCGGCATGCGCCAAGGCCGGGGGATGACGGTGCAGGACATCCCGGCGGAAGACCCGGCCACTTACGACATGATCTGCCAGGCCGACACGGTCGGCGTGTTCCAGATCGAGTCCCGGGCCCAGATGAGCATGCTGCCACGGCTACGGCCGCGCTGCTTCTACGACCTGGTGGTCGAGGTATCCATCGTGCGGCCCGGACCCATCCAGGGCGGCATGGTCCATCCCTACCTGCGGCGGCGCCAGGGGCTGGAACCGGTCACCTACCCGAGCGAAGCCTTGAAGGAAGCGCTGGGCCGCACCCTGGGCGTGCCGGTCTTCCAGGAACAGGTGATGCAGATCAGCATCCTGGCAGCCGGGTTCACCCCGGGCGAGGCCGACGGGCTGCGCCGGGCCATGGCCGCCTGGAAGCGCCAGGGCAACCTGCAGGCGTACTACGACCGGCTCGTCGGGGGCATGACCGCGCGCGGATACGACCTGGCCTTCGCCCGGTCGATCTTCAACGAGGCCGCACGGCTTCCCCGAAAGCCATGCGGCCTCGTTCGCGCTGCTGGTCTACGCCAGCGCCTGGCTCAAGCGACACCATCCTGCGGAGTTCCTGGCGGCCCTGCTCAACAGCCAGCCGATGGGGTTCTACTCGCCGTCCCAACTGGTGCAGGACGCGCGACGGCACGGGGTCGAAGTGCGGCCGCCGGACGTGATGCGCAGCGACCTGGACTGCACCCTCGAAGACCTCCCGCGACCGCCCGCGGTGCGGCTGGGGCTGCGCCTGATCGGCCAGCTCCCCACCGCGTCCGCCATGCGCATCGTCGCGGCGCGGGTCGGGGCGCCCTTCGGGAGCACCGAGGATCTGGCCCGGCGCGCCGGGCTCGATCTCCGGGACATGAAGCTGCTCGCCGCAGCCGATGCGCTCAGGAGCCTGGCGGGCCATCGGCGCCAGCAGGTCTGGGAGGCATCGGCCCTGCGCGCGGCGCCGCCGTTGCTCCAGGACGCGCCGGTGCAAGAAGACGCACTGGAACTCGCTCCCGCCCCCGAAGGCGAGGAAATCGTCTGGGACTACACCTCGCTGGGCCTTACGCTGGGTCGCCATCCGCTGGCGCTGCTGCGTCCGCGCCTGGCACGCCACCGGCTGCTGTCGTCGGCGCAGCTGGCCCGGGTACGGGACGGGCAATGGGTGCGGACCTGCGGTATCGTCACCCTGCGGCAGCAACCGGAGACCGCCCGCGGCACCGTCTTCATCAGCCTCGAGGACGAGACCGGCACGGTGCAGGTGATTTGCTGGCGCCATGTGCGGGACGCGCAACGGCAGGACCTGGTGCGTTCCCGGCTGCTGGCGGTATACGGGCGCTGCCAGCGGGATGGGTCGTCGGTCAGCCTGATCGCCTCCAGGCTCAAGGACTTGACGCACTGGCTCGGGCGGCTGGGGACGGTGAGCCGGGACTTCCATTGATCGGTTCGGCGAGCGCCGGCCTGCGCTACCGTTGTATGGAACGCGGGGATCCGGGCTGCATGGAGACGACGCCGGCACCGGTGTCGGGCCCCGAGGCGCCGCTGGGCGCACAGAGGTGCACTCCCCCCTCACCCAGGACGGCTGGAGCGCCAGGGATGGCAGCAGCCTGACCTGCACGGGCCCCGTGCTTCGGGACATGCCTTACTCGAGACTGTGCTGTTCGATGTACTGCGCAAGCGCCTGGGCGGACGGCTCGCCCCACAATTCCTTCGCGTACCACGGTGCGAAGAGACCGCGCACCATCGCGCTTTCAAGTCCCTTCTCCATGTGGATGCCCTTGCCGCTGTGCTCCTTCTCGAACGCCTCGAAGACAGTCGCACGCTCGGCAGCGTCCAGCATCGCGTAGACACCCAATGCCTCCTGGCCACGTGCTGCGAGGAACCGGTCCATGACGCTCGGCCCGCCCTTCTGCGCTTTCTTGCCGCGCGCCTTGGGAGCCGTCGGCGGCGCCGCGATCGCCGGAGGACCCTGGGGGTTGCGGGCGACATCCAGGAGCGCCCACCGGAAGTAGCCTGCCGGGGTGCTCACCGGAGACATGCTCTTGGACTCCATCCGCATCTCCACGCGCGTGATGGCGGCCCGGATGATGTCTTCGCTGTACTGCGCGACCAGATCGCCCGCATCGGCCTGGCTGAAGCCGAAATTCATCACCCGGTTGATGAGTTCCACATCGATGATGGGAGGCGTCGGGAATTCGATCTGCGCCTGCTTGGTCTGCTCCACCCGGAATTGCAGCTTCTCGACACGCCGGCCGTTCTTGTGCTCGATCAGCTCGATGCTGATATCGGTCAGCGAATTGATCTCCGCGATGGCGGGTTTCAGCGTGTCGCGCTTGAAGTATTTGTAGAGCGGTAGCGCCGATTCGTCGGTGATCGGATTGCCGGTGATGACTCCGAACCAGTGCGCATAGGGCTGGATGAAGGTGACCTTGGAGGGATTGGTCGCATAGCGTCTGCAGATCTCGTACAGCGCCAGCGCCGAGCCCGACTTGAGGGAACTCTGGTAGACGATCGACAGCCGGGTATAGGTGCTCGGCGCCATCACCTGCTCATGCACTTCCGGCGGAAATGCGTATCCGAACCAGACTTGGCCGGAGTGCTTGTTCAATCCCCTCGGATTGACCAGGGTGACGGACGACACCAGCCGTTCGCTGGTCCATTGCCTCTCCGTTTCCAGCAGCAGCTTGATGTTCTGCAACTCCTCGAGCTGCTTCTTGAAGTACTGGACATCTTTGCTGTCGTAGGCGGCGTCACGCGCCAGGTGGGCGAGTGGGATCCAGAAATAACGCTTGGCCGCAGCCGTGTTGATGGGCGCGTTGAGGCCGGGTTCCTTCTGCTCCTGCGCATGGAACATCATCACATTGAAGACCTTGCGCGACAGCAGGGACAGGCTGCCTTCGATGACGCGCAGGCCGATGGCTTCATTGGTCTTTCGGAATTCGCGCAGATCGGTCGACTCGACCGTCGCGACGACCGTGCTCTTGACGCTGCTCCTCCTTGCCATCGACATCGCCCTCTTCGTTGTCTCGGCACGCAGCATCGGACTGCGCGGCGCAATGAAACCATCCGACATAGCTTGCGCGCGCCAGGATGCCCACGAGCGGCGCTGTTTTTCGTCCGCCGCGATCTTCCGACCAGCTCTACTGCTGGCTTCCTCCGTACCCGACCGGCATGAATCCCTCGTGCTCTCGCCGCGCGACACCGGCCAGTGCCGCCGGTGAGGAATCCTGTGGTTTCGCTCACTTTCGTATGCGACGGGCGGCTTCTCACCTCTCGATCGCATGATACAGGTCTCACCCTGGATGCTGGAGCCGTCGTTGCGAGCCTGCGACATTCAAAAGCGACGGCGTTGGAGCCTTCCCCACCGGCCCCCATTCCGCCCCCACCGGCCCGGGTCGCCTTATCCACAGAATCGATGCACCGGGAACTATCCACACCCTGTAAAAGCTCCCTTTGGGTGCTTCCACTCCCTGTTCCCTCTCACCTCAGCACCCCGCGGAAGCTCACCTGTGCGAAGCCGTGTCCCTGACGAAGCACACCCAGGGTCCCTGCGCAGGCTCACCCTGCTCCCCGGAAAAGCTCACCTCGATCGTTCGCAACCCGCACCAGTGCTGGGTTTGCGCCGGCTTAATCTGTATTCAAGGTATTTCCAAGGATGTTCTTAATCAAATTACTCTCAATGAACCGGTGAAGTCGCCAGACACGCCCCGCGCTGCCCAAAAAAAGAGCATCGCAGCGGCAAGCACCGCTGAAAACCGCTTTCCAGGAGGGGGGCACGCAACGGCCGCGGTACGCCACGGGCGCTGCGGCCGATCATCCCCAGC
>JAKOND010000231.1 GCA_022702125.1 Burkholderiaceae bacterium
GTCGCCGGCGCATGCGCCGAGGATCGGACCGGGGCGGCCCCGGGCGCTGGCGCCAGCGCGCAGGATTTCACCACGCCGACCGCCGGATCGCCGAAGGTCGCATTGCTGCAGGCATGGGTGCCGGCGGGCAGCGTCTTGTCTATGAATGCGGTGGCGGAGCCGTAGCGCACCGTCGTGATCCTGTCGACCGTGAAAGTCTCGTTCTCGGGGACGGAATTCCTGCGCGTCAGCACCAGAGGGGCAGCTGGCGCGCGGGCCGCGGCCACCGCTGTCTCCGGCTTCCTGTACGGTGGGCGGACATAGCCGCGCGGAACGATGCCGTAGCTCGGGTTGTCGTTGAACTCGCGCTGGAAGCCCGGGGCGAGCTTGAATTCGATCAGTTCGAAGGCCTTGCGCGCCTCGGGGAACAGGTCCGCCAACGCTCCGTTCGCACCGGACGCCACCCCGCCGTAGCCGCCGACCCAGGCTTCGGTCAACGGAATATCGGTATAGGCCTCGTCGCGCATCGGCCGTTTCTCGTTCTTGAACTGCCCCCAGGTTTCGGGCCGGGACGGGTCGTGCTTCGGGAACATGAACGCGATGACCTCGTCCCAGGTCTGGAAGATCCGGGGATTCTTCGTGTTGTAGTTCCAGGTGTCGAAGGTGTAGGCGGTGCCCATGTGGCGCAGCGCGAAGCTCGCATTCTTCGGATCGAGCCAGCGGCCGCTGATGAACTTCGCCAGGAAGGTCGCGAATTCCTTCGCGTTCGGCAGCCCGAGCAGCGCCATCTGCGCCACCGGGAAGGCCAGGAAATCGTTCATCCAGGGCCGGGTGCCGCCGATCGGCGCCTTGCCGCCCTCCATGTTGTGCAGGGGCGCGTCCGACTTCCTCACGTAGTTGACGACGTAGTCCTGGAGGTTGACCGCCAGACGGTCCTGGAAGTACCGGCGCAGGGGATGGGCCTCCGGAGTGACCCAGTTGGCCTCCCCCAGCGAGCGCAGGTTCCAGGCCATGCCGCGGACCTGGCCGCCGGTGGAGACCGCCCGGGCGCCCTGCCGGTACTGCGGATAGACGTTCAGGATGTTCCAGTTGGCCCAGTACTGCACATTGCGCAGGAACACCGCGTCGCCGGTGCGCACGTAGGCGTAGAAGCTCGGCGATGGCTGGTGGTCGGATTCGACCTGCCAGGGCGTCGTGCTGTCCGCCATGTCGGGCAGCTTCTGGCCTCCCTGGCTGAATCCGTTGTCGCGGCTGATGCCCCAGTGCCGGCTCAAGTCCACCGGCTGGTCGGTGTTCTCGTCCCGGTACTGCATCGGGACGGTGCAGGCGACGGTCGCCATCATGATCGCGTAGTCGTCCAGGCGCCTGTCCTCGTCCACCTGCGCTTCCGCCACCCATTGGGGCTGCGCGCCGATTTCCTCGCGGCCGCCGGTCCCGGGCCAGCCGGTCGCCATGCTCGGATTCGCCATCGGGTCCAGCGCCCGGGCGTAGTCCTGCACCAGCTTCGCGGCCCGGCGCTTGCGGGCCTCGGAGATGCGCAGGTTCTGGTCGAAGTTGTACAGCAGCCCCGAATCCTGCATGTACTGCATGCGCTGGCGCACGTACACGCTCGGCCGGCTTCCGGTCCAATGCCAGAACGGCGCGCTGCTGTGGTGGTAGTGCTTGTAGACGTCCTGGTCCTTCACCACCTTGCCGTCGACCGCCCAGACCATGCCGAACAGGAGATTGCCGGCGCCTGCGGCGAAGGTGGCGTTGTTCTCCACGACCAGTTGGTGGCAGACGCTCCGGGCATGGAAGCGCGGCAGGAAGCGGGCCTGCAGGACGGGATGCCGGCTGCCGTCGGCAGTGCTGAGGTACGGCGTCGGCAGATCGTACTCGCGCGCCACCGGGCCGACCATGCGCAGGCGCTTCTCGTCGAGTTTCGGCGTGGCCCGGTAGACCTTCGGCTCCTTGTAGGGCTGGATGTCGAAATAGGTGATCGGCGCCTTGCGCGGCTTGCTGACGGCGACAGTGAAGGCGCCGCCCGCCGGGTTCTTGGTGGTGACCTGGGAGCGCTCCTCCCAGAAGACCTCCGCATGGAAGCGCTGGGTCTTGCGGATCAGCTCCTCGATCTGGCGCGCGAGACTGTTGGCACGCGGGAAATGCCCCGGCCCCGCCAACTCCTCCGGCACCCTGTAGGTCACCGTCTCGGTGCCGATTTTGTCGGTCAGCGTGATGGTGAGTTCCTCGCCCGCCACGAACTCGATTCCGGGCGTGGTGTTGCCGTTGCGATTGCTGTAGTAGATACCGCTCTTCTGCGGCTGGTAGAAGGTGATCTCCGAGTAGGTGTCGAACCTTCCGGCGGGGATTTCCGCAGCAGCCTTGGGCGTGCCCTTCGCATAGCCGACCACGCGCTTCTCGCCGGCCGCGAGATCCGGCAAAACGCCCGAGACGATTGCCATGCCGACCGACTCCGGATCGGAGGGATGCCGGTTCCACTGGTCCATCTGCAGCAGGTTGCCCGCCCCGTCTACCAGGGTTTCCGGCCTACCGCCAACGATCTTCAAGTCGCCCGCCTTGAAGGCCTGGACCGTGCGGAAGGTCGCGCCGGCCTGGAAGGCATCGAGAAGGTTAACCGCGTCGAAATGGATCTTCAAGGAGGTCATGGCATACCCTGGATGGAGACGGATCCGGCGGCGATCCCATCGGCACCGGCGACCGCGCGCACTGCAAGGCTCGGGGTCTGGCGGCCTGCAGTGTCCGGCATCGGCGTCGGTATCGGTCGGGCATGTGCCTCGGGCAATTCTGAACGATGACGTTCTCGGGGGGAAGATGGCCGGAGCGGAAGCAGGTCCGAGTCGATGCCCCCAAACGAAAGACGGACCGCGAGGGTCCGTTCGTAAGTGCTTGATCTGCAATCTAAATTTTGGAGGCGCGGGCCGGAGTCGAACCGACCTACACGGATTTGCAATCCGGTGCATAACCGCTTTGCTACCGCGCCTTGATTCGCTGACGAAAAAGGGAAGCTTGCGCTTCCCTTTTGGAATTTGGAGCGGGAAAAGAGTCTCGAACTCTCGACCTCAACCTTGGCAAGGTTGCGCTCTACCAACTGAGCTATTCCCGCATATCGCTTAGAACTCTTGCTGCCGTGTGGAGCGTGTCGTTCACTGCGATGAATCGAAGTATAGCGGAATTTTCGGTGCCTTCCGATGCTCCGCCATATTTCCGTCATTCCGAAGATGCCAGATCCGCAGCACTCAGTGCTTGATCGGCCGCTCCGCCGGCGTGTCGGCCGCCGGAGCGGCGACCGGTGCGGCCACGACGGGCTCTTCGTCCGGCAGGGGCTGCGGGAGGCGCTCCAGGGCAACTTCCAGCACCTTGTCGATCCACCTGACCGGCACGATCTCCAGCCCTTCCTTGACATTGGCCGGGATGTCTTGCAAGTCCTTGACGTTCTCCTCGGGAATCAACACCGTCTTGATGCCGCCTCGCAAGGCCGCCAGCAGCTTCTCCTTCAGGCCGCCGATGGCAGTGATCTCGCCACGCAGCGTGATCTCGCCGGTCATCGCCACGTCGCCGCGCACCGGGATGCCGGTCAGGGCCGAGACGAAAGCGGTCGCCATCGCGGCGCCGGCGCTGGGGCCGTCCTTGGGCGTCGCGCCGTCGGGCACGTGCACATGGATGTCCTTCTTCTCGAAGGCCTCGTCCTTAATGCCCAGGAAGCGCGCCCGGCTGCGCACCACCGTGCGCGCAGCTTCAACCGACTCTTTCATCACGTCGCCCAGCGAGCCGGTGCGGGTGATGACGCCCTTGCCGGGCATGACGGCCGACTCGATGGTCAGCAGGTCGCCGCCCACCTCGGTCCAGGCGAGGCCGACCACCTGGCCGACCTGGTTCTGCTGCTCGGCGCGGCCGTACGTGTACTTGCGCACGCCCAGGAAATCCGGAAGGTTGTCCGCCGTCACGATCACCTCGGGCTCCATCTTCTTCAGTTGCAGTCCCTTGACCACCTTGCGGCAGATCTTGGAAAGCTCGCGCTCCAGCGAGCGCACGCCGGCTTCGCGGGTGTAGTAGCGCACCACGTCGCGCACCGCATCCTCGCGCACCTGGATCTCGCCGTCGCGCAGGCCGTTGTTCTTGATCTGCTTGGGCAGCAGGTATTTCAGCGCGATGTTGGTCTTCTCGTCCTCGGTATAGCCCGAGAGGCGGATGACTTCCATCCGGTCCAGCAGCGCCGGCGGGATGTTCATCGAGTTGGAGGTCGCGACGAACATCACGTCCGACAGGTCGAAGTCGACCTCGACGTAGTGGTCGCCGAAGGTGTGGTTCTGCTCGGGGTCCAGCACTTCGAGCAGGGCGCTCGACGGATCGCCCCGGAAATCGGTGCCCAGCTTGTCGATCTCGTCCAGCAGGAACAGCGGGTTGCGGGTGCCGATCTTGCCGAGGCTCTGCAGCACCTTGCCCGGCAGCGCACCGATGTAGGTCCGGCGGTGGCCGCGGATCTCCGCCTCGTCGCGCATGCCGCCGAGCGCCA
>JAKOND010000245.1 GCA_022702125.1 Burkholderiaceae bacterium
TGCCCGCCAGCTTCCCAGGTTTGCCCGCCAGCTCCCCAGGTTTGCCCGCCAGCTCCCCAGCTATGGACGGCATGCCTGCGGTGTGCAGTCAACATCACAACGAACACGGCTACCTTCTGACGGATCAGCTTCCTCTTCCTGTTATCAACGATTTAAATGTCCTGTCTGCGCCGTTGCGACAAAGGTTGGAGATGTTGGCGAGGGCGCCGAGACAGAAAAAAAAGATGAACCGCGCAGAATTTGAAAAAGTGGTTCTGTCGGTGTGTGAAGGGCATTACCTGACGCTGCATGCCCTAGCCGGTCTACTCAACCGCAAACCCCAATCGCTGCGAAACGAGTACCTGACGCCCATGCTGCGAACCCGAAACCTGAGCATGGCTTTCCCGACCACGCCAACGCACGAACAACAGGCCTACTGCGCAACCTCTTCCCTGCTTGCAACACAATACAAGGCAAATTAGAACGTGCATGCTGGACACAACGGATTGCGGCTCTCAACCTGGTGCCCGCGGCACGACCCGCAGCACCCGGCCCGCCTTGTCGTCCGTCAGCAGGTAGAGCGCGCCGTCGGGTCCGGCGCGCACGTCGCGCAGGCGCTCGCCGAGTTCGCGGAACAGGATCTCCTGCGCGCCGGGCCGGCCGCCGTCCATCGGCACGCGGCGCACGCTCTTCTCCTTGAGCGCCGCGACGAACAGGCTGCCGCGCCAGGCGGGGAACAGCGCGCCGTCGTAGTGGGCCATGCCCGCCGGGGCGATGGAGGGCGTCCATTCCACGCGGGGCGGCGTCACGCCGTCCAGGGTGCGGTAGGGCGTGATGCGCGCGCCGGTGTAGTCGACGCCGCCGGTCGTGACCGGCCAGCCGTAATTGGCGCCGCGCGCGATGGCGTTGAGCTCGTCGCCGCCTTTCGATCCGTGCTCGTGCGCGTAGAGCACGCCCTGCCCCGGCGCCCCGGGCGCGGCCACGAACACCAGGCCCTGCGGGTTGCGGTGGCCGAGGCTGTAGATCTCGGGCAGCGCGCCCGCGCGTCCCGCGAAGGGGTTGTCGGCCGGCACGCGGCCGTCGCGGCCGATGCGCACGATCTTGCCCAGGTGGGTGCCCAGGCGCTGGGCGTCGGTGCGCTCCACGTTGCCGTCGCCCAGCGCCACCGCCAGCGTGCCGTCCCCCAGCAGCGCCATGCGCGCCCCGAAATGCTGGTCGTGCGCCTTGGCGGGCTGCGCGGTGAAGAGCGTCGTCACCTCGCGCAGCCGGGTGCCGTCGAAGCGGGCGCGCGCCACCCGCAGGTGGTTGGCGCGGCGGCTGCCATGGGCGTACGAGAGGTAGATCCAGCCGTTGGCGGCGAAATCCGGATCGACCAGCACCTCGAACAGCCCGGCCTGCCCCTGCGCCAGCACCGGCGGCACGCCCTCGACCGGCCGGGCGCGCAGGACCGTGCGGCCGGCCGCATCGCGCTCGATCACCCGCAGCCGGCCGGCCCGCTCGGTCACCAGCATGCGGCCGTCGGGCAGGAAGGCGAGCGACCAGGGGAATTCCAGCCCGGCGGCGACCGGCTCGATGCGGTGGTCGGCCGCCCGCGCGGACCGCGGCCCGGCCCAGGCGATCGCCAGGGCGGCCGCCAGGCACGCGAGCCCCGCGCGCGACCGGCGGGACGCGCGGAAACGGAATGTAGTCGTCACGGCGGGCGATAGGAACATCATCGGAAAAGCATCCACAAAGACGTGCCCGACACCATGCCACTCCGCGACCGACCGACTGCATCCTGGCGTAAGCGCGCGACCGCCTTCCTGGCCGCGCTGCTGCTGGCGAGCCTCTGGGGCACGGTGGTGCAGACGCAGTTCAACCTGAAGGCCCTGACCGACCTGGGCGTCGCCATCGCGCCCGGGCTGCGGCTGCGCACCTCGCTGCAGGACGTGGCCGGCTTCGGCCCCGTGTACGCCGGCATCGTGCTGGCGGCCTGGCTGCCGGCCTTCGCGGCCGCCGCCTGGCTCGCGCGGCGCCGGCCCGCGCTGCGGCCCGGGCTGTATCCGCTGGCGGCGGGCGTGGGGCTGCTGGTGGCGATCCGCGCGGTCGATGCCTTCGCCCCGATGCCATCGCTGATCTACGCCACCCGCCTCCTGCCGGGCCTGCTGGCGATGGCGCTCGGCAGCGCGCTGGGCGGGGCGCTGTTCGCCCGGCTCACCCGGGAATCCGGCGGGCGCGACGGGCGGACGGGCGCCGCCGTTCGCGCCGCCTGACGAACGCCCCGGCGCGGGCACGCCTCGCAGGCATCGGACGACGACCGCAGTCTCCGTCCGCTGCCCGGCATGCCGCGCGCAGGGCGACGCAGTAGAGTGCATGCCCAGCGTTTCCCTCCGTTCCCACCCTACCGTCCCGCCATGAATGCCCTGCAGTCGGAACTGCGCCGCCTCTACCTCCCGCCCTCCGGCGCCGCGCCGGCTCCGGGGGACGCCGATCCGCCGCCGGGCGTTCCCGGCGCCGGGAACGCCACCCGCTGCCTGGTGCTGGAACTGGCCCGCCCGGCGGACTGGCGGGTGCTGGGCCGGGTCTGGCAGGGCGTCCAGGCCGAGCTGGAGCTGCCAGCGCCCGCCATCGCCGTGTCGGGCACCGACGGCATGCAGCTGTGGTTCTCGCTGGAGCGGCCCGTCGCGGCGGCGCAGGCGCAGGCCTTCCTGCAGGCGCTGGCGGCCCGCTTCCTCGCCGACGTGGCGCCCGGGCGCCTGCGCCTGATGCCGTCCGCCGATGCCGCCGCGCCGGACGGCTGGTTCCATGCGCCGTCGATCCCGGCGCCGCACGGGCCGGACGGCAACTGGTCCGCCTTCGTCGCGCCGGACCTGGCGCCGGTGTTCGGCGAGACGCCCTGGCTCGACATCCCGCCGGGCGAGGACGGCCAGGCGGCCCTGCTGCGGGGGCTGCGGCCGGTGGGGCCGGCGGCGTTCGCGGACGCGCTGCGGCGGCTGCGGCCGCGCTCGCCGGCCACGGCACCACCGCCGGCCGCGACATCGCCCGCCGGCCGTGCGCGGTCAGCCGACGGGGCATGCGCGGACGCCTCCGGTGGCGCCCCGGGACACGAAGACCCGCAGGATTTCCTGCGCCGGGTGATGAACGACGCCGGCGTGCCGCTCGCGCTGCGCATCGAGGCGGCCAAGGCGCTGCTCGCCGCGCCGGACGCCGGCCGTCGCGGCTGAGCGGCGCGCCTTCCCGCGACGGCCGCCGGGCCCGGACGGCGAAAAGCCCCGCGAGGCGCGCGGCCTCGCGGGGCTTATCTTCTGGCGCCTGGGGGCGCGGGCGCTCAGGCGGCCTTCTTCGCGTCGAAGCGGTCCAGGTCCATCACCTTGGCCCAGGCCGCGACGAAGTCCTTGACGAACTTGCCGTGCGCATCGGCGCCGGCATAGACCTCGGCGACCGCGCGCAGGATGGCGTTGGAGCCGAACACCAGGTCGACGCGGCTGCCGGTCCAGCGGGCCTCGCCGGTCTTGCGGTCGCTGCCGGCGTAGCTTTCCTTGCCGGTGGCCTTCCAGGCGGTGCCCATGTCCAGCAGGTTGACGAAGAAGTCGTTCGTCAGCGCGCCGGGGCGCTGCGTGAAGACGCCCTTCTGCGAACCGTCCGTGTTGGCGCCCAGCACCCGCAGGCCGCCGACCAGCACCGTCATCTCGGGCGCGGTCAGCGTCAGCAGCTGCGCGCGGTCGATCAGCAGCGCCTCGCCGGGCACGCTGTAGGCGTTGCTCTTGAGGTAGTTGCGGAAGCCGTCGGCCACCGGTTCCAGGGCCGCGAAGGATTGGACGTCGGTCTGGTCCTGCGACGCGTCGGTGCGGCCGGGGGTGAACGGCACCTCGACGGTCTGGCCGGCGTCCGCGGCGGCCTTCTCGACCGCGGCATTGCCCGCCAGCACGATCAGGTCGGCGATCGAGATCTGCTTGCCGCCGGTCGCGCTGCCGTTGAACTCGCCGCGGATGCCTTCGAGCGCGCCCAGCACCTTCGAGAGCTGCGCGGGCTGGTTGACGGCCCAGTCCTTCTGCGGCGCGAGCCGGATGCGGGCGCCGTTGGCGCCGCCGCGCTTGTCGGAGCCGCGGAAGGTGGAGGCCGAGGCCCAGGCGGTGGACACCAGCTCGGAGACGGTCAGGCCCGAGGCCAGCACCTTCTGCTTGAGCGCGGCGATGTCCTGCGCATCGACCGGGGCGCCCGTCGCCTCGGGGATCGGGTCCTGCCAGATCAGCACCTCGGCCGGCACTTCCGCGCCCAGGTAGCGGGCGCGAGGGCCCATGTCGCGGTGGGTCAGCTTGAACCAGGCGCGGGCGAAGGCGTCGGCGAACTGGTCGGGGTTCTGGTAGAAGCGGCGCGAGATCTTCTCGTAGGCCGGGTCCATGCGCAGCGCGATGTCGGAGGTCAGCATGGTGGGCACCAGCTTCTTCGACGGGTCGTGCGCGTGCGGGATGGTGGCCTCGGCGCCCTTGGCGGTCCACTGGTGGGCGCCGGCCGGGCTCTTGGTCAGCTCCCACTCGAAGCCGAACAGGTGGCGGAAGTACTCGTTGGTCCATTCCGTGGGCTTGGTGGTCCAGGTGACCTCCAGGCCGCTGGTGATGGTGTCGCCGCCCTTGCCGGTGCCGAAGCTGTTGTGCCAGCCGAAGCCCTGGGCCTCCAGGCCGGCGGCTTCGGGTTCGTGGGCCACGTTCTCGGACGGGCCGGCGCCGTGGGTCTTGCCGAAGGTGTGGCCGCCGGCGATCAGCGCCACGGTCTCCTCGTCGTCCATGGCCATGCGGCCGAAGGTGTCGCGGATGTCGCGGGCCGAGGCGACCGGGTCGGGCCGGCCGTCCGGGCCTTCCGGGTTGACGTAGATCAGGCCCATCTGCACGGCGGCGAGCGGGTTCTCCAGGTCGCGGCTGTGGACCACCTCGCTGTCGTCGTCCTTGTCGATCACGCCGTGGCCCTCGACGCCGGGGGAGCCTTGCGAATAGCGCTTGTCGCCGCCGAGCCACTTGTCCTCGCGGCCCCAGTACACGTCCTGGTCGGGTTCCCACACGTCGGCCCGGCCGCCGGCGAAGCCGAAGGTCTTGAAGCCCATGGTCTCGAGCGCGACGTTGCCGGTCAGCACGATCAGGTCGGCCCACGAGAGCTTGTTGCCGTACTTCTGCTTGACCGGCCACAGCA
Source organism: Burkholderiaceae bacterium (assembly GCA_022702125.1). Classification (GTDB taxonomy): domain Bacteria; phylum Pseudomonadota; class Gammaproteobacteria; order Burkholderiales; family Burkholderiaceae_C; genus JAKOND01. The sequence continues at coordinate 5,143 of JAKOND010000245.1, forward strand.
GGCGGCGGGCCTTGTCCAGGCTGACGTTGTCGGGCCAGCTGTTGAGCGGCGCGAAGCGCTGCTGCCCGCGGCCCGCGCCGCCGCGGCCGTCGCCGATGCGGTAGGTGCCGGCGCTGTGCCAGGCCATGCGCACGAACAGCGGGCCGTAGTGGCCGAAATCGGCGGGCCACCAGTCCTGCGAGTCGGTCATCACCGCGGCGATGTCCTGCTTCACGGCGGCCAGGTCCAGGCTCCCGAAGGCTTCGGCGTAGTCGAAGCCCGGGTCCATCGGATCGGACTTGGAGGAGTGCTGGTGCAGCAGGTCGACGC
>JAKOND010000247.1 GCA_022702125.1 Burkholderiaceae bacterium
CAGGCGCATGGTCGGAGCGGTAGCGCCTGTATGGATGTGCACCAGACCACGCCACAAACCGGGCTCGACTTCCTCGGACCTCGGAAAGAACCTCCATCCCTGCGGATTCTGCAGAAATGGAGCCTCCGGAAGAGACATGGTGGCAGACGAAAGGTTGCTCATCACCTTCTGGGGGCAATCGGTATGCCCCCTACGCCAAAGGTTCCTACGGCGTTAGCCTTTCAATCCGACTACAGCGTGCACCTCTGCTCCGTAATTCATAGCGAGCGCCGTGATGACTGCGCCGAGCAAATAAGGGTCGTCGCTGTGCCTGATGAGGCCAGCTCCTTCGAGGAGGGATTGCGCCTGGCGGATCTGCTCACTCGTTATGCCTAGGGCCCGGTTCAGGCGGCCTTTTTGGACGCCGTCGATTGGTTCTGGTGCTGTTTGCATTGAGGGTACCGCTGGTTGCGACGACCCAGTTTGGGGCTGATTGCAGTTCCTCCTGTCTTTCGCCGCTTACACGCTCCTTCGTCGTGGGTAGAAACGCTATGAAAACCAGTGGGTCTGCATCTAGAGGCCCCAGATATCCATAGCCCGGAAGGCACCGCCATCCTGGACAAGCATCCACGAGGCGAATAAGAGCGCCAAAAACGACAACCGTGGACCGTGAAAAATCCAGCACGAAACGCTGCAATTTTTCATACCGCTCTACAAAAAGGCTACAATCATAGGCTTCGTGCGATCCTAAAGATGTTTTCTTAAGGATTCCACAGGGACGTTAGCTCAGTTGGTAGAGCAGCGGACTTTTAATCCGTTTGTCGTGGGTTCGACCCCCGCACGTCCCACCAGTCTGCATAAGGACCCGCTGCTATTAATTTAGTAGCGGGTTTTGTCTTTTGTTCCCACGGTGGGAATACGATGGTCAGGCTTGCACTGCCTGTCCTATGGCAACGGCCTCGGCGCCGGCCTTGCCCAGGAACAGCGCCCGCTCGGCGGTGCGCCGACGCTTGAGCCCCAGCATCACCTTCCCGCCCGCCTTGTCCCACAGCAGGAACTGCTCGGCCGCGCCCGCCAAGTCGCCGGCGTCGAGCTTGCGCATTAGTGTGGAGCCCGAGGCATTGCCCATCTCGGCATGCTGATTGGAGCGAACCGGCGGCTGGCGCCGGCCGGGGCCGTGGCGTTCTCCCAAGGCATCGCGTTCTTCCGAAGCATCGGGGACACCCATCCGATGTTCATCGAGGATCCGATCCAGACCCAGAGCGCCATGCGATGGCGCGGAGGAACGAACATCCGCACCCCGATCGCCACTGGCGCGCGGTCCTCGACGAGTCCTGCCTTTTTTCCGAAAGCTGCTCCATGACAAAAAGTTAATAAGAATCTCTATCAACAACCATTCAGATTTCTATAATCCATGCTCAGCAGCCAGCGAGGGACTGGCGCAGGGCCGCGTCCGGCCCCGTGCCATGGAGTTGACCAGCCAGCCAGAGATCGAAACGGTGCCCCGTCCAGGCGCACCGACACCACCTGCTGGAACCTCTCCCTATGCATCGTCCTCCCGGAGCTCGCCGCCCGCCATTCCGTCGCACCGCCACGCTGGCTACCGCCCTATCGTTCTCCCTCCTGGGCGCTCCCCCGGTGCACGCAGCCGAAGGCGGCACCGGATCCGAAAAATCCCTGCCGGCCGTGACCGTCACCAGCGGCAACGAAACGGCCACGGGTCCCGTCAGCGGCTTCGTCGCACGCCGGGCATCGAGCGCCACCAAGACCGACACGCCGCTGGCCGAGACACCCCAGGCCATCTCGGTCATCACCCGCGACCAGATCGAGGCCCAGGGCGCGCTCACCCTGCGCCAGACCACGGCCTACAGCGCGGGCGTGGTGTCGAGCTATTTCGACAGCCGGGTCGACAACTTCAACGCGCGCGGCGGCGCGGTCGCCCAGTACCTCGACGGCCTGCTGCGCACCTACGGCACCTACAACAGCACCAAGGTCGAGCCGTACACGCTGGAGCGCATCGAGCTGCTGCGCGGCCCCTCGTCCGTGCTCTACGGCCAGGGCGGCGTCGGCGGCGTGCTCAACCTCGTCTCCAAGCGCCCGCTCCCCGAGACGCAGCGGGAGGTCCAGGTGCAGTACGGAAGCTACGACCGCAAGCAGATCGCCGCCGACCTGACGGGACCGTTGGATCCGGAGGGACGCTGGCTCTACCGGCTGGTAGCCGTCGCGCGCGACAGCGGCAGCCAGGTGGACTGGGTGCCCGACGATCGCCTGGTGATCGCGCCGTCGCTGACCTGGCGGCCGAGTGCCGACACCTCGCTCACGCTGCAGGGGGTGCACCAGAAGGACAAAAGCGGCTCGATGATCGGTTTCTTCCCGTGGCAGGGCACGCTGTACCCGTCGCGCTACGGACGGATCCCGACCTCCACCTTCACCGGCGAGCCCGGCTGGGACGCCTACGACAGTTCGCAGAACGTGCTCGGCTACCAGTTCAGCCATCGGCTCGACGACACCTGGACCCTGCGCCAGAACCTGCGCGGGGCACGGACCGACGTGGACTACCGCTCGGCCTATACGAGTTTCACGGCCGCGGCCGCGACCGGCCGGCCGCCACGTCCGGTCTTCAACGCGGACGGGCGCACCATCAACCGGGATCTGGTCCAGCAGCGCAACACCGGCCGCATGCTGGTGCTCGACAACCAGGCCGAGGCACGCTTCGCCACCGGCGCGGTGGCGCACACCGTGCTGGTCGGACTCGACGCGCAGCGCAACGTCTTCGGCACCGCCAACGGCCGGGGGCGCGCGGCGCCGCTGGACGTCTACGACCCGGTCTACGGCGACTACACGCCTCCCGCGCGCCTGACCCCCTCGCCCGAGGTGGTGCAGCGGCAGCTCGGCATCTACGCGCAGGAGCAGCTCAAGTGGGGCCCCTGGGCGGCCACGCTCGGCCTGCGGCACGACAAGGCGGAAACCAACAGCACCGCCACCCGGGTGGACGACAGCGCCTGGACGCACCGTGCCGGCTTGGTCTACCAGGCGGCCGGCGGCTGGTCGCCCTATGTCAGCTACACCGAATCCTTCATGCCGCTCGGCGGCGTGGACTTCTACGGCCAGGCCTTCCGCCCGCAGCGCGGCAAGCAGTGGGAGGCGGGCGCGCGCTGGCAGCCGGAGAACGGCCGGGCCTCGCTGCTCGTGGCGGCCTACGAACTGCGCGACACCAACCGCAAGACCTCCGATCCGGCCAATCCGCTCAACAGCGTCCAGATCGGCGAAGCACGGGTCAAGGGCTTCGAGGTCGAAGGCAAGCTGAGCTTGCCCGGCAGCTGGGACGCGACCGCCGCCTACGCCTGGACCGATGCGGTCGTCTCGCGCAGCAACGGCAGCGACCTCGGCAAGCGCCTGTCGGGAACGCCCGGGCATTCCGCTTCGCTCTGGCTGTCGCACCGGTTCGTGCTGGATGGCCGGGCGGGGTTCACGGCCGGCGCGGGCGTGCGCTACATCGGCGAAACCTGGGACGGCACGGATACGCTGCGCACGCCCCCGGCCACCCTGCTCGATGCCTACCTGGCCTACGACAGCGGCCCGTGGCGCTTCGCGCTCAATGCGATCAACCTGGCCGACAAGGTGCAGTTGACCACCTGCCTGACGCGCGGGGACTGCTTCTTCGGACAGCGGCGCACGGTCACCGCGACAGCGGCCTACCGGTTCTGAGCCACCCGGTCGCGTTCCGGAAGCGCGTCGATTCAAATGCCTCTATAAATCCGGAGGTCCATCTCCGGATAGCGATCCCACATCGCCGGCGGATCGACGACGGCCGCGCCGCGTGCCGAGGGGCCCAGCGCACGCAGCCCCGCCAGCAGCACACGGTGGTCGCGCCCATAGCGGGAAGTCTGCACCGGCACATTGCGGTCCGGGCAAAGCCGGTATTGGAGCTTGCGATGGTCTTCGGGCGTCGCGTCGCCATGCTTGAGCATGTGTTCATTGGCGAAGGGCACCGACGTACCGAACGATGCATATGACACTCGCGGGCGCCTGGCGGTACTGCGAAGGCCGGCTTGCGCGTGATGGCCGCGCCGATGATGCGGGGCGCTCCGCCGAGGAGCGGAACCCCGCGGTTGCCGTTCTGGGGAGCCTTGCGCACCGGGCGGCCGGCAGAAGAGCGCGTTCGCTCAGCATGGCGGCGCTCCCGGACGGCCCGAACGGGTCATGCTTCGATGAAGCAGTTCAGGCGGGTCAAGGTGGCATCGACCCACGACCGGTCGTAGGCGCCCGACCCGATGTCGGCGACCATCTTGGCTTCGATTTCCTGCTTCTGCCTCGCGGCCGCGAGGAGCCGCTCCACATCGTCGTAAGGCACGCAGAGCAGGCCGTCGTCATCCCCGATGACGAGGTCGCCCGGCTCGATGACCATGCCGTCGATGGCGATCGGCACGTTGATCTCGCCCGGGCCGTCCTTGTACGGACCGCGATGGGTCACGCCCGCGGCGAACACCGGGAACGAACCCTGGCGGATCACGGCGGCGTCGCGGATGGCGCCGTCGATGACGAAGCCGCCCAGGCCCTGGCGGATCGCATCGCCGACCATGATCTCGCCGGTGATGGCATTGGTCAGGTCGCCCCCGGCGTCGACCACGATGACGTCCCCGGGTCGGGCCAGCTGCAAGGCCTTGTGGAGCATCAGGTTGTCGCCCGGGCGGGACTTGACGGTCAGCGCGGGCCCGGCCATGCGGTTGCCGGCATGCATCGGGCGCAGGCGCGGGCCGCCGGCGGTCATGCGGGCCATGCAGTCGCTGACGTTGGCGACCGGCACGTCCAGGAATCGGCGGGCGATGTCGAGGGAAACCGCGCGGCGGCGCTTGAGGATGCGAAGTCCGTTGTTCATGGTGTCTTGCGGTAGGGTTGGGAATCAGGGACGGGAGGCAATGAAGACGCAGCGGCTCAGTCGAGCCTGATGCCGGCTTCGCGCACGACCGGCGCCAGGCGCGCGCGGTCGGCGGCGTTGAGGTCCGCCAATTCCTTGGGCGAGCCGCCCAGCATCTCGGCGCCGGTCGCGACGATCTTGTCGCGCAGGTCGGGCTGCTTGAGCAGCGCATTCACCTCGGTGTTCCAGCGGTCCACGATGGCCTTGGGCGTGCCGGCAGGCGCCATCAGGCCCCAGACGCTGGCGAGCTCGACGCCCTTGATGCCGGACTCGGTGAAGGTCGGCACGTTCGGCAGCACGGGCGAGCGCCGGGCCATGGTCACACCGATCGGCCGCACCTTGCCGCCTTCGATCTGGCTGAGCAGCGTCGGAACGGAGCCCATGTACATGTCCACCTGGCCGCCGATCAGGTCGGGGACGGCCTGCGCCATGCCGCGGTAGGGCACGTGCGTGAACTTCACGCCCGACGCGTTCTGCCAGAGCTGGTTGACCAAGTGCGCGATGGTGCCGTTACCCGGCGTCGCGACCGTCAGCACGCCCGGCTTGGCCTTGGCGGCGGCGACCACGTCCGCCAGCGTCCTGTAGGGCGAATCGGCCCGCACCACCAGCACCACGGCACCGCTGGCGACCGAGGTGACGGGCTCCAGGTCCTTGACCGGGTCGTAGCTCAGCTTGGTGTAGAGCAAGGGGTTGAGGACGACGTTGTCCGTCTGCGCCATGACCAGCGTGTAGCCGTCGGGCTTGGACTTCGCGACGCCGTCGAGCGCCAGGTTGCCTCCCGCGCCGGGCTTGTTGTCGACCGTGACGGTCCATTTGAGCTTGTTGGTCAGCGCGTTCGCGATCTGGCGGGTCAGGGCATCGGTTCCGCCGCCGGCGGGAAACGGCACCACGATCCGGATGGGTCGCTCGGGGTAGGCGTCGGCATCGGCGTGGGCGTTCGCGGCGCCGAAGGCGACCAGGACGGCAGCGGCGGCAATGGAAAGACGCGCAAGGAATCGCATGGATTTGTCTCCTGTGAAATGTTGAAGGGGCGGCTCGGGTCCGGAGCGGTCCGGATCAGCGCGCGTTCGCCAGCAGCCAGCCGAGCGCCTGGTCGATGCTGGGTTCCGGCAACCCGAGCGCCTGGGTTTCCAGGGCGGCGGCTGTCTTGCGGAAACGTTCCCCGACGCCCGGCAGGACCGTCGACGGCAATCCCTGGGCCGCCATCTCGTGCTCGGCATCGCCGACCTCGTGGGCCCGCCGCTTGGCATGGACGACATGCGTGCGCACCAGCATCTCGATGAAGTCGCGCAGCGGCGTCCGGTCGATGTCGAGCAACTGCTCGTAGAGCTTCTCTCGCACCCCCTGCTTCTCGGCACTCATGAGCAGCTCGACGCTGAGGGCCTCCATGCCTTTGGTGAAGACACTGCGCAGGATCTTGAGCGACATCGCGTCGCCCGCGGCGCCGCCGTCGATGACCTTGACGCGGCTGCCGGCCGCCTCCATCAGTGCCTTGAACCCGGCGACGCCCTCGCCCGCCGCGAGGAGCGGGGTCCGTTCACGGTTGATGAGGATGCCGCCCATGATGGCCACGTCGATGTAGCGCACCGACCGACCTGCCGCGACTGCGGCGGCTTCGCGCTTCAGGTCGGGGCTGGCGGTCGTCAGATCCGCGAATGCCGCGCCCTTGCGCATGCAAGGCGCGACCTGCTTCAGAACGTCCAGGGAAACCGCGCCGGTGACGCACGAGAGCACCAGATCGGCGTCTGCGATCCAGTCTCCGGCACGGGAGTGGATCGGCGAACCCAGCGACAGGGCAAGCTCGGACGCGGCAGCGGACGGCCTGGCCTCGCAGAGGCCGAGGCGGTGGCCCGCGCGCTGGAGCGGCTCCGCGAAGCAACGCCCTACCTCTCCCAACCCGATGATGGCGACATGCATGTTGAATTCCTCAGTGAGGCCGAAGAATACAAAAAATAAACAAAATTAAGAAGATGCTGAGGGGTAAACACCTATGAAGAACTTGTTTCGCAAATTAATGTACAAAACAAATGCATTTTTGAAAGGGCAGATGGGCTGGTCGATGCTCAGGATCGGCGCGCTCCTACAATGGAGAACCCAACGAGCAGCCTGAAAATGCAGAACGGAAGTGATCGCGCCTACGAGGTCCTGAGGCAGCGCTTGGTAGGCGGGCATTACGGTCCCGGGACGCAGCTCAAGGAAGAGCCCATCGCGCGCGAGCTGGGATTGAGTCGCACGCCGGTGCGCACGGCATTGCGCCGCCTGGTGGAAGACGGCCTGGCGACCGACGGGATCGGACAGGGCATCCACGTGTCGCCCTGGACGGAGGTCGACGTCGAGGAGACCTTCCAGCTGCGCCTGCTGCTGGAGCCCTACGCTTCATTCCTGGCGGCGAACCGGGGCGGGGCCGCTCTCGCCGAGGCATTGACCGCGAGCAACGAGGCCATGCGCAAGGCCATCGACATGGGTCCGGACGGCATCGCGGCCGTTCAGGAGGCCAACAGCGCCTTCCACCGTGCGCTGCTGAATGCGGCAGGCTCGCCCCGCCTGCGCGCCATGCTCGACACGATCATCGACATGCCGGTCATCGTGCGGTCCTTCTACCTGTACTCGCGCGATGAACTGGAACAGAGCCTGCATCACCACAAGGACCTGACCCTCGCGGTGCAGGCCCGCGACGGAGAACTCGCGCGCCAGGTCATGCAGTTGCATCTGCGCATGTCGTACCACCGCTTCATGAAGCACCGCAACAGCAGATCGGCACGGATCGTGGCGGAGCGCGATCCGGATGCCGGAACGACGCGCCGCTAGCGCGCCCGCCGGACGGCGGTCGTCCGCCCGAACGTCACTGGCCTGCGACGTCGAGCAGTTCGATCTCGAAGGTCAACGTGGCATTGGGCGGAATCACGCTGCCTGCACCGCGGGAGCCGTAGGCCGTGGCGGAGGGGCAGACCAGTTTGGCTTTGCCGCCAACCCTCATCGTCTGCACGCCTTGGGTCCAGCATGGGATCACGCCCTTGAGCGGAAAGGAAATCGGCTCACCGCGCTTGTAGGAGCTATCGAACTCCTTGCCGTCGGCCAGGGTGCCGCGGTAGTGCACTTTCACCGTGCTGTTGGCGGTGGGCTGCGCGCCGGTACCGACCTTCAGATGGTCGATGCTGACGCCGGAGGCCAGCACCTCAGCCCGGGCGGCAAGGGGCAACGCGCAAGCGGCGGAAATCAACAGGGCGAGAGCGGCGGATGTTTTCATGGGGGGAAAGCGCGCATGCGCGGTGGAAAGCTGTGGAGCGCATAGGCTAACGGATCGGGACCGCACGGGGGCATCTCGCCGCTCGCCCGCCGTTCGCCTGCCTGGCCACGCACAGGCGCATCAGGCGGCGACCTACAGCTCGGGACGGCATCGCGGACCATCGTGCTTTGGGGCGACGAACGAATCCCTCGGATCCATCGCACCACCGAAAGAGCCATGATGAATGACGACCCGAAGCCCGGTGCATCCGATCAGCCCACCCAAGCACTCAATCCCGGTGACGAGGCTGCGCCGGGCAGTCCGGGCACAGGCGAAACTTTTTGCCCGGTCTGCGGCGGGATCGGAACGATCGAAGGCGAGCGATGCGCATCGTGTGGCGGCACCGGCCAGGTCACCGTCGGGATCGGCGGCGCCTGATGCCGGCGAATCGCTGAACCGACTCCGGTGAACCGCCTCCGGACTTGCGGCCCGGCCAGGATCGCGCGTAGCGAGGCGATCGTGCATTGCCCAGCGAAGGGTGCGCGTGCGCCGTATGGATGAGCAGGAAAAATCCCGCAACGGATCCGCTAGGTTTCTTACACGCGGAGGTCCCGGAATCGGAAGAATGTGACCATATGTTCCTAGCAGACGAGGACGCGAAACATGGTC
>JAKOND010000267.1 GCA_022702125.1 Burkholderiaceae bacterium
ACTTCTTCGCACGCCTCAAGCAGTACCGCGCCATTGCCACGCGATACGACAAGACTGCACGCAACTTCCTGGGCGCCATTCATCTGGCTGCTGCTGTCGTTTGGCTTAATTGATGACGAGCCCTAATCCCGCGCGTCCCGCAACGCCTTCGCGAAGACCCGCGCGATGTGCTCCGCCACCGGCGGCGACAGCAGCAGGCGCGAGTTCGGGATCCCTCCGCTGCGGCCCAGCGGGTCGAAGCCGCCGCGGAACAGCCGCGTCCAGACGTAGCGGTCCAGCCAGTCCATCAGCCGTGCCGGGTCCACCGGGCGGGCGCCCCGGGCCAGGCGCCTGGCGACGCAGCCTGCGAGCTGCGCCAGATGGTCGTTGTAGACCGCCGCGACCCGCACCGCGTCATCCATCGGCGGCTCGCAGGTCCACAGGGTGTTCCAGAGGTCCCGCGACATGCGGGGATCGTCCTTCCCGTGCGATGCGGCCAGCTGCTCCGGCGACAGGGCGGTGAACGGGGGCAGCGCCGCGATGTCCGGCGCCGCGCGGACGCCTCGCCGGCCTCCGCCAGGGCCGCCCCTGCGGCAGGGCACGACCGCGAAGTCCACCTGCATGAAGCGGCTCCCCTGGGCGGCGGCGATGCGCGGCAGGTGCTTCTGCCACGACCCGCCGGCCGCCTCGCCTTCGTCTCCGCCTCGGACGCCATCGCCGTGGGGCGCCCCGTCGTTGAACACCATCAGCTCCGGCAGTTCGGCCAGGAACGCCAGCGTCCCGGCGTCCGGAGACCGGTCCGCCCATGCCCGCGGGCCGTCGCCCGGGCCCGCGGCCGGCACCGGCTCCATCGCCAGGGCGATCAGGCCGCCGCCCGCGGCCCGGCGGCCGATCTCCTCCTGCGCGCGCACATGGTCGCGCACGAAGGCGCGCGCCGCGTCCTGGTGGACGTCGGGCACGAACAGGTCGGCATACTGCGCCATGTCGGCCGTGGCGGGGTCGCGCACCCCGACCGCACGCCGCCCGGCATCCGCCGCACGCTGGCCGCAGAATGCGTCGCGCAGCTGTTCGTATGCGATCGGGCCGCGCGCCACCGCCAGGAAATGCCGCGTGAAACCGGGGGCGCCCCGGGCCGGGCGCGGGGCCGCCGTCCGGTTGAGCCATTGCCACACCAGCAGCGCCTGCAGCACCCAGGTCGTGTCGGTGCCCGCGGCCACCGTGATCCGGTGGTGCGGACGGCCCCGCCCGCCGGCCGGTCCGCCGCGCCCCGCGGCACCGGCGCCCCGCACTTCGTGCGCCACGATGGCGTCGAGGATCGCCTGCTTCTGCGCGGCGGAGAAGTTGAGCATGCCGCGCGCGTCCACCCGGTCCCGTCCGAACCACCAGCGCAGCAGGCCGGCCGTGACGGGCGTGACGCGTCCCAGGAGGTCCGCCGTGCCGGATTCGAGGCCCCGGCACAACGCTTCCGTCCGGTTCATCCGGGCTGCGGCCGGCGCGAACGGACGCTCGCCCACCGAAAGATCGGGGCAGTCATGGCGCTACCGCCCCCTGACGGTTCATGGATATCGCGCATTTCGCAATCACTAGTTGAATCAATTGTTCAACCGATAGTACAACACAAGATTCAACTTCCGCGTTCCCCGGCCGTAAGGTCGTGCGATGAACCAGAAGCTGGAGTTCGCGCAACGTCTGAAGGACGCGATGACGGCCGTCGGCCTGGAAGCGCGGCCTGCCGTGCTGCTGAGCCTGTTCAATTCCCGGTACTGGGGACGTTCGGTCAGCTTCCAGGCGGTATCGCGCTGGCTGCGCGGCGAAGCCATCCCGGAGCAGGACAAACTGGTGACGCTGGCCGAAGCCCTGTCGGTCGAGCCCGAGGTGCTGCGCTTCGGGCACGCCCTGCGCCGCACGGTGCAGGAAGACCGCGCCCGCTGGTCGGTCGGCGTCGGCTACCTGGAGCGCGAGACCTTCGCCGCGTTCCTGTCCCTGCCGGCACCGCAGCGCAAGGTGGTCCGGGAGGTGATCCTCGCGTTCGCCAAAGCCTATGCGTCCCCTGCCCCGGCAGAGGACGCAGGAAGCGCCGACGGCGCGGGCCGGTAGCGGCGGGGGCGGGCTCCGCGCCGCACGGTGCGCAGGCCGCCGACGGCAGGCACCGCGCGGCGGCTACCGCGCAGGCACCGGCAGGGCCTGGTCGCCCTGCCGCCGTATCCACTGCAGGAAGGTCGCCACCCGCTCCTGCCGATCCGCGCCGGTGCGGTAGAGCAGGTAGAAGCCCCCATCGCTGCGCAGCGCCCCGGCGCAGGGGCAGGCCATCTCGTCGCGCCATTCCAGCGCATGGAAATGCACCGTCGGCACCAGCGCGATGCCGCGGTGGCGCCGCGCCATCTGGAGCGCGACGTAGAAATGCCCCACCGCCAGGCCGGGCGCCGACGGCGCGCCGGCACGGCCCTGCGCCCGGAACCAGTCGTCCCAGGCCCGGGCCCGCGACACCACGTGGATGAGTTCGCGCCCGTCCCATGCGTCCGGCGCGCGGGCTTCCGGATGCGCGTCCAGGTACGCCCGGCTGCAGATCGGCACCAGGATCTCGTCCCAGAGGTGCTGCGCGGTCACGCCGGTCCAGTCGACGGCCATCCGGTGCGGGATGGTGCCGGTCGCGGCATCGGATTCCCGGCCCGGCAGGGTGCCGACGCGGATGGCGACGTCGGTCCGGCCGGCGGCGAAATCCACCGGCGCCATCGACGACACCACCTGGACGTCGATCCGGCTGTCTTCGGTGAAGGACGACATCCAGGGCATCAGGCACAGGTTGGCGGTGGTGGGCATCGCGTCGACCACCAGGGGACGGCGCTGGCTTCGCAGCGCGCTCCGGGTGGCGTCCTCGATCGTCGAGAACCCGGCGCCCACCTGGTCGAAATAGCCCGCCCCGAACGCGGTGAACCGCACCTGGCGCGTCAGCCGCTCGAACAGCGGCTGGCCCAGGAACGCCTCCAGGGCCCGGATCTGGCGGCTGACGGCGGCGACCGAGACGCACAGCTCGTCCGCCGCGCGCGAGAAGCTCAGGTGCCGGCCGGCCGCCTCGAAGGCGCGCAGGGCGTGGAGCGGAGGGAGGAGGCGGCGCATACGGTTGACTCCAGGTTAAGCATAGCGGCAGCGATATCGTTTGTGCCCTGGCGTACCTTGGCGATACGCTGGCTCCATGACCATGGAATTCATGCCGCAACGCCCGAACCGTTTCTCCATCGACCTGCAGGTCATCGGCGACAACGTCGCCGCGCTGCGCCGGACGGTCGGCCCGCAGGTGCGGTTCTTCGCCACGATCAAGGCCGACGCGTACGGCTTCGGCGTGCTGCCGGTGGCGGCCACGGCCCTCGCGGCCGGCGCCGACGCGCTGTCGGTGGTGCGGCTGGAGGATGCCATCGCGCTGCGCAAGGCGGGCATCGGCTGCCAGATCCTGCTCTACGCCGGCTATGTCATCGACCAGGAGTACGTGCGCGCCGTCGATGCCTACGACCTCACGCCCACGCTGCACGACCGCCACTCGCTCGATGCCATGACGCGGTTCCTGCACCGGCGCATCGGCTGCGCCATCAAGGTCGATGCGGGGCAGGAACGCATCGGCGTGCGCGCCGAGGACCTGGCCGGCTTCGCCGCCGAGGCGCGGGCCTCGGGCAAGCTGCGCATCGACATCCTGAACACGCATCCGCACGTGATCGACGGCGACTACCAGCACCTGCTGTGGCAGTTCGAGCGCTTCATGGCCGCCTGCCAGTCGGTGCAGCGTCCGGGCGAGGCGGGGCCGCTGCGCCTGTTCGCCAGCTCCCGGGTGCTGGCCAACCGCTGCGGCATGGTGCTCTCGGGGATCGATCCGGGGCAGGCGCTGTTCCAGCTGCCGGCGCGCCTGACCGGCGACGGGCTGCCCGGCCCGACGCCCTTCGCGGCCCTGACGAGCCGCCTGATCCATGTCTTCCCGGTGGAGCGCACGGCCCACGCGGCCGAGAGCCCGGTGCCCACGCGGCCGGGCACGCGCATCGGCATCGTCCCGCTGGGCTACGGCGACGGCATCGCCCGGATGCACACGGACACGGTGCTGGTGCGCGGCCGGCGGATGCCGATCGTGCGGCCGTCGTCGATCGAGTACACCCGCATCGACCTGTCCGACTGCCCCGACGCGCAGGTCGGCGACGAGGTGGCCTTCGTCGGCCGCCAGGGCGACGACCGCATCACGCCCGAGGAGGTGATGCGCCACCACGGCGTGCGCCGGGTCACCGACCTGGTGCTGCCGCTCGGCCCCGCCGTGCCGCGCGACTACCTGCCCTGGCAACATCGGGCACCCGCATCCTCCCCCTCCACGGAAACCGCTGCATGACCCCGCCTCGCCTCCCGTCCCGCCGTCGCCTGCTGGAATCCGGCGTCGGCGCCGCACTGCTGCCGATCGTCGGCGCAGCGCGCGCCGCCACGCCCGCGGCTGCCTCGGCCCTCCCCTATCCGGCGCAGCCGGTGCGCCTGGTGGTGGCCTACGCGGCCGGCGGCGGCGCGGACTTCGCGGCGCGGCTGGTGGCGCAGAAGCTGCAGGAAACCGCCGGCATCCCGGTGGTGGTCGAGAACCGTCCCGGCGCGGCCGGCGTGGTCGGCACCGAGTACGTGGCCCGCTCGCCCGGCGACGGCCACACGCTGCTGTTCGCCGACGCGGGGCACGGCATCAACGCGGCGGTCTACCCGACGGCGCGCTACCACCCGGTGCGCGACTTCACGCCGCTGACGCTGGTCGCGTCCTCGCCGCAGCTGCTGGCGGCGCATCCCTCGGTGCCCGCCGACTCGCTCGGGGAGCTGCTGGCCCTGCCGCGCGCGCAGACGCAGGCCATGGGCGTCGGCACCACCGGCCAGGGCAGCGGACCGCACCTGACCTACGAGCTGCTGCGGGCGCGCACCGGCCTGCGGCTGATCCACGTGCCGTACAAAGGCGGCGGCCCGGCGATCAACGACGCGGTGGGCGGCCAGATCCCGCTGGTCATCAACTCGATGCCGGCCTGCATGCCGCACCTGCAGTCCGGACGGCTCAAGCCGCTGGCCCTGGCCACGGCCGCGCGGCATCCGCGCCTGCCCGAGGTGCAGACCTTCGCCGAAAGCGCGCGCGGGGTGGTCGCGATGAACTGGTACGGCGTGCTGGCGCCGGCCCACCTGCCGCCCGCGCTGGCGGACCGGCTGACCCGCGACATCGGCCGGGTGCTGGAGCTGCCCGAGGTGCGGGAGAAGTTCGCCGCCGCCTTCCTCGACCCCATGCCCCAAGGCGGGGCCGCGTTCGCGCGCTTCCTGGAGGCCGAGGTGCGCAAGTGGAAGGACGTCGTGGCGCAGACCGGCGCCGTGACGGGCTGAGGCTTCGGCCCGCCCTCCCTCAGGCCGTCGCCGCCGGCGCCGTCGCGGTCGCCGCCGCCGGCAGCCGCTTCTTGAGCAGGCCCAGCACCAGCGCGGTCACGGCGGTGCCGGCCAGGATCGAGAGCGCGTACAGCGCCACGTGGTTGACCGCGTTCGGGATCGCCAGGACGAACACCCCGCCGTGCGGCGCCTGCAGGCCGATGTTCCACATCATCGACAGCCCGCCGGCCACCGCCGCGCCGGCCACGCAGGCCGGGATGACGCGCAGCGGGTCGCGCGCCACGAAGGGGATCGCGCCCTCGGTGATGAAGGCCAGCCCCAGCACCGCCACCGCCTTGGACGCCTCGCGCTCCTCGGCGCTGAAGCGGCTGCGGAACACCCAGCAGGCCAGTGCGATGCCCAGCGGCGGCACCATGCCGGCGGCCATCGCGGCGGCCATCGGGTTGGCGACGCCGCTGGCGATCAGCGTGGTCGAGAACACGTAGGCGGCCTTGTTGACCGGCCCGCCCATGTCGAAGGCCATCATCGCGCCGAGGATCACGCCCAGCAGCACCGCGCTGCCGGTCTGCAGGCCCTTGAGCCAGTCGGTCAGGCCGGCCATGATGGCGGCGATCGGCTGGCCGATGACCATCATCATCAGCACGCCGACCACCGCCGCGCCCAGCAGCGGCAGCAGCAGCACGGGCTTCAGGCCGTCGAGCGTGCGCGGCAGGCGGATCAGCCGGTTGAGCCAGTGCACCGCGTAGCCGGCGATGAAGCCCGCCGCGATCGCGCCCAGGAAGCCCGCGCCCACGGTGCCCGCGAGCAGGCCGCCGATCATGCCGGGCGCGATGCCCGGCCGGTCGGCGATGGAGAAGGCGATGTAGCCGGCCAGCGCCGGCAGCATCAGCACGAAGCCGGCCTTGGCGCCGACCTGGAACAGCGTCCAGCCGAGCGTGCCGCGGTGGGCGTCGTCGTAGACGTAGATGCCGCCGAGCGCGAAGGCCAGCGCGATCAGCAGCCCGCCCGCGACCACGAAGGGCAGCATGAAGGACACGCCGGTCATCAGGTGCTTGTAGGGGCCGGAGCCGCCGCGCTTCGCGGGCGCCGCGGCGGCGCCGGCCGTGGCCGCCGCCGCGCCGCCCGCGCCGGAAGCGCCCCAGACGGCGGCGGACGCCTGCGCCTGCGCGAACACCGCCGCCGCGTCGTGGATCGCGGCCTTGGTGCCGGTGGCGTAGAGCCGCTTGCCGGCGAAGCGCGCGCGGTCCACCTGGGTGTCGGCGGCGATCAGCACCAGGTCGGCGGCGGCGATCTCGTCGGCCGCGAGCGCGTTCTGCGCGCCGACCGAGCCCTGCGTCTCGACCTTGATCGTGTGTCCGAGCGCCTTGGCGCCCTGCTCCAGCGCCTCGGCCGCCATGAAGGTGTGGGCCACGCCGGTCGGGCAGGAGGTGATGGCGACGACGCGCAGCGCGCCGGTCGCGGCGGCCGCGCCCGGGGCCGCCGGGGCCGCGCCGGACGCCCCGGCCCGCGCCAGCGCCTCGCGCACCACCTGCACCGCGTCGGCCAGCACCGCGTCGGGCGTGGTCTCGTGGATGCGGGCGGCCGGCAGGCCGTGGCGGTCCACCGCGGTGTCGGCCGCGACGATGACCGCCTGCGCGGCCGACAGGTCGGCCTCGGTCCAGCCGCCCTGGGCGCCCAGGCTGCTGTGCACGCTGAGCGCGATGCGGTGGCCGAGCGTGTCGGCGGCGGCGCGCAGCGCCTCGCCGGTCATGAAGGCGTGCGCCGGCCCGGCCTGGCTGGCGGCGATGGCGATGAGTTGTGCCATGGGAATGTCTCCGTGGGAGGAAGGTCGGGTCCGGTCAGCGGCGGTTCGCCCTGAACTTGATCTTGAAGAAGATGATCAGCAGCAGCATCGACAGCATCAACGCGTTGGTGATGGCGAGCGGCTTCGCGTCCTTGAGCAGGCCGTAGGCCATCCAGGTGAGCGCGTTGGCCGCCAGCAGCAGGATGGTCGGCATGGACAGGTCGTCCGCCGACTTCGTCCGCCAGATCTTCACGACCTGCGGCAGGAAGGACAGCGACGAGAGGATCGCGCCGACGATGCCGATGGTGTTTTCGAGGTCGAGGGTCATGCGGGGTGATTCCGTGGGGCGGCCGGGCGGCGTCGGATCGCGGCGATCCGGCGGCCCGGCGGTTGCGGGGCTACAGCGGCCGGGGCGCGATGCCGGCGGCGATCGCGTCGACCTCGGCGCGCGGCGGCAGGCCGGGGGCGATGCGCTGGATGCGGGCGGCGGCGCAGGCCATGCCGAAGACGGCGGCGCCGGGGAAGCCCTCGCCCCGCACCAGCGCGGCCAGGGTGCCCGCGACCAGCGCGTCGCCGGCGCCGACGGTGGTGGCCACCGGCACCCGGGGCGCCTCGGCGAACCAGCGGCCCGCGGCGGTGGCGATCACCGCGCCGTCGCCGCCGAGCGAGACGACCGCGTGCTCCACGCCGTGGTCCCGGCACAGCGCCGACGCGGCGTCGGCCACGTCCGCCAGCGCGGGCAGCGGCCGGCCGGCGAGCTCCTCCAGCTCGGCGCGGTTGGGCTTGACCAGCGCCACCGGCACCGGCGCGCCGGCGGCGGCGTCGGAGAGCCGGCGCAGCAGCCGCAGCAGCACCGCGCCGCCGGTGTCGATGGCGATCCGCGCGCCGTGGTCCGCCAGCGCGCGGGCGATGCGCTCCCAGGTCGCGGCGTCGGCGCCGGGCGGCAGGCTGCCGGCCAGCTCGCACCAGTCGCCGGGCCGGACCCGGGCGCGCAGCGTCTCCAGCAGGCGCGCCTCGGCCTGCGCCAGGGCCTCGGGCGACAGCGCCAGGCCGGGCAGGTTGATATCGGTCGAGTCGCCGCGCTCGGCGTCGGCCAGCTTGATGTTGGTGCGGGTCGCGCCCGGCACGCGGACCATCGCGTCGGGGATGCCGCGCGCGGCGAAGGCGTCGGCGAACACGCCGTCGTTGTCCGCGCCGAGCCAGCCGCTGGCGGTGACCGGCGCGCCGAGCGCGGCCAGCACCGCCGCCACGCCCACGCCCTTGCCGCCGGCCTCGGTCTGCTGGCCGAGCGCGCGGTGCACCGCACCGGGCACCAGGCCGTCGA
>JAKOND010000269.1 GCA_022702125.1 Burkholderiaceae bacterium
TTGCCGGATCGGACGGCCGGTTCGTCGGCGGGATTGGGTGGTTCGTCACGGATTACCTTTCTTGTGATGAATGGGGTGGCTGCGTCCGCGTGGTGGAAGCAGCGCACCGCGCGGACCCATCGACAGACTGTCTCGGAGGAGCGGGGCCAGTGCACCTCCGTCTGGCACCTTGCCGCTTTTACCGATTGGGTGCGGGGACTGCCGCGGGCGTCCGGGTGGGCTCGCCGGTGGAGGGCGCGGCACCCGTGGCATCGACGCGGTCCGACTGGGTCTGCACCGCGGGCGCGCCCGGAGCGGCGGCAGGCGCCGCGGTGGCAGGACGCGCATCGGTCGGGCGGCGGGTGGCCTGGGAGGCTCCGTCGCGCGTGGCATCGCGGGCCGCATCCGGGCGCCGGGCGTCATGCCGATCGTGCCCGGTGGTGGAATGCTTGCGGCGGTCCTGGGTCATGCGCTGTTTGCGCGGCTGCGTCTGCTGGACGTTGCCCGGGTAGCCCTCGCCGACATTCGACGGCGCGGGATTGGGTGCAGTGCCCGGAGGCATCGTGCCTTGCGCATACAGGGCGCAGGCCACGGTACCGGCGGCCAGGGCGATGGAAGCGTTGCGAAGCAGGCGTTTCATGGAGTCTCCTTTGGGGATCGGGACACCGTGGTCCCGGAGAACGGACAAGTGGAGCTTCAGTATGGATGGCAGCTCCCGTTTTGGGGTGCCTCGGGGAGAGGATCGCGCTCTGTGCCTACACTGGTCCGCGCCGTCTGGGGACAAGGGCAACGGGCGCGCTTCACGCTGTCGGTCGGCCGACATGGCGGCGATGGGGCGGGATGGCGTGCGACGCGCACAATGCGATTGCGCATCGTCTTGCGATCACGCCACCGACACAGGAAACTTCCATGAACCAATTGCGCAACTCGCCCGCCATTTCGCCCGAGGCCATCAACATGCTGGTGAACGCGATGGGCGCGCTGACCATGGCGATCACCCGGCAACTGCCGCCGGACCAGCGCGAGGATTTCGCCGATTCGCTCGAACGCTACGCCCAGGCCGGCGACCGGGCGAGCGACGCCGGGCTGCGGGCCCTGCTGATGGAACTGCAGAGCGCCGCGCGCACCGCTGCGCGCGAAGAGTAGGGGGAGGGGCGCCACGGGATCAGCCGGCTGCATGAGCCGGACGCCCGTGGATGAGGACGGGACCCGTGGCGGGGATGCGTGGTGCCCGAGACCGGAATCGAACCGGTACGACCGCGAGGTCGAGGGATTTTCTTACCGCTTCGGCTTTCGCCGCCAGCGCCGCTCCTGCGGACGCTGTTCGGGGTCTGGAGCACGCCTTCACCATGGCCTCGCGGCTGTAGGTGCCCGCCGTCTGCTCTCTACACCTTCCCGCGAACAGGGTGTCTGCGGGCTTGGCTCGGCGTTGGCTCGGATGCGGGGCATCCAGGGCGTTCGCCGAATTTGACGGGCTTCACCTCGCGGGTTTCCCCGGGAGGGCTCAAATTGTGTCGTTCAAGTCCCTTGTGTCTACCAATTTCACCACTCGGGCAGTGGGCGCCGACGGTGCGGCGCAGCGGTATTGTGCTTCAGAAACGGGAGCGGTCGGCCCGGCCGGGCGGCGATGCGGCGCATCGCCATGCGACGGCGGCGTGCCGGGCAGGACGGAGCATGAGAAAATAGGCTTTCCTCATTCGCGTGACCCTTGTCCGCCGGGTTCAGGAATCGCACCCCAAAAATTCCTTCCAAACACCGAAATCAGGCTCCCGCCGCAGTCCCTTCGCTGAAGGCGGGGCGCCACTGGAAACCCTATGTCACGCTACAACGCCCCTTTTGAAATCCATGTCCATGGCCAGGTGGTCCTGCGGCCGGACGCGGTCTACGACCAGATCCAGGACGCGCTGCGCCCGATGTGGAAATACGCCGGCGCCAAGTCGCTGGCCGACGGCGCCGCCAGCCTGTACGAGGACGAGCCGGGCATCGAATTCGACCCGCAGGAGCACCTGCTGCAGATCTGCTGGACCGTCAACGGCGACGAGGATTTCCGCCAGACGCTCGACGAGGTCTGCATGAGCCTCAACGACCTGGCCGAACGCGGCGCGGCGCTGGAGATCACCTTCTACGACACCGACTTCGACGAGGAGGAAGAACCTCCCGAGGCCGAGTCGCGCGACGATTTCATGCTGCTCTTCGTCGGTCCGAACCCTGCGGCGATCATGCAGGTGCAGCGCGACCTGCTGGTGCAGGACGTGGTGAGCACCATGGAACGCCATTTCGACGGCGCCGAGCTCGGCGGCGTGGTGGCCGAGATCGACAAGCTGTTCGCGCAGCGCTTCGATTCGCTGGTGGATTCGCTGGAGATCGGCAAGCCGCCGCGCGGCCCGGGCGGCAACAACGGCGGCCACGGCGGACGGCGGCCGCGCCATCTGCATTGACCGCGCGGTCGCGCCCGGCATGCGGCTGACGGGGAGGCGCGCGTGAGCAGCTATCTGTCGGGCTATTCCGAGGCCACCCGCGCCCAGGTGCTCGCGCTGCAGGCGGAAGGCCGGCTGGGCGCGGTGCTGCGCGCCCGCTATCCGGCGCCGCACACGGTGCGCAGCGACCGGGCCCTGTACGCCTACGTGGCGGACCTGCGGCAGCGCCACCTGCGCAACGCGGCGCCGCTCGACCGGGTGGCGTTCGATGCCAAGCTGCATCCGGTGCGCCATGCGCTGGGCATGCACACCACCAGCGCCCGCAGCCATGGCGGGCGGACCAAGGCGCGGCACGACATCCGCATCGCCACGGTGTTCCGCGACATGCCGGTCGAATTCCTCCAGATGATCGCGGTGCACGAACTGGTGCACCTGCGCGAGCACGACCATGGCAAGGCCTTCTACCAGCTGTGCCTGCACATGGAGCCGAACTACCACCAGTACGAGTTCGACACCCGCCTGTACCTGACCCACCTGGAGGCGACCGGCGAGAAGCTGTGGGCGCCGCGGGATCAGTCCCAGGAACGCACCGGCACCGACGCCTGAAGCCATCGGTCGCGCGCGGCCCGCAGCAGCGACAGGTCCCCGCCGGTGGTGTGGAGCGTGACCAGGCCGGCCCGCGGGCCGGCCAGCACGGCCGTGGAATCCGCCGCGTCCGCACCTGCATCCGAATCCGAATCCGAATCCACGCCGTCTCCGTCGCGCGCTGACTGCAGCAGTCCGCGTTCGGCCAGCAGGCGCCGCACCTGGCGAGCCACCGGCGCGCCGGTCTCGACGAAAGCCACATCCGGCCCCAGCAGGTCCCGCAGCACGGGCGCGGCGAAGACATAGTGGGTGCAGCCCAGCACCAGGGTGTCGATGGCGGCCTCTCCGGTGCCGAATCGACCCATGGCCCGCGTGTACTCTTGGCACAGTGCTACGGTTTTGATAGCTTGGAGGGGATCGTCCCCGTGCGCCAGCAGGTCCTGTTCGATGGCCGTCGCCAGGCCGTCGCAAGGCTGGACGACGAAGTCCGCCCGGTCCGCCAGCGTGCCGAGCAGCTGGCGGAACTTGGCGCTGGCCAGGGTGCCCCGGGTGCCGATCACGCCGATGCGGCCGGTGCGGCTGGCCGCCACCGACGGCTTGACGGCGGGCTCGACGCCGATGATCGGCAGGTCGGGATGCTCCGCCCGCGCCCGGTGGATGGCGGCGGTGGTGGCGGTGTTGCAGGCCACCACCAGTGCCTTGATGCGCTGGCGCTGCCGCAGTTCCCGGGTGATGGCGAGGGTGCGGCCGACCGCATGCGCCTCGCCGCGCTCGCCGTAGGGCGCATGGCCGCTGTCGGCCAGGTAGACCAGCCGTTCCCGCGGCAGTTCGGCCTGCAGCGCCTGCAGCACGCTCAGCCCGCCGATGCCGCTGTCGAAGATGCCGATGGGATCGGACGCGGAAGCGGGAGCCGGAGCGGGCATGGCGGGGCCGGGCGGATCAGGCCGTCGTCAGCTCGATGCCGCGGAATTCGCCGGTGGCGATGCGCTTCTGCCATTCGGCCGGGCCGGTGATGTGGGCGCTGGTGCCGCCGGCGTCCACCGCCACGGTGACGGGCATGTCCACCACGTCGAACTCGTAGATGGCTTCCATGCCCAGGTCGGCGAAGCCGACGACCTTCGCGGTCTTGATGGCTTTGCTGACCAGGTAGGCGGCGCCGCCGACCGCCATCAGGTAGGCCGACTTGTGCTTCTTGATGGCTTCGATGGCGACCGGGCCGCGCTCGGATTTGCCGATCATGGCGATCAGGCCGGTCTCGGCCAGCATCATGTCGGTGAACTTGTCCATGCGGGTGGCGGTGGTGGGGCCGGCGGGGCCGACGGCCTCGTCGCGCACCGGATCGACCGGGCCGACGTAGTAGATCACCCGGTTGGCGAAATCGACCGGCAGCGGCTCGCCCTGGGCCAGCATGTCCTGGATCCGCTTGTGGGCGGCGTCGCGGCCGGTGAGCATCTTGCCGTTGAGCAGCAGGGTGTCGCCCGGCTTCCAGCTGGCGACTTCCTCGCGGGTGAGGGTGTTCAGGTCCACCCGGCGGCTCTTGTTGTAGTCGGGCGCCCAGTCGATCTTCGGCCACAGGTCCAGGCTGGGGGCGGTCAGGTAGACCGGGCCGGAGCCGTCCATCACGAAGTGCGCGTGGCGGGTGGCGGCGCAGTTGGGGATCATCGCCACCGGCTTGCTCGCGGCGTGGGTCGGGTACATCTTGATCTTGATGTCGAGCACCGTGGTCAGGCCGCCCAGGCCCTGGGCGCCGATGCCCAGCGCGTTGACCTTCTCGAACAGCTCCAGGCGCATCTCCTCGACGCGGTCGAGCTTCTCGCCGCGCGCGGACTTGGCCTGCAGCTCGTACATGTCGAGGTCGTCCATCAGGCTCTCCTTGGCCAGCAGGACGGCCTTCTCGGCGGTGCCGCCGATGCCGATGCCCAGCATGCCCGGCGGGCACCAGCCGGCGCCCATGGTGGGCACGGTCTTGAGCACCCAGTCGACCACCGAGTCGCTGGGGTTGAGCATGATCATCTTGCTCTTGTTCTCGCTGCCGCCGCCCTTGGCCGCGACGGTGATGTCGAGCTTGTCGCCCGGGACGATCTGGGCGGAGATGACCGCCGGGGTGTTGTCGCCGGTGTTCTTGCGGGCGAACTGCGGGTCGGCGACGACCGAGGCGCGCAGGGTGTTGTCCGGGTGGTTGTAGCCGCGGCGCACGCCTTCGTTGATGGCATCCTCCAGGCCGCCGGTGAAGCCTTCCCAGCGCACGTCCATGCCGATCTTGAGGAAGACGTTGACGATGCCGGTGTCCTGGCAGATCGGGCGCTGGCCGGTGGCGCTGAGCTTGCTGTTGGTCAGGATCTGCGCCATCGCGTCCCTGGCGGCCGGGCTCCGTTCGCGGTCGTAGGCGCGCGCCAGGTGGGCGATGTAGTCGCTGGGGTGGTAGTAGGAGATGAACTGGAGCGCGGCGGCGACGGACTCGATGAGGTCGGCCTGGCGGATGGTCGTGGTCATGGGCGTTTTTTCGTGGAATCGAACGGCTGCCTGCGACGACCGCCGCGATTCCGCCGCCGTCCGCGGGGACGGCAGCGCGCACCGCCCGGCGCCGGGCGGCCGCTATTTTGACAGGCGCGCCCGATGCGCGCGAATGACCGCCCGCCCGGCGTGCCCTCAGCGGGCCGCTTCGTCGTCGGAGTCGATGCCGTCCGGATCGTCGTCGGCATCGAGGTTGCCGAGGTTGGCCACGGCATCCAGGTCCGCGTCCTCGTCGATGTCCGGCGTGTCTTCGTCGCGGAGGCCGTCCACATGGTCGGGCCGGATGTCCAGGCCCAGCCCGGTGTCGTCCGAATCGATGGAGGCGCGCTCGCCGGTGCCGTGGCGGTCGCTGTCGCCATGGAACTCGTCGCTGCCGAAGACGCCCACGCTGTCGCTGCCGCTGTCGGAGGCGTCGCTCGGGCCGAGGCTGTCGATGCCGGTGGCGCTGTGGTCGGTGGGGATGGTGTCGCCGCCGAGGAGGTTGCTGGTTGCCATGGTGTCGTTCCTGGAGTGTGGTTGCGGGCGCGGCGCAGTGCGTGCGCCGCGGCGAGGACGCCATGGTGGAGGATGCCCGGCCGCTGCCGCGTCAGGCGGCGCCGACATCGCTGTCATCCATCGCCGCCGACGCGGCGGCGATCCCCGCCGGGCCACTGTAACGGGTCGTCGCGGAGATGAGAACGGTTTTTGTTTGGGAGTATGCTGATCCCCGCCCCGGCGCCTCGCGCCGTCCGAAACATCCTCCGCACCATGACGACGACACGCACAGACATCCGCATCGAACGCGACACCTTCGGCCCGATCGAGGTGCCGGCCCACCGGCTCTGGGGCGCGCAGACCCAGCGCTCGCTGCAGAACTTCGACATCTCGGGCGAGCAGCAGCCGCGCGAGATCATCCGGGCGCTGGCCCAGGTCAAGCAGGCCTCGGCGACGGTCAACCACGCGCTGGGCCTGCAGGACGAGGCCAGGACCCGCGCCATCGTGGCCGCGGCGCAGGAGGTGATCGACGGCAAGCATCTGGACGAGTTCCCGCTGGTGGTCTGGCAGACCGGCTCGGGCACCCAGACCAACATGAACGTCAACGAGGTGCTGGCCAACCGCGCGAGCGAACTGCTCGGCGGCGAGCGCGGCGAGGGCCGCAAGGTGCATCCGAACGACGACGTCAACCGCAGCCAGTCGTCCAACGACGTGTTCCCGACCGCGATGCACGTCGCCGCGGTCGAGGCGCTGACGCGCCGGCTGCTGCCGGCGATCGGCAAGCTGCGCGGCACGCTGGAGCAGAAGTCGCGCGACTTCGACGGCATCGTCAAGATCGGCCGCACCCACCTGCAGGACGCCACCCCGCTGACGCTGGGCCAGGAAATCTCCGGCTGGGTGGCGCAGCTGGCGCACGGCGAGAAGCATGTGCGCGACGCGCTGCCGCACCTCCACGAGCTGGCGCTGGGCG
>JAKOND010000280.1 GCA_022702125.1 Burkholderiaceae bacterium
CTGCCGCTGGTCTTCTGGTGGGTGTTCGTGCAGGTCGGACGGGCCCTGCTGTCCGGCCGAACCGGCCTGTCCGTTCCGGAAGGCCACGGCCCGGGGGCGGCCGGCACGCAATAGCCACCCTTCCGGAAAGGCCGCAGCCGGCATTCCGCCTGGGCTGGCAGCTACCTTATTGATAGCGGACAGGAACCGGCGGGAGCGTCCGCCGGGGCCGGGGGGCCGGGGCCGGATCAGTGGTGGTGGCCGTGCTCGCCGTGCACGTGGCGGTGCGCGATCTCCTCGGCCGTCGCGGCGCGCACGCCGGTCACCTGGAGCGCGAAGCGCAGGTCCTTGCCGGCGAACGGGTGGTTGCCGTCGAGCAGGACGTTGTCGCCCTTGATCTTGACCACGGTGAAGACCTGCTCGCGGCCGTCGGCGCCCGGGCCGCGCAGCTGGCCGCCGACCTTCACGCCGGGCGGGAAGTCCTTGCGCGCGATGGTGCGGGCCAGGCTCTCGTCGCGCGCCCCGAAGGCGTCGGCCGCGGGCAGTTCCAGCACGGTCCTGAAGCCGGCTTCCTTGCCTTCGAGCGCTTCCTCGATCTTCGGCAGCGTGTTCTCGTAGCCGCCGTGCAGGTAGACCATCGGCGCGCGGCTCTCCTCCAGGGGCTTGCCCTGGGAGTCGGAGACCTTGTAGGTCAGGGTGACGACGGTGTCCTTGGCGATCTGCATGGGAGGGGTTCCGGTTTCAGGAGGAGGCCGCGCGGCGCGCGGCGGTGGTCGGGGCGGGTTTCGCGGCCGTTGTCCGGGGCGTCTTCCGAGGCGCTTTCGGGGATGTCTTCCCGGCGGGCGCGGGCGGCGGCTCGCCGGCCGGGGCGACGGCGGGCGGCGCGGCCTTGCGGGCGGGCTTCTCGGGCGCGGCGACCAGGTTGCAGTGCAGCCGCAGCGCGGACAGCGCCTCGAAGAGCTTGGTGTCGCGCTCGTCGAGCAGGTCGCGGCGGGTATCGTCGGCGAACTGCTTCCACAGGCGCTGGTAGTCGTTGTGGTGCTCGTGCGGCGCGAACTCGCGGATGAAGTCGGACGGCTTCTCCGCGTCGTAGCCGTGCTTGCGCAGGCGCCGCACCAGGCTGGCGGCGGCGCTCTCGGTCAGCGCGGTCCGGGGCGGCACGCCGGCGGCGATGCACAGGAAGAGCGTCAGCAGCGAGCTGTCGTCGGTGTGGCCCTGGGTCAGCCGCGCCCACTGGTCGGACACCGCGCGGTCGAAGTCGCCGATCTCGCCCGCGTCGCCGTCGGCCCAGTGGTAGCGGCCCAGGAAGCTCACCGTCTGGGTGAAGAGCTTCTTCGGCGTGACGGCGGCGTCGAGGATCCGGGGCAGGTCGTCGCGCTCCATCGCCGCCCACAGGTCGCGCGCCAGCGGCGCGAAGCGCGGCGGCAGCTCCGCCGGCAGGCCGGAGGCGAGCGGGCCGGCCGCGGCGCGCCTGCGCAGCTGCGCCACCAGCGCCGCGAAGCGCGACCAGGACGGCAGCTGCACCCGGCCCGAGGCGGCGTGCGCCAGCAGCCCGGTGCGGATCACCGCCTCGGCGTCGACCTGGGCCTCGCGCAGGTCGTCGCGCGACACGTCGGAGCGCGCGGCGAACCAGCAGGCGGCGTCGATGCGGTCGCGCGCGGCCTGGCGGCGGTCGCGCTCGGCGCGGTAGTCGTCGATGTTGCGCAGCGACCAGCGCGCGAGCTGCGGCAGGTGGTCATCGCGCTCGCCGAAGGCCGCGTCGTCGTCGGCCAGGCCGAAGTGGCTGCTGTCGGGCATCGCGATCAGCGCCTTGAGCATGTCGGAGCCCTGCTTGGACCGCGACAGCAGCGAATGGTCGCGCAGCAGCTGCGCCGCCCGGTCCAGGTCGCCGCCGGTGGCGTCCTCCAGGTGCAGGCCGATCAGGTTGACCATGCGCTCGCGGGCGCGCTCCAGCTCGGGCCGCAGGAATTCGGTGCCGAAGAAGCGGGCGATCTGCACCAGCCCCTTGGGCGCGTCGCGGCGGATGGCGTCGAGGCGCTCGGCGTCGAGGATGCGCATCGCCGCGCCGTGGCGCAGCGCGCGTTCGAAGAAGGGCCGCCGGTCGTAGACCGCGACGGCGGCCGCGCCGGAGGCCCCGGGCACGGCGCCGGCCGCGTCGCCGGACGGAGCGGCGGATGCCGCGTCTGCGGAGGAACGCGCCATCTCAGATGGCCGATTCTTCGTCGGGATCGACGGCGCGCGGACGGGCGCCGCCGCGGTCCTCGCCGACCTCGCGGTCGATCTCGGACTGGTGCGACATGTCGGGGCGGTCCTCGGCCTCGCCCTCGGGGTCGGCGTTGAAGGCCTTGAAGCGGGCGCGCAGGATGGTCAGCACCTCGATCAGCAGGTCCGGGCAGGCGGTGCGCAGCAGCCAGGTGAATTCCATCCAGTCGCTGTCGGCCACCTCGTCCTGCTCGACGCGGGGCTTGCCGTAGACGGCGGCGATCATGTGCTCCTCGGACATCAGGGTGCCGTCGTCCTCCGAGGCGTCGAAGCTGCCGGTGCGCACGAAGCTCTCGACCCGGCCCCAGTATTCGAGCAGGTAGTCGGCCAGCGCGTCGGCGCCGCCGTCGAGGTCGCCGATGGCCTGCAGGAACTCGACCGGGTCGGCGTCCTCGCGGAACAGCACCGCGTTGACCATGCCGCGCAGCTTGGCGTGCGTCAGGTCCTTGTACTGCTTCTCGATGACCACCGCGCGCGCGAACATCGCCGGCGTGATCAGCAGGTTGAGCACCGATTCCTTGGAGCTGTCGTACTCCCGGATGACGGTCAGCAGGTCCTTGGGCGGCAGCTGCTCCATGGCCAGCACGAGGGCGCGGTCGCCTTCCTCGTCGGCCAGCGCCACCAGCGCCGATTCGGCGCCGACGATGTCGCCGGCGCGGATGAGGTTCTGGGCTTTCACCACGGCGGGGTAATGCATGGGGGGTCCTGTGTGCGGTGGGGAAAGGGGTGGGGCCGTCTCAGGGCTTGCGGTCGAAGCCGTGGGTTTCCATCCAATCGGCGCCGGCGTCCTCCTGCTGGCGCGGGGTGGGGCGGGTGCCGGCCTCGTCGCTGTCGGCGACGTTGTCGTCGGCGTCCAGCTCGTCGTCGCCGGTATCGCCGTCCTCGTCGTCCTCGCCGTCGCGGTCGTCGGCCTCCTGCGCGGCGCGCGGGTCGGGGCGCTGGTGCAGGTATTCGAGGCAGGCCGCCGCGACCAGGAAGCGGTCGCCGCCGGGCTGCCGGAGCACGGTGGCGGCCAGCGGCTCGGCCCAGGGCGCGAGCGTCAGGCTGGGCAGCAGCGCCGACCAGGCCGGGAACTGCGCCGGCTCGCGGTTCAGCACCGCCTCCACCGCGTCCGGCCGGGGAAAGCCGAAGGCGCGGTGGAAGGCGGGCGCCAGCATCTCGGGGCTGTCGTCCATCATCATCACCAGCCACTCGATCTGGCCGCGCTTCTCGCGCAGGCGCTTGTCGAGGACGTTCTTGCCCTCGGAGTCGGAGAGCAGGTCGTTGATCTCGGCGTCGTAGGCGGAGCGCAGGTCGCGGAAATAGCGGGAGAGTTGCATCAGGCGAGGGCCTCGTCGAGGTAGCGGTTCCAGATCTCGCCGGCGGTGGCGAGCGGGTCGTCGAGCAGGCCGCGTCGGCGGTTGTCGTCGTAGGCCTGGCGGGCGGTGTCGTCGGCCAGCACGTCGTAGGCCTCCTGCACCTCGCGGAACTGGCGCGCGGCGTCGGGCGAGGGGTTGCGGTCGGGGTGGAACTGGGCGGCCTTGCGCCGGAACGCGACCTTGATCTCGGCCAGCGGCGCGTCGGCGGCGACGCCCAGGGCGGCGTAGTGGTCTTGCATGGTGGCGGAAGGAACCTGGGACCGGGGAAAGGGAGGGGGCGCCCGGACGGCGACGCCGTGCCGGAGGCCGGCGCGGCGCCGGCGGTGCGGGGCGGCCCGCGCCGGGCGCGGTGCGGGCGGGGGCGCTATTTTAGCCGCGCGCCCGCCCGGCGCCGGAGGCCGGGCGGTCCCGCCGGCTCAGACGATCTGGTCGTCGTCCCCGCCGTCGAAGAAGCCGCCGCCGCTGTCGTCGTTGGCGAACCAGCTGCCGCCGTCGTCGCTGCCGCCGCCGGTGTCGGACGCGAAGTCCTGGCGGGCGTCGCCGCCGGCACCGGCCGACGGGCTGTCGTAGTAGTTGTTGGTGATGTTCTCGGTGATGGTTTCCTGCGGCGCGCCGCCCGTGCTGTCGTTGCCGCCCAGCAGGCTGTTGGCGCCGCCCGCGCCCGCGTGGTGGTTGCCGCCCATCAGGCTCTCGATGCCGTTGAACAGGAACATGCCGCCGGCCACGCCCGCGGCGGCCGCGGCGGCGTTGCCGAGGAAGCTCGAACCGCCGCGCGCGGGGGCCGCCGCCTGCGCCTGGACCGGGGCGGCCGCCGCGCCGCCGCCGAACAGGCGTTCGCGCCAGCCGGGCGCGGCCTGGGGCGCGCGGGCCTGCGCCGCGGGCGCGGCGCCGTATCCGCCGGCCCCGGCGCCGATGCCGCCGTCATAGCCGCCGCCCGCCGACAGACCGGGCGCCGACGGCGCGCGGCCGAAGCCGGGCTCCAGCCCCGCGCCCAGGAAGCTGCGGCCGCCCGGGTCGCCGCCCTGCCGCGCGGTCGACTCCTGCAGCTGCCGCACCTGCTGCTGCAACTGCTCGATCTGCTGCTTGGCGGATTCCAACGCCCGGTCCTGCAGCAGCGAGCGCTGCACCAGCAGGTAGGCGGCGTCGGGCTGGGAGGCCAGTCGCTGGCGGATCAGCGCATCGGCCTGCGGGTCCTTGTCCACGCCGTGGACGGAGGCGAGGCGTTGCAGGAATTCGTCGAGCAGAAGCTGTTCTTGCGGGGTCATGTGGTCGGCTCCCTGGGTTGCGGCCTGGCGCGCAGGTCGGTCGGTGGACATCGGGCGGGCGATCGCGGCACGTCGGCTGACGTGCCGCGCGCGTCTTCGCCCCAGATGATGGCGGCGGTTTCGATGTTCAAGTTCAGGATATGCGCAATAACGCAAGGAGACGTTTCCCCGGCCGCCTGCCGCCGCCTCCCGGCCGCATGGCCGGACGGCGCCCGCTACGGCAGCCGGCGCGCCTCGGCCAGCAGGGCCTCCAGCGCCTCGAAGGGCACCGGCCGCGAGAACCAGTAGCCCTGGCCGTAGTCGCAGCCGATGGCCGCGAGCAGGTCGCGCTGCTGCGGTGTCTCGATGCCTTCGGCGATGACCCTGAGGCCCAGCGCATGCGCCATTGCGATGATGGCGCGGCACAGGGCCAGTTCGCTCGACCCCTCGGCGAGGTTGCGCACGAAGGACTGGTCGATCTTGAGGTAGTCGATGTCGAACTTCTTGAGGTAGCTCAGCGACGAGTAGCCGGTGCCGAAGTCGTCGAGCGACAGCTGCACGCCGGCCTCGCGGAACCGCGCCATCTTCTCCTTCAGGCCGCCGGCGGCGTTGGCCTCCAGCAGCAGGCCCTCGGTGATCTCCAGGGCGATGCTGCTGCCCGGCAGGCCCTGCGCCTCCAGCTCGCGCAGCCATTCCTTGTAGAGCTCGTAGTCGTCGACGAACTGCGCCGGCGACTTGTTCAGGCTCATCTGGAAGTGCGGGTGGTGCGTCCGCCGCAGCTGCGCCAGCCGGGGCACGACCTCGTGGAACACCCAGTCGCCGATGGCGTGGATGACGCCGGTCTGCTCGGCGACGGGGATGAATTCGGCCGGGCTGATGGTGCCGCGCACCGGGTGTTCCCAGCGCACCAGCGCCTCGCCCTTGTGGATGCTGCCGGTCGCCAGTTCCACGATGGGCTGGTAGACGACGCGCAGCTGCCCGCCGGCCACCGCGCCGCGCAGGTCGCCGGCCAGCCGCATGCGCTGCTGCGCGGCTTCGTGCATCGACGAAGTGAATTCCTGGTAGCGGTTGCGGCCCAGGCCCTTGGCGGCGTACATGGCCTGGTCGGCATCGCGCAGCAGGGTCTCGGCGGTCGCGCCGTCGCGGGGGTAGTAGGTGATGCCGATGCTGGCGGAGATGAAGGCGGTCTC
>JAKOND010000328.1 GCA_022702125.1 Burkholderiaceae bacterium
GCCAGCGGGCCGAGCAGCGCCAGGCCGGCGATGGCGGCGATGGTGGCGGGCGGCATCGCCATGAAGAACCGGACCAGGGGCGCCGAGAAGGCCGCCAGCGCCAGGTAGAGGCCGGCGTAGGCCACGCCCACCGTCCAGCGCCGCGCCTTGTCCGGATGCGCGTCGGGGCTGGTGCAGATGGCGGCGGTGATCGCCGCCAGGTTGACCGCGTGCGCGCCGAAAGGCGCGGCCGCCAGGCTCGCGGCGCCGGTGGCCAGCAGCACCGCGCGCGGCGGCGGCTGGTAGCCGGCGCTGCGCAGCACCACGAAGCCCGGCAGGTTCTGCGACACCAGCGTCACCAGGAAGAGCGGCACGCCCAGGCCCAGCGCGGTGCGCCATTCGAAGACCGGCGCGGTGAAGGCGAGCATGCCCGCCACCGCGCCGCCCTGTCCGCCCGTGGCGCCCCACGACACCTGGCCGCGCGCCAGCACCAGCGCGATGCCGGCCGCCAGCGCCATCGGCAGCGCGTAGGTCGGCCAGCGCGGGCGGGCGGCCACGAAGACGGCCAGCAGCACGCAGGCCAGCACCGCGTCGGAGGCGATGCCGCGGAACAGGCCCATGCAGAACGGCAGCAGCACGCCCGCGAGCATGGCCGCGGCGATGGAGGCCGGGATGCGCGCCGCCAGCCGGCCCAGCGCCGGCACCAGCCCGAGCAGCACGCCCAGCGCCGCCGCGACCACGAAGGCGCCGACGGCCGAGGGATAGCCGGCCGCGCCGGCGGTGGCGGCGGCGACCAGCGCCGCGCCGGGCGTGGACCAGGCCAGCACCACCGGCATGCGCAGCGCCAGGCTGAGCCCGCCGCCGCCCAGCGCGATGCCGAGGCACAGCGCGGTCACCGCCGAGCCGACCTGCTCCGCCGAGCCGCCCATCGCCTGGATGGCCTGCACCACCAGCGCGACCGTGCCGCCGAACCCGACGAGGACGGCGATGAAAGCAGAAGACAGGACGGAGATCGGCATGGACGGACCGCCCCGCCGTTGCTGCCTGTCGCATGGCCGCGGATGCGGGCATGCGGCATGGAGCGGCCGGGGCAAAGCGCGGGATTATGACCGTCCGTGGCCGGCCTTTCCTGGCCGACCCGCCCGGACGGGAACGCCGGCGCCCGGCCCGGCGCGCGCCCCCTCAACCGTAGACGTCGAGGTTCTCGCCCAGGCCGGGCGTTTTCGTGGCGCGGCGCTGGTCGGGGACGGCATGCTGCTGCGCGGCCTCGGCCTGTTTCTGCCGCTTCTGCTGCTCCGCCTGCTGCACCGCGGAGATCTGCTGCTCGAGGGCCTGCATCTGCGCCTGCAGCAGCCGCTCCTTCTGCTGCTTTTCTTCGGCCTTCATGCTGTCGTCGGAGGCCACGGTCTTGAGTTCGGCGACGACCTTCTTGAGTTTGGCCTGCAGCTGCGCGATCTCCTTGCTGCTGTCCGCGTTGCCGCCCGCGACGGTCGCGCGGGAAGGGGAAGAGGTGCTGTCGATCTGCATGGGATGTTCCGGAGGAGGTGCGGGGCCGCGGCGGGATGCGCGGCCATTGCCCTTCATTTCGGCCGCCGGCGCCCCGGCTGAAGGCCCGGGGCCGCCGGTGCATGACAAAATGCCCGGTCCTCCCGAATCCGACCGGATTCCCCTCCCCACACGCATACCAGGCCAAGAACATCATGGAAGCAGAACGCATCAACCTCATCGGCACCACCCTCCACGACCTGCGCGAGCGCACGGTCGATCTCCGGAGGTATCTTTGACTTCGATGCCAAGAAAGACCGCCTGCGCACGGTAGACGCGTCGCTGGAAGACCCCACCGTCTGGAACGACCCGAAGAAGGCGCAGGAACTCGGCCGCGAGAAGAAAGCGCTCGACGGCGTGGTGCTCACCCTTGAGAAGCTCACCAGCGAACTGGCCGACAACATCGAGCTCTACGACATGTCCAAGGAAGAAGGCGACCTGGACGGCCTGGCCTCGATCGAGGCGGACACCGCCGCGCTGCGCAAGGACGTCGAGGAACTCGAATTCCGCCGCATGTTCAGCAACGAGGCCGATCCGCTCAACTGCTTCCTGGACATCCAGGCCGGCGCCGGCGGCACCGAGGCGTGCGACTGGGCCAGCATGCTGCTGCGCCAGTACGTCAAGTACGCCGAGCGCAAGGGCTTCAAGGCGACCGTCGAGGACGAATCGGCCGGCGACACCGCCGGCATCAAGGGCGCGACCATCAAGATCGAGGGCGAGTACGCCTTCGGCCTGCTGCGCACCGAGACCGGCGTGCACCGGCTGGTGCGCAAGTCGCCCTTCGACTCCTCGGGCGGGCGCCACACCAGCTTCGCCAGCGTCTTCGTCTACCCGGAGATCGACGACTCGATCGAGATCGACATCAACCCGTCGGACGTGCGCACCGACACCTTCCGCGCCTCGGGCGCCGGCGGCCAGCACATCAACAAGACCGACTCGGCGGTGCGCCTGACGCACATCCCGACCGGCATCGTGGTGCAGTGCCAGGACGGCCGCAGCCAGCACAGCAACCGCGACGTCGCCTGGCAGCGCCTGCGCTCGCGGCTCTACGACTTCGAGATGCGCAAGCGGCAGGAGGAGCAGCAGAAGCTGGAGGACACCAAGACCGACGTCGGCTGGGGCCACCAGATCCGCAGCTACGTGCTGGACAACAGCCGCATCAAGGACCTGCGCACCGGCGTGGAGATCTCGGCGACGCAGAAGGTGCTCGACGGCGACCTCGACGCCTTCATCGAAGCCTCGCTGAAGCAGGGCGTCTGATCCGCATGGACGCCGCCCTCTCCTCCGCCCCGCTTCCCGCTCCCGCCGCCCGGCTGCCGGCGGGCGCCCGCGCGCTGATCTTCGACATGGACGGCACGATGGTA
>JAKOND010000001.1 GCA_022702125.1 Burkholderiaceae bacterium
CTTCACCGGCGAGAGCGCGGTGAGGTAGTCCAGCCCGTCGGTCCAGCGCACGCTGCTCGGCAGCGGCCCGGTCACCGGACGGGCCTGGCCGGCCGCGCGCATGGCTTCGGCCTGCGGGCCGACCGCATGCAGGAGCCTACCGCTGCGGTCGAAGACCACCACGTCCAGCGCCAGTTCCGCCGCATCGGGCGGCAGGTACTGCTCGATGGCCGACTGCACCCATTCCCAGGAGGTGTGCACCGCGACCGCGCCCATGGTGCGCTCCTTGACGACCACGGGTGCCGAGAACACCACGAAGATCTCGGCGGAAGGGCCCAGGGCACGCTTGCCGCGCGGATGCGACACCGCGGAATCGGACTGCACGCTGATGGTGGCTTCCTGCAACCCGTTCGCGAACCATTCCCGCTCCCGCACGTTCTGTCCGATCTGGTGGCGTGGCGCGGCGGCCAGGATGCGGCCCTGGAGATCGGCCACCTCGGCCCGGCGGTTCTCGGGCTGGTAATCGTGGATCCTCCGGAGCGCCCCGTAGGCGGGCGGCGAATCCAGCCCGCCGATCCACAGGGACTCGGACTGCCCCATCACGACCGCCTGCTTGCTGCGGTAGGACAGGTTGCGCTGCAGCGTGGCGGCGACGCTGTCGGCCATCAGGCGCAGGCTGGCCTCGGTGTCGTGGCGGATGCGGGTGCTGAGCATGCCGCCCAGGACCACGGTGAGGCCGGTCACCACCACGATGACCAGCGAGCCGAAGACCAGGGCGATCTGGGTCTTCAGGCTGCGTATAGGGGCGGCGACCTGCAAGATCGTGCATCTCCAGAAGTCAGGACAAAAACCGCAGATTCTCACCGAGACGGCACCATCCGTCTGCATAAATCGCCGGGCCTGGCCCGCGTCCAACCTCTGCACACATCCTGCCCGGCCGTCGGCGACAGAATGCCGGCTGGCCGGCTCCCCCGGCCTTCCGCCGCCACCCGCACAGTCACGTTCCCGCCGCCGTCGTCCACGCATCCCCGCCAGCCGCCATGCCCTACAACCCGCCCCCTTCCGATGCCCCGCCGGCCGCCGACGACACCGAGGCCTGGCTGCGCTGGGGGCCCTACGTGGCCGACCGGCAGTGGGGCACGGTCCGCGAGGACCGCAGCGCCGACGGCGACGCCTGGAGCAGCGTGCCCCACGACCTGGCGCGCAGCACCGCCTACCGCTGGGGCGAGGACGGCATCGGCGGCCTCTGCGACCGGCGCCAGTCGCTGTGCCTCGCGCTGGCGCTGTGGAACGGGCGGGACGCGATCCTCAAGGAGCGCTTCTTCGGCCTGTCCAACGCCGAGGGCAACCATGGCGAGGACGCGAAGGAGATCTGGCACCACCTCGACAACCTGCCCGACCACCGCTGGATGCGGATGCTCTACCGCTACCCGCAGGCGGCCTTCCCCTACGAGCGGCTGCTGGCCGAGAGCCGGCGCCGCACCCGGGACGACCCGGAATTCGAGCTTCTCGACACCGGCGCGTTCGACGGCGACCGGTTCTTCGACATCGAGATCGACTACGCCAAGCCCGCGCCGGACGAGATCCTGGCGCGCTACACGGTGCACAACCGGGGCGATGCGGCGGCGACCCTCCACCTGCTGCCCACGCTCTGGTTCCGCGCCGACCCCGAGCTGGCCGAACTGCCGCTGATCCGCGGCGGCGGCGCGGGCGCGCAGGCCGGGCGCCTCCGCATCGCGCATCCGGGCCTCGGCGACGAATGGATCTGCGACATCGACGGCGAGGCGGGCCAGGACTTCCGGCTGCTGTTCACCGACAACACCAGCAACCCGCACCGCGTGCCCGACGCGCCGGCGCATCCGCCGCTGCGCTCCCGCCCCGAAGGCGAGGCCGCGTGCTTCAAGGACGGCATCCACGCCCGGGTGGTCGAAGGCGATGCGCAGGCGGTCTATGCCCAGCCGCGCGGCACCAAGGCGGCGGCCTGGTTCGTGCTGACGGTGCCGGCCGGCGGCAGCGCGGCGGTGCGGCTGCGGCTGTGCCGCGCCGGGCTGGCGCCCCGCCTGCCGGCGGAGGGCTTCACCGGCTTCGACGCGGCGATGGACGCCTGCCGGGCCTGGGCCGACCGGTTCTACGCGACGCACCAGCCGCCGGCGCAGGACGACGGGGACGACGACGCCCGGCGGGCCGTGCGCCGCCAGGCCTGGGCCGGCCTGCTGTGGAGCAAGCAGTTCTACGCCTACGACGTGAGCCGCTGGCTCGCCGAGGGTC
Organism: Burkholderiaceae bacterium; assembly: GCA_022702125.1. Taxonomy (GTDB): domain Bacteria; phylum Pseudomonadota; class Gammaproteobacteria; order Burkholderiales; family Burkholderiaceae_C; genus JAKOND01. The sequence continues at coordinate 2,248 of JAKOND010000001.1, forward strand.
CCGCCGCCCGCCGCGACGGCCGCAACGCCGGCTGGCGCCAGCTGCGCGCCCACGACATCGTCCTGATGCCCGACAAATGGGAGTACCCCTGGTTCGCCGCGTGGGACCTGGCCTTCCACTGCATCGCGCTGGCGCCGATCGACCCGGACTTCGCCAAGCGCCAGATCACCCTGCTGCTGCACGACCGCTACATGCACCCCGACGGGCAGCTGCCGGCCTACGAGTGGAATTTCAGCGACGTGAACCCGCCGGTGCAGGCGCTGGCGGCCTGGAAGGTCTACCGGGCCGACGCGCAGGCCACCGGGCGGTCCGACACCGCCTTCCTGCAGAAGGTGCTGCACCGGCTGATGCTCAATTTCACCTGGTGGGTCAACCGCGAGGACAGCACCGGCAACAACATCTTCGAGGGCGGCTTCCTCGGCCTGGACAACATCGGCGTCTTCGACCGCAGCCGGCCGGTGCCCGGCGCGGACGGCGCGGGCGGCACGCTGGAGCAGGCCGACGCCACCAGCTGGATGGCGATGTACGCCCTCAACCTGATGCGCATCGCGATGGAGCTGGCGCTGGAGCAGCCGGTCTACGAGGACCTGGCGATCAAGTTCGGCGAGCACTTCTTCTACATCGCCGGCGCGATGGCGGACATGGCCGACCCGTCGGCGCCGCACGACGCGGGCGACGAGCCCGACGACGGCCGGGGCCTCTGGGACGCGGAGGACGGCTTCTACTACGACATGCTGCGCATGCCCGACGGCCGCTGGAGCCGGCTCAAGCTGCGCACCATCGCCGGCCTGATCCCGCTGTTCGCGGTCGAGGTGCTGGACGACGCCCGCTGGGAGCGCCTGCCCCGCATGCGCCGGCACATGGAGTCCTTCCTGCGCCAGCGGCCCGAGCTGGCGGTGCTGGTCAGCAACTGGCAGGCGCCCGCCACGCCGTCCGGCAGCGGCGGCGGCGAGGGCCTGCACCTGTTCAGCCTGCTGCGCGGCCACCGCATGAAGCTGCTGCTGCGCCGCATGCTCGACGAGACCGAGTTCCTGTCGGCCCACGGCGTGCGCTCGGTCTCGCGCGCCTACTGCGCCAAGGCCTTCGACTACGACCTCAACGGCACCCACTACGGCCTGCGCTACACCCCGGCAGAAAGCGACACCGGCATGTTCGGCGGCAACAGCAACTGGCGCGGCCCGGTGTGGATGCCGCTGAATTACCTGATCGTCGAGGCCCTGCTGCGTTTTCACGCCTACTATGGCGAGGACTTCCGGGTGGAATGCCCGACCGGCTCCGGCCGGATGCTGAACCTGCGCGAGATCGCCCTCTTCCTGCAGGACCGGCTGGTGGCGCTGTTCCTGCCGGATGCCGACGGACGCCGGCCCTCGGACGGCGGCGACGTCCTCGCCGTGCCCGGACCGCGGGGCGAGCGGCCGATCGCCTTCCACGAGTACTTCGACGGCGACACCGGCCGCGGCCTGGGCGCCAGCCACCAGACCGGCTGGACCGCGCTCGCCGCCCTGTTCTGATCCGTCCTGCCCCGATTCCGCCCCTCCCACCACAACAACCTCCAAGGAAAGACACCATGGCTCGCCTCACCGGAAAAACCGCCCTCGTCACCGGCAGCACCCAGGGCATCGGCGCCGCCTGCGCGCTGCGCCTGGCCACCGAAGGCGCCCACGTAGCGCTCAACGGCCGCCACCGCGACGAGCGCGCCGAGAACCTGCTGGCCGACATCGCCGCCATCGGCGGCACCGCCACCTTCATCGAGGCCGATATCGGCAGCGCCCAGGGCGCCATCGCCCTGGTCGGCCAGGCGGTGCTGACGCTCGGGCGGCTCGACATCCTGGTCAACAACGCCGGCATGGAGCGCAACGCCTCGTTCTGGGACGTGACCGAGGAAGACTACGACGCGGTGATGAACGTCAACCTCAAGGGCGTGTTCTTCGGCACCCAGGCCTTCGTGCGGCAGTGCCGCGCCACCGGACGGCCGGGCGCGGTGGTCAACATGAGTTCGGTGCACGAGGAGATCGCCTTCCCGCACTTCGCGGCCTACTGCGCCAGCAAGGGCGCGCTGCGCATGCTGACCCGCAACCTCGCGACCGAGCTGGCGCCGCTGGGCATCCGCATCAACAACGTCGCGCCCGGCGCCATCGCCACCCCGATCAACGCCAAGCTGATGGCCGACAAGGCCCAGCTGGCGAAGGTGACCGCCAACATCCCGCTGCAGCGCATGGGCACGCCCGAGGAAGTCGCGGCGGTGGTCGCCTTCCTGGCGAGCGACGACGCGGCCTACGTCACCGGCAGCACCTACAGCGTGGACGGCGGGCTGACGTACAGCTACACCGAGCAGTGAGGGTGGTCGGATCGCTCTGCAGCCCGCATTCCGCCTTGGCTTCCAGCTCCTGGAACCATAGCAGTCGCCGGGGCTGCGGGCGCGGCCCGCACGACGGGGGGCAACCCTTCAGCCGGCGCCGAACCCGAACAGCCGCGCCGGCGTGTCGTGCATAACCCGGCGGCGGTCCGCCGCGTCCGGCAGCAATCGGCCCGCCAGCGCCAGCAGCGGGCCGAAGTCGGTGCGGTCCGGCGCGCGCAGGAAGGGCCAGTCCGAGCCCCACACGCACCGGTCGGGCGTGAAGGCGTCGAGCAGGGCCCGGACATGGCCGTGCAGGTCGGCGAACGGATAGGGCTGGCGCGATGCCTTCGCCAGGCCCGAAAGCTTGCAGGCCGCGCGTCCGTCGCGCGCCAGCCGCAGCAGCGCCTGGAACCCGGCCTGCCCCAGGCCGGCCTCGGGCACCGGGCGGCCGCAGTGGTCCACCAGCAGCCGCACGCCGCTGTCGCGCACCAGGCCTTCCAGGTCGAGCAGCTGGTCGGCCTCCACCTGCAGTTGCAGGAACAGGTCCAGGTCGCGCAGGCGGCGCAGCAGCGGCGCGGTCCGGGCGTAGTGCGCCGTGCCGTGGAAGGTGGCGTTGAAGGCCACGCCGACCACGCCCGCCGCCTTCAGCCGCAGCAGCTCGTCGCGCCCGGTGTCGTCGGCGACGACCGCCACGCCCCGGAAGCGCGCCGGATCGCCCGCGATTGCGTCGAGCAGGCAGCGGTTGTCCTCGCCGTATCCGGAATTCGGCCCCACCAGCAGCGCGTGGCCCACGCCGTAGGCGTCGTGCACCTGCGCCAGCAGCGCCGCGGTGGCGCGCTCGCCGCCCGCCGGGCGGTAGGCGGCGTCGGCCGCGTAGGGGAAGCGCGCCGGATCGAAGACATGGACATGGCAGTCGATCTTGGGCTCGCCGATCAGGGCGGCCAGCCCGGGGGGCCGGGCCGCGGGCGCGGCCTCAGGCATGGACCTTCACGCCCTTCCAGAACGCCACCCGGCCGCGCACCGCCTCGGCGCCGGGCTTGGGATCGGGGTAGTACCAGACGGCATCGCTGTTGAGCTCGCCGTCCACCAGCAGCGAGTAGTAGCTGGCCTGGCCCTTCCACGGGCAGATGGTGCGGTGGTTGCTGAAGGTGACGTACTCGCGCTTGAGCGATGCCTCGGGGAAATAGTGGTTGCCCTCGACGAGTTCGGTGTCGTCGCTCTCGGCGATGACGATGTCTTTCCAGACGGCTTTCATGGTGGGCTCCTTGGGGATGGATACGGGCGAAGGGGATTCCGGCCGCGGGCGATCGCAGGTGGTGCGCCCGCCGGCAGTCGCCAGCATAGTCGGACCGGCCTGCAACTTGTAACCGGCGCGGAAGCCACTCCCGTATTCTTGGCCCCGTTCCTGCCCGCGATCCGTCCGCCATGCCGGGCGCTCCCGGGCCGTCCCCGCAGCCCTCCCCGCAGGTCATCGCCGCCCATGCAAAGAAGAACGCTCCTCGGCGCCGCCTGCGCGGTCCCGGCCCTGTCCCTCCTGTCGCCCGCCGCCCGGGCCGCCGGCCTGGTGCCGCTGGGCGAACCGCTGGCCTTCGACTACGCCTGGCTCAAGGGCCGGGCCCGCGCGCTGGCGGCCGCGCCTTACCGGCCCCCCGCCGCGCCGGTGCCGGAGGCGGTCGCGGCGCTGGACTTCGACCGCTACCAGGCCATCCGCTTCCGGGCCGACCACGCGCTGTGGAACGACCGGCGGCTGCAGTTCCAGATCCGGCTCTTCCACCTGGGCATGTACTTCCGGCGCCGGGTCCACATGTTCGAGGTGGCCGACGGCCGCGCCCAGGAGCTGGCCTACGACCCGGCGATGTTCGACTACGGCACGAGCGGCCTGGACGGCGCGTCGCTGCCGGCGGACCTGGGCTTCGCGGGTTTCCGCCTCAGCACGGCGGACGCGCTGGAGCAGGACATGGTCGCCTTCCTCGGCGCCAGCTACTTCCGCGCCGTCGGCGGCAGCCGCCAGTACGGCCTGTCGGCGCGCGGCCTGGCGGTGGATACCGCGCTGCCCCGCGCCGAGGAATTCCCCGACTTCACCGAGTTCTACATCGAGCGCCCCGCGCCCGCCTCCCGCACCGTGGTCGTCCACGCGCTGCTGGATTCGCCCAGCATCGCCGGCGCCTACCGCTTCGCCATCACGCCCGGCGACACCACCGCGATGGAGGTGGACGCCGCGCTCTACCCGCGCAAGGACATCGAGCGCCTGGGCCTCGCGCCGCTCACCAGCATGTACCAGACCGGCGAGAACGACCGGCGCCTGGCCAACGACTGGCGGCCGGAGATCCACGATTCCGACGGCCTGTCGATCCTGACCGGCGCCGGCGAGTGGATCTGGCGCCCGCTGTCGAACCCGACCGCGCTGCGCTTCAACGCCTTCGCCGACGACAGCCCGGCCGGTTTCGGCCTGCTGCAACGCGACCGGAACTTCGAGAACTACCAGGACGACGGCGTGTTCTACGACCGCCGCCCGTCGCTCTGGGTCGAGCCCCGGGGCGACTGGGGGCGCGGCACGGTGGACCTGGTGGAGATCCCGACGCTCGACGAGACCTTCGACAACATCGTCGCCTTCTGGGAGCCGGCCGCCAAGCCCCGGCCGGGCGACGAGATGCTGGTGGGCTACCGCCTGTCCTGGGGCGCGGAGCCGCCGGCGCAGCCGCTGCTGGCGCGCTGCGTGGCCAGCCGCACCGGCCTGGGCGGCATCGTCGGCCGGGAGCGCAAGTACTTCTCCTGGCGCTTCGCCATCGACTTCTCGGGCGGCAACCTGTCGCGGATTCCGGCGGGCACGGCGGTCGAAGCGGTCATCACCGTATCGCGCGGCAACGTCGAGATCGTCTCGGCCCGGCCGCTGGCCTCGGTCCAGGGCTACCGGGCGATGTTCGACCTGGTGCCCGACGAGACCACCGAACCGGTCGGCCTGCGCCTCTTCCTGCGCGCCGGCGGCGAGGCGCTGACCGAGACCTGGCTGTACGAGTGGAACCCGCCGCCGCTGGCGCAGCGCAGCCCGGTGTAGCGCCGGGCGCCGGCGCGGGCCGGCTCAGGAGAACGCCTTCCAGAGGTCCGTGCGCAGGAACCAGGGATTGATCCGGCTGGATGCGAGTTCGATCGTCTCGAAGTCGGCGACTTCGGCGAGGAGCTTGTGCCGGGAGCCGGAGTTGTCGAAGATGTACGCCCGGTGCGCGACCTCGCACGCCCGGGTCATGAGGCCGATCGACTTGTAGTACCGGTCGACGACCTTCCCGTCGTCGACCGGATGCCCGCCCTGCATCACGCGGCGGCGCACGCGGTCGATGTTGATGTCGGGATCGTCCGTGGCCACGAAGTAGAGATAGACGCGGTAGCCGCGCGCCCGCGCGTCCGCCATGAATGCGATCTTCGACGGATGGGACATCACGGTCTCGAAGGTGAAGGTCCGCCGCTCGTCGAGCAGCCGCCCGCGCACGGCTTCGGCCAGCGCCGAGGCCAGGTAGGAATCGTAGGGGCCGGGCACCTGGAGCCGCAGCCCGGCGTCGATGGTCATGCCCGCGAGCAGGGCCGGCACATCGATCCGCGCCTCCAGCCCGGACGTCCCGAGGCTGCTCCGGATGCCCTGCAGCACGTCCTGCGCCGCGCCGCGGATGCCCAGTTCGCGCAGGCGCAACCGGCCTCGCGAGGATGCGAGATCGCGCTCCATCTCGTCCGCATTGACGAACACGCCGATCCATTGCGGCTTCAGCTCGGACATGATGGTGCTCTTGCCCGATCCGTTGGGCCCGGCGAGGATCCGCAGGCGCGGCTGGGCCGGTTGCGCCGGTGCCGGCCGCGAGAGCCCGGCGGCGGCCGGCGCGCCGTCAGCCGGCCCGGTCGACACGCCGGAGCACGGTCCCGCGCTTGACGCGCTTGCCGACCGGGAGGTCCTTGATCACCGTGACGCTCCCGTCGCGCTTGCGCTCCACCATCTGCCCGCGGCTCGTCTTGACGGTGACCGCGCCGGTGCGCCGGAGCGTGGCCAGGTAGGCGTCGTGGCCGGCCTTGGGCGCCATCGCGGGGATGCGGCGCTCGGCGATCCGCATGCCTCGCTCGGTCAAGGGAGGATGGCTGGTACGGGTAGACATGGCGATCCGGTGGAAGAGGTGTCGGGGCAGTCTACCAGCCGTGGACACGTCCGACCCGCGGTCCGGCCATGCCCCCGGACGCCGCGCGGACGCCGCATCGGCGGGCGGAATCGCTCGCGCCGGCCGCCGGCGACGCGGCGCCCGCCCTCATCCGGCGGAGGCGGTCCGGCGCGCGTCCGCCCGCGCGCTGCGCAGCGCCACGGCGAAGATGCCCAGGCCGGCCAGCGCCAGCAGCGTGCCGACCCAGCCGGTGGAGGTCCAGCCGAAGCCGGCCGCGATGGCCAGCCCGCCGAGCCACGCGCCCAGCGCATTCGCCATGTTGAAGGCCGAATGGTTGAGGGCGGCGGCCAGCGTCTGGGCGTCGCCCGCCACGTCCATCAACCGGATCTGCAGCGCCGGGCCGATGGCGACGATCGTGCCGACCAGGAAGATGTTGACCGCCACCGCCGCCGCGTGATGCGCGGTGAAATAGAAGGCCGACAGCACCAGCACGCTCCAGAGCAGCAGGCCGCCGATGGTGCGCATCAGCGACTTGTCGGCCAGCCGCGCGCCGACGAGGTTGCCCATCACCATGCCCAGGCCGAACAGCGCCAGGAAGAGCGGCACCCAGGCCTCGCCCACGCCCGTGACCTCGACCAGCAGCGGCTTGATGTAGCTGAACACGGCGAACAGGCCGCCGAAGCCGATGGCGCCGATGCCCAGCGTCAGCCAGACCTGCTTGCGCTTCAGGGCGCCGAGCTCGCGCAGCGCGCTGGCCCCGGTCTGCGCCGGCAGGTCGGGGACGTGGCGGTGCACCAGCGCCGCCGACAGCAGCCCGATGCCGCCCACGAAGGCGAAGGCCGCGCGCCAGCCGAGCAGCTGGCCCAGCCAGGCGGCGATCGGCACGCCGATCAGCGTCGCGACCGTGAGCCCGAGCATCACCTGCCCCACCGCCCGCGCCCGGCGGCCCGGCGGCGCCAGCGAAGCCGCCACCAGCGCCGCGACGCCGAAGTAGGTGCCGTGCGGCAGCCCGGTCAGGAAGCGCAGGCCGTTGAGCGACAGGTAGCCCGGCGCCAGCGCGCTGGCGAAATTGCCGAGCGCGAACACCGCCATCAACGCCACCAGTAGCCGGCGCCGCCCCCAGCCGGCCGTCAGCACCGCCAGCAGCGGCGCGCCGATGACCACGCCCAGCGCGTAGGCGCTGATGGCATGGCCCGCCTGGGGGATGGTCACCCGCAGGTCGGTGGCCACGTCGGGCAGCAGGCCCATGATCGCGAACTCGCCGGTGCCGATGCCGAAGCCGCCGACCGCTAGCGCGAGCACCGCCCGGGCAGCGCGCCGGCCGTCGGCCCGGGGGACGGAACCGGCCGCCGCCGGGGCGTCGTCCTCTTGCATCGGAATCGCCGAACCGCTCATCGCACCGCCTCCGCGCCCGGAGCGCGGGCATCGTTTTGTTGGATGGGACCGTCCCGGCGCTCGGTCAGGAAATAGACGAAGGCCAGCAGGATCAGCCCGCCGCCGAGCAGGCACACCGCCGTCCAGCCCCGGAAGGCGTAGACCGCCGCCGACAGGCCGGACGCCGCCGCGCCGCACACGAAGATGCAGGCCATGTACAGGCCGTTGAGCCGCCCGCGCAGCGCCGGCGCCAGCATGTAGATGCTGCGCAGGCCGAGCACGTGGTTGAGCTGCACCACCGCGTCCAGCAGCACCACCGACAGCACCAGCCCGGCCAGCGAATGCCAATGCACCGACAGCGCCGCGCCGGCGAAGGCCAGCACGCCCGCCGCCTGCGCCGCGCCGGTGCCCAGCCGCGTCAGGCCGCGGTCGGCCAGCCGGCCCGCCAGCGGCGCGGCCAGCGCGCCCGAGGCGCCGGCGAAGGCGAACAGCGCCAGCCCGCGCTGGTCCAGCCCGAACTCGCGCGCCAGCATCAGCGGCGACGCGGTCCAGAAGGCTTGGAAGCCGGCGAACATCATGGACTGGTAGAGGGAGCGCCGGCGCAGCAGCGGCGTGGCGCGCACGATGCCCGGCAGCGAGGCGATGGTGGCCGCATAGCCGGCGCCGCCGGCCGGCCGCCGCTGCGGCAGCACCCGCCACAGCAGCAGCGCCAGCGCGGCCATGGCCACCGCCGACACGACGAAGATCGCCCGCCAGCCCCAGGCCGACGCCACCGCGCTGGCCAGAGGCCGCGCCAGCATGATGCCGGCCAGCAGCCCCGCCATGATGTTGCCGACCATCCGGCCCCGGGTGGCGTCCGGCGCCAGCTGCGAGGCGAAGGGCACCAGCACCTGGGTGGCGACGGTGCTCACCCCCACCAGGAACGAGGCCGCCAGGAATTCCGCCGCCGAGCCGGCGCAGGCCACGCCGGCCAGCCCGAGGACCACCCCGCCCATGAGCGTGACGATCAGCCGCCGGTTCTCGACCATGTCTGCCAGCGGCACCAGCAGCAGCAGCCCGGCGCCGTAGCCCAGCTGCGTCAGCGTCATGATCAATCCGGCGGTGCCGGCATGCATGCCGAGCGATGCGGAGATCGGCCCGAGCAGCGGCTGCGCGTAGTAGATGTTGGCGACCGTCAGCCCCGAGGCGACGGCGAACACGAAGACCATGCCGGCCGATAGTCCGGGCGCGGCCACGGCCGGCGGCCCCACGGGCGCGTCGGCGGCGGGAAGGGAGGAGGATTCTGGGGTGGGCATGGGCGGCGTCCGGAAGAAGGAAGCGCGAAGACGCAGGGTTTTCCCTGGGGCCACGGACCTTATCACGCTTCGCCGGATGCTGCTTGCGGCCGCTCCGCCGCCGCGTCCCTCAGATCGCCACCATCTGCCGCACCCCATCCGCCTGCATGTCCTTCCCCTCCCCGCGCGCCACGAACTCCCCCCGCTCCATCACCAGGTAGTCGTCCGCCAGCTCCTCCGCGAAGTCGTAGTACTGCTCGACCAGCAGGATGGACATCGGCCCCGCCCCCACCCCCGGCAACCCGGTGTCCGCCAGCCGCCGGATCACCCGTCCGATGTCCTTGATGATGTTCGGCTGGATGCCCTCGGTCGGCTCGTCCAGGATCAGCAGCCGCGGCCCGGCCGCCAGCGCGCGGGCGATGGCGAGCTGCTGCTGCTGCCCGCCCGACAGGTCCCCGCCGCGCCGGTGCAGCATCTGCTTGAGCACCGGGAACAGCTCGTAGAGCTCGGCCGGGATCGGCGTGCCGCCGCTCTTGTAGGCCAGGCCCATGCGCAGGTTCTCCTCGACCGTGAGCCGGGCGAAGATCTCGCGGCCCTGCGGCACGAAGCCCATGCCGGCGCGCGCGCGGTCGTAGGGCGTGCGCTTCTGGATCGGCTGACCGTCGAACTCGATGCTGCCGCTCTTGATGGGCACCAGGCCCATGAGCGATTTCAGCAGCGTCGTCTTGCCCACGCCGTTGCGCCCGAGCAGCACCGTGACCTTGCCGGGCGTGGCCGTGAAGCTGACGTCGCGCAGGATGTGCGAGCCGCCGTAGTACTGGTGGATGTTCTTCACTGTGAGCATGGCGTGTCCTTTCGGAGGGGATGTCCCAAGCTATCGACCAAGGTACACCTCGATCACGCGTTCGTCGGCCTGCACCTCGTCCAGCGTCCCCTGCGCCAGCACGGAACCGTCGCACAGCACCGTGACGATCTCGGAGATCGTGCGGATGAAGCTCATGTCGTGCTCCACCACCATCAGCGAGTGCCTGCCCTTGAGCGTCAGGAAGAGTTCGGCCGTGCGGGCGGTCTCCTCGTCGGTCATGCCGGCGACCGGCTCGTCGAGCAGCAGCAGCTTGGGGTCCTGCATCAGCAGCATGCCGATCTCCAGCCACTGCTTCTGGCCGTGGCTGAGCGTGCCGGCCATGCGCGTGACGCTGTCGGCCAGGTGGATGGTGCCGATGATCTCGGCGAGCCGGTCGCTCTGC
>JAKOND010000019.1 GCA_022702125.1 Burkholderiaceae bacterium
GCCCATCCAGGAAATCCGGCCCGGCGACGTGGTGTGGTGCCCTCCAGGCATCAAGCATTGGCACGGCGCTGCCGCGCACGTGGCAATGACGCATCTGGCGGTCACCGGCAACACCGCCGATGGCAAGAACGTGAACTGGATGGAGAAGGTCAGCGATGCTCAATACAACGCCCGCTGAGTCCATCGCCGGCTCCCGCCGAGCGATCCTCGGACTCATCGCCCTGTCTAGCGTCACCGCCGCATCGGCCCAGCCGTCCGCACCTGCCCTCGCCCCGAATATGACGACCCATCCATCCCAGACCCTCACCCCCAAGCAAGCCGTCCTCGGCCCCATCGCGGCTGCGACCGCCATCGGCGACATCGCTCGCTTAGTCCCAGCGCTGAACCGCGGACTCGACGCGGGCTGGACCATCAACGAGTTGAAGGAAGTCCTGGTGCAGATGTATGCCTATGCCGGGTTTCCGCGCAGCCTCAACGCCCTAGGTGAGTTCATGAAGGTGCTCAATGCGCGGAAGCAAAAGGGCGTCCGGGATACCGTCGGCTCGGAGTCTGGACCGGTGCCGACCGGCGCCGAATTGCTGGCGGAGGGAACGGCCAACCAGACCAAGCTCTCCGGCAGTCCCGTTCGAGGCCCCTTGTTCGACTTCGCGCCTGCGATCGATCAATACCTCAAGACGCATTTGTTCGGGGACATCTTCGCCCGCAGCAACCTGGACTGGCAAAGCCGCGAACTCGCCACCGTGGCGGCCCTGGCTGCGCTCGAAGGAACGGACTCGCAACTGCTGGCCCACAACCGCATCAGCATGAACGTCGGCATCACGGCGCAGCAGCTGAGCGAGTTCGCCGCTAATTTGGGCAACAAAGGGTTCGGATCGGCGAGCAAGCGCGCTACAGAAGCACTCTCGAAGGCAACCGAACCAGTCGCAAAGTAAGGTCCGGCGCAGGCGGTTTAGCTGCAAGAAGTCGAGCCTGTTCGGCACGCCTTCAAACGAACTCGGCTCTAGATCTGCCGCCGCGGGTTTACCGTCTTTGTCGACTTTGGGCGGTGGGTGTGTCGATGTCCGCTTCTGGCCGAAGTCTCCCTTCCGCAGTTATGGTGCGACCTGCCACCATGACTTGCAAAAAATCCACCGAGATGCCGAGCACCCGGGTCATCGACCTGAACGGCCGGCGCACGAAGGCCGAGGTACTCGACGCTTTGGGCGAGGCATTGCAGCTAGGGGGGCCAGCAGGCGCCAACCATCCGGTGCGGCCCGGCGAAGCAGCGGGCTGGGGGATGAACTGGGATGCGCTTTTTGACTGCCTGCTCAATCTGCATTCCGGCGGCATCTGGGGATCGGGTCCACGGATCGATTTCCCGTTCAAGCTCGTGCTCACGGGAGCCCGAGGCTTCGCGCAGGCGGATCCCCGTGGCTTCAAGATCCTGGCGGACCTGTTGGAGCAGACCCGGGATGCCTATGCGCGTACCGGAAGAGTCTTCGGGTTCGATGTTCGCCATTGACGGGTGGCGGATGACGATGCGGGTGATGCGTCCGGCATATCGGCTCTGTCGAACGGGGGAGGGGCGATTCGGATCGACGGTTGGCTATCTGCTTGCCGCTTCTGGATTTCGGTTCGCTCGGCGATCTCCAGGACGGCCTCGACCGCGATGCCCAAGTACCGCACGGTGGATGCGCGCCTGGAACGGCCGAGCCGCAGCTGCACGGCCCGCGGGTTCTTCGTACGGCGGTGAATCAGTGTCCAGTGTTGCCTCGGTCCGGCGGATCCAGTGGGCGCCGTAGTTCGCAGGGTCGGATCCGCGTTCATCGATCCGATGGCCGAGGGTGTGTGCGTACTGCCGCGTGCCGAGGCGGGGCGAGTTGCGCATGCGGCTGGGGGAAGAGGAAGTCGTCGGACTCCGGCTGCGCGAGCGGGATCCAGCCTTGGATGGCCTCCGGGGTGCCCGGGGCGATGTCGAACTGCACGGGGCGCTGCGTCTTGTGCCGCAGCACCGTGGCGCGGGATGCCACGCGGTCTCCGCAGCAGACATCCCGGGCTTTCAGGCTGGCCAGATGGCCACCTCGGAGTTTGCTGTTGATGCCGCGATCGAAGACCGCGAACTCTCGGGCGTGGTGTTCCACCGGCAGTCGGATCCGCTGTGCCCAGATGTCGCGCAGCCCGAAGGGCGCCTTCCGACCCACGATCCTGCCCTGCTTCCGGGGCGTGCGGTGCGCGACCGTTGTGGCGGATTCCATGGGGGCCCCCCACCGTGTGAATCGATCGGAGAGATGCGCTTTCTGGATCTCGGTGTCCACGGCTGACCGCACGGGCCGCGTCTGCATCATGCGATGCTGGAGACCTCTGGCGGATCCCTTCGGCACCTGCCGTTTGGCGCCGCGGTCGTTCACCGGCTGGGGCGTGGCTGGCAGCTCCACAGTCTGAAGCGGCATCCCATGCCACCCACTGACGATCGGTCTAGCGCGCCCATTCGCCTCCAAGTGCGTTCGTCGCCTCCCTGCACGCATGGAGAAGCAGCGGCTTCATGGCCTCGAGGGCTTCTTCGTGGAACCGCTCCATGGGACCGGAGAGCGACAGCGAGCCCATCAGTTCGTCGCCCGGGCCGAACACCGGTCCGGCGATCGCGGCGCACGACGGATCGCGTTCGCCCAGCGAGACCCGCAAGCGGGCGTAATCGTCGTGCGCATCCTCGATGCGTGCCCCGTCCGCGAGCAGGACCTTGCCTGCCGCGCCCCGGTCGATGGGAAGTCGATCGCCGGCTCTGACCCGGTCAACGGTGGGATGGTTCGAATCAAGGCGCAGCAGGCAGAGCCGGTTTCCCGCGTCGGACCGCACATGGAAGGACGGACTCTCGGCGCCCTGGCGCACCAGTTCCGCCATGACCGGCAGCAGCTGCCGCTCCATGCGCGTGGTCGCTTCGTATGCCTTCCCCACCAGGAAGGCGAGAGGGCCGAGGCCGTACCGCTGGTCCCGGTGGCGAACGACCAGCGTGGATTTTTCGAGGCTCGCCATCAGCCGCAACACCGTGCTGGGATAGAGCTCGGTTGCCTCGGCGATTTCGGTCAGCGTCAGCGGGCGTCGCGCCTTTTCCAGGGTCTTCACGATCGACAGGGCGCGATCGACCGCGGCGACGCCCGTCATGTTGGCAGCGTAGCCGGGCGAGATGGCTTTGGTGCTTTGCGGGTTCGAGGACATGGCGGCCATGTTAGCAGCCGCCAGATCCATAATTCTGTCAGACAGAATATGGATTCTCTTTGCGTTTTCCCTATTGGACCTCTTACATCGCGGACGTACGCTTCCCCGTGTTTCAGAATCTGATTTCTATCTGACAGAAAAGAGGGGCCCATGCATGAGCGGAAGCGGTTGTTGATCGGCGGAGACGAAGCGCGGGGAGAGCCCGGCGAGCCGCCTTTGGTGTCGGTCAATCCGGCGACCGGGGAGGTCAATCACGAAGTCGAAGCCGCAGGTTCCGCGACGGTCGACGCCGCGGCGCACGACGCGGACCGGGCGGCGCGGCAGCCGTCGTGGCGCGACATGCTGCCGATGCAGCGCGCCCGGATCCTCTTCGGCATCGCCGACCGCATGGAAGGGCAAGGCGACACGCTCGCCCGCCTGCAGATGCTGGAGAACGGCAAGGTCTGGTCGGAATGCGCGAAGCAGGTCAAGAGCGCCGCCGCCACCTTCCGCTATTACGGCGCGGTGTGCGAGACCACCGGTTCCGAAATCACGCCCGCGCGGGGCGACTACCTCTCGATGTCGGTGTACGAGCCCTACGGTGTCGTGGCCGCGATCACGCCCTGGAATTCGCCGCTCACGATGGAAGCGCAGAAGATCGCTCCGGCATTGGCGGCGGGCAACGCGGTGGTGCTCAAGCCGTCCGAAGTGACGCCGTCGACCGGGCTGGCGGTGGGCCGCATCGCCCTGGAGGCGGGCCTCCCGCCCGGGATTCTGAACGTCCTGCCCGGCACGGGCCAGGCCGTCGGCGCCGCGCTGGTCGCGCATTCCCTGGTGCGGATGGTGTCGTTCACCGGGGGGACTGAAAGCGGCCGCCGCATCGCCGTGGCGGCTGCGAACAAGCTGATGCCGGTCGCGTTGGAGCTGGGCGGGAAATCGCCGCACATCGTCTTCGCCGATGCGGACATCGACGCGGCCGTCGCGGCCGTCGCCGACGGCATCTTCGAAGGCTCCGGCCAGTCGTGCGTGGCGGGATCCCGGCTGTTCGTGCAGAGAGCGGTGCACGACCGGGTGGTCGCCGGGCTGGTGGAACGCGCCCGCGCGCTCAAGCTCGACCTGCCCGACGTGCCGGGCGCCCAGATGGGGCCGCTGGCGACCTTCGCGCACCGCGACAAGGTCGAGGGCATGGTGGAGGCGGCCCGTGCGGCAGGCGCACGCATCCTCGCCGGAGGCGGGCGGCCGGAGGCGGCGCCACTGGCCCGGGGCGCTTACTACCTGCCGACGGTGATCGGCGGGATCGACAACAGCGCCGGCATCGCGCGCCAGGAAATCTTCGGCCCGGTGCTGTGCGTCATCCCGTTCGATACCGAGGACGACTTGGTCGCGCAAGCCAACGACAGCGCCTTCGGCCTCGCCGCCGGGATCTGGACGTCCGATTACAAGCGCGCATGGCGCGTGGCGCGCGCGCTGCAGGCGGGAACCGTCTGGATCAACACCTACAAGCAGCTGTCCGTCGCCACGCCCTTCGGCGGTTTCAAGGACAGCGGCATCGGCCGCGAGAAGGGCGTGGCCGGCATGCGGCTCTACCAGCAGCCCAAGGGCATCTACTTCGGCATGGATTGATCGGGAAACGTTCATGAACCACCACCACCAGCGCACCATCGGTTTCATCGGACTCGGCGTCATGGGCGAGCCCATGTGCCGCAATCTCGCCCGCAAGTCGGGCTGCGCAGTCGTCGCGTCGGACATCAGTCCCGAGCCCCTCCGGCGGTTGGCGGAGGCGGGCGTGGAAGCCTGCGCAGGCATCGAGGACCTGATGTCACGCAGCGACGTCGTCTTCCTGTCGCTGCCATCCGGCGAGGTCGTCGCCTCGCTGGCCCGGCAGGACCGCGGCCTCCTGGCCTGCGCGCGGCCCGGGCAGATCGTGGTCGATCTCAGCACCT
Source organism: Burkholderiaceae bacterium (assembly GCA_022702125.1). Classification (GTDB taxonomy): domain Bacteria; phylum Pseudomonadota; class Gammaproteobacteria; order Burkholderiales; family Burkholderiaceae_C; genus JAKOND01. The sequence goes on from JAKOND010000019.1 coordinate 5,115, forward strand.
CGCCGGTCGACACCACACGGGCCCTGCACCGGGAGTTCGCCGAGCGGGGCGCGTCGTTCGTCGATGCGCCGGTGGCGCGGACGCGGGCCGCCGCGGAAGCGGGAACGCTTGCGACCATGGTGGGCGCCGAGCCGGAGATCTTCGAGCAGCTGCGGCCCCTCCTCGCCACCTTCGCCAGCGACATCGCGCTGTGCGGGCCGGTCGGTTGCGGGCAGGTGCTCAAGATCCTCAACAACATGATCCTCTTCGAGACCGTCGTCGCGATCAGCGAGGCCATGGCCATCGGCACGCGGTCGGGCGTCGACCCGACCGTGCTCTACGACACGCTATCGAAGGGCTCAGCCGACAGCTTCGCGCTGCGCAACCACGGCATGAGGGCGATTCTTCCCGGGGCTTTCCCCGAACGCGCGTTCTCGGTGAACTACGCCCGAAAGGATCTGCGCTATGCGCTCGAGCTTGCGAAGGATCTCAAAGTCGAGGCCAGGGGCGCCGAAGTGGTGGACGGCTGGTTCCAGGCCGCCATCGATGCGGGCTGGGGGGAGAACTACCACCCGGTGATCAGCCGGTTGATCGGGCAGGGGCCTTCCCGCTGATTGCCTGCGCACCGGTGCAGCCGTCGCGACCACGCGGAGCTCCGACGGGCTGCGTTCGGATTCCCGGGCCATCGGGGATCCACCCACGAAAAGGAGACATAGAAATGCTGCGCTCAACGATTGCTTTCGCTTCCGTCATCGCCCTGGCTCCGGTGCCCGCGGTGGTCTCGGCCCAAGCCGCCTACCCGGTCAAGCCGGTGAACATGGTCGTGCCCTACGCGGCCGGCGGCGCGACGGATGTCATCGCCCGCCTGGTCGCCGACGGCCTCTCCCGGCAGTGGCCCAAGCCGGTGATCGTGATGAACCGGCCCGGGGCGGGGACGGTGCTCGGCGCCGAGTCGGTCGCGCGCGCGGCGGGCGACGGCTACACCCTCTATATGACCACCGCGGCCCACACCATCAGCGGGAGCCTCTATCCCAAGCTGAGCTACGACCCGGTGACCGACTTCGCGGCGATCACCCGGGTGGCCTCCATCCCGCTCGTCCTGGTCGTGAACCCCTCGGTCCGGGCGACGACCGCGTCCGAGCTGGTGGCGCTGGTCAAGTCCAAGCCGGAAATGGGGTACGCCTCGCCCGGCAACGGATCCCCCCAGCATCTGACGATGGAGCTGTTCAAAGCGCAGCACAAGCTCGACCTGGTCCATGTTCCCTACAAGGGGGACGCGCCGATGATGACCGACCTGATCGGCGGCCAGGTGCAG
>JAKOND010000023.1 GCA_022702125.1 Burkholderiaceae bacterium
AGTTCGACCGGCACGCGCATCCAGTGCGGCGGCTCGTGCGGCGCGCGGGGCAGGCCCACGGGAGGCGGGCCGAAGAAGACGTCCACGGTGAAGCGCAGCGAATACGCCACGCTCATCACGCCCGCCAGGGTGGCGAGGATCGGCAGGCCCCATTCGATCCAGGGGCTGGAGCTGAGGAACACTGTCTCGGCGAAGAACATCTCCTTCGACAGGAAGCCGTTGAGCAGCGGCACGCCGGCCATGGCCGCGCTGGCCACCATCGCCAGCAGCCCGGTGATCGGCATCAGCTTCCACAGGCCCGACAGCCGCCGGATGTCGCGCGTGCCGCTCTCGTGGTCGATGATCCCGGCCGCCATGAAGAGCGACGCCTTGAAGATCGCGTGGTTCAGGATGTGGAACACCGCCGCCACCGCCGCCATCGGGCTGTTGAGCCCGAGCAGCAGCGTAATGAGCCCGAGGTGCGAAATCGTCGAATACGCCAGCAGGCCCTTCAGGTCGTTCTGGAACATCGCGGCGTACGCCCCCAGCAGCAGGGTGCACAGGCCGGCGCCGCCCACCAGCCAGAACCATTCCTCCGTGCCCGACAGCACCGGCCACAGACGCGCCATCAGGAACACGCCCGCCTTCACCATGGTGGCGGAGTGCAGGTAGGCCGATACCGGCGTGGGCGCCGCCATCGCGTGCGGCAACCAGAAATGGAAGGGGAACTGCGCGCTCTTGGTCAGCGTGCCCAGCAGCACCAGCACCAGCATCGGCAGGTAGAACGGGTGGCTGCGCACCAGGTCGCTTGATGCGAGCACCACGTCCAGGTCGTAGCTGCCCGCGATATGGCCCAGCAGCAGGACGCCGGCCAGCAGGCAGAGCCCGCCGCTGCCGGTCACGGTCAGCGCCATCCGCGCACCCCGGCGCGCGTCCTTGCGGTGGTACCAGTAGCCGATCAGCAGGAACGAGAACAGGCTGGTCAGTTCCCAGAAGAAGACCAGCTGGAACAGGTTGCCCGACAGCACCACGCCGGACATCGCGCCCATGAACGCGAGGAAGAAGGAGAAGAAGCGCGGCACCGGGTCGGCGGGCGACATGTAGTACCGGGCGTACAGCACCACCAGCGTCCCGATACCGAGCACCAGCAGGCTGAACATCCAGGCGAAGCCGTCCATGCGCAGGGACAGGTTGAGCCCCAGCGAAGGAAGCCAGTCCAGTTCCTGCCGGATCACGCCGCCCTGCAATACCTCCGGCAGGTACATCGCCGCCTGGATGGTGCAACCCAGCCCGATCACTCCCGCGAGCGTGGATTCCCGGTTCCGGGCGTCGGCTGGCATCAGGGCAGCGATCAGGCTGCCGAGAAAAGGGAGAAGGATGAGGGTAAGCAGGGGCATGCGCGGTAAATTCTACCTAATGAAATGCTGCGATCCTGTAGTCATATGGCAGGAAAATGCATTTTCGGAAGGTAGAAACGTGCATACTGCCGTTAATTTCCTGAATGTGGTTTCGATCGGCGCAGAAGAATCCTCCGCGCTGCGATATGTCGCCGCTATCCCTGGTTCGTGACGCGATCCGCAGCGATGCGATTGAGGATCCATCCTGCGGCAACCATGCCGAAAGACGCCGTCACGCTTACCAGCGAACCATACCCATGGCAATTGAGCGATCCGTCGCGCGTGGCATCATCGTCCGCGTCGCACACTGCGGAAGGCGGCTGCAGGACCGGTTCCCTGCTGTAGACGCAGGCAACACCGATGCGCTGCGCGGACTGTCGTGCCGCCGGTTTCGGTGCACCGTGGAACTTGCGCAGCCGGTAGCGCAACTGCGCCAGCAGCGGATCGTGCGTCACCAGGGAAAGATCCTCAATGTCTACCTTGTGCGCCTGCGTCTTGCCGCCGGCCGCTCCGACGGTCAGGAAGGGCAGGTGCTTCTGCTGCGGCTCGCGCGCCCAGGCAGCCATGCGCGCCTTGGCACGGATGGCATCGCAGGCATCGATCACGGCATGCACGCCGGAAGGCAGCAGCTCGGGCCAGTTGTCCTCGGTGACGAAGTCGTCGATGCCGATGACCTCGCATTCCGGCTGAATGCGCCGGATGCGCGCGGCCATGGCGTCGATCTTGGCTTGGCCGACGGTGTCGTCGAGCGCATGCACCTGCCGGTTGAGGTTGGACTCGGCGATGTGGTCCATGTCGATCAACACGATGCGGCCCACGCCGCTGCGCGCTAGCGCTTCGGCCGTCCAGGAGCCTACGCCGCCAATCCCCACCACCGCCACGCTGGCGCATCGGATACGTTCCGCACCCGCAGGGCCATACAGCCGTACGAGTCCGCCGAAACGGCGCTGCATGTCGGCAGGCATTGTCGCCAGCTCGCTGTCTGGCGCCGGCGCGTCGTCCGCCATGGGAATCCTAGAGTTGCGTCAGGCGCTGCTTGGCGGCACCGGCAGCTTCGGATTGGGGATGCGCCTTGATCAGGTCCTCGAGCGTCTTGCGCGCGTTAGGAATGGCCTTGAGTTCGATCTGGCAGTTGGCCAGCGCCAGCATGGCTTCCGGCGCTCGCGCATGGGTGGGGTTCTGGGCCAGCAGCGAGCGGAAGTTGACGATGGCTTCCTTGTAGTTCCGGTTGGCGTACTGCGCGTTGCCGAGCCAGAAAAGGGAGGAGGGGATGAAGCCGCTGTTGGGGTAGCGCTTCATGAAATCGATGAAGGCGGCCTGCGCGCCCGGGAAATTGCCCTGGCGGAAGGTTGCCAGCGCGGCATCGAAATCCTTCTTTTCCGTCGGGTCGGCCGCGAATTCCTGTCCGTCGAGCGTGAGTTTTTCGGGTTCCAGCTTGCGCACGCGCTCGTCGATGCCCTGCGCGAGTTCCTTCTGGCGGCGCTGCAGGTCCGCGACGTCACGGGTCAGTTGTTCGTTCTGGCCGCGGATGCCGGCCTGCTCGGTGCGTCCGGTCTCGATCTGGTTCTGCAACGTCAGCAGGCTGCGGCGCAATTGCGCGTTGTCCTCTTTCGTCTTGCGGAGTTCTTCGTTGAGATTGTCGATGCGCTGGCGGACGTCGAGGATGGCGCGCCGCGCCTCCTCGTCGTCGAACAGGCCAGCGTGCGCGGGCGCCATGCCGACGAACAGCGCGAGGATGGCAGCCGCCACCGGGCCGCCGCCGCGCAGTGAGAAGTGACCCGGCTTCTGCATCAGCGGTACGAAATTTCCGCGCGGCGGTTTTCGCTCCGTGCCGATTCGCTGGAGCCCGGAACGGCCGGCTTCTCCTTGCCGAAGCTCACTGCCTCGACCTGGGAATCCCGCACGCCCAGGAGGCCCAGCGCACGGCGCACGGCTTCGGCGCGCTTCTGGCCGAGCGCGAGGTTGTACTCGCGGCCGCCGACGTCGTCGGTGTGGCCTTCGATGGCGATGCGACGGCTGCTGTTGGCCTGCAGGAAGCGGGCATGGCCGTCGATCAGCGACTGGAATTCGGGCTTCACGACATAGCTGTCGAAGTCGAAGTACACGATGCGCGCGACGCCGACCGGGCCGGCTGCCGTGTTGCTGCTCGCGCTCAGGTCGACCGGTGCGACGCTGCTCTGGCTGGAGCCGCTGGTGCCGGCACCGGCGCTGCTGCCGGTCGACGTGCCGCTGTTGGTGCCGGCGGTATCGTTGACCTTGACGCCGGAACTGCAGCCCGCGATCAGCGCCGTGATGGCGAGCGCGAGCGAAATTTTCTTGAACATGGGAACTCTCCTCGAAGGATTAGCGTTGGAAAATCATTGCTGCTGGAACGGGCCCCAATCGGGTTCCCGGATGTCTCCGCCGCGTCCCGCCAGCCGTGCCTTGATCTTGCCGTCGAGCGTGGTGGTCATCAGCGCCTCGCGCCCCTGCTGCTGGGTGGCGTAGACGATCAGGCGGCTGTTGGGCGCGAAACTGGGGTTTTCGTCCGCACCGGTGTCGGTGATGGCCGTCACGGTGCCCGATGCCAGTTCCATGACCTGCAGCTTGAAGGCGCCGCCGCTGCGGGTGATATAGGCCAGCCAGCGGCCGTCGGGGCTGACGGACGGAGAAATGTTGTAGTTGCCGCTGAAGGTCACGCGCTCGGCGTTGCCGCCGGAGGCGGAGATGCGGTAGATCTGCGGCGCGCCGCCACGGTCGCTGACGAAGTAGATCGACCGGCCATCGGGCGAGTAGGCCGGCTCGGTGTCGATGCTGGAACTCTGGGTCAGCCGGCGGGGCTCTCCGCCGGCGGCCGGAATGGTGTAGAGCTGCGAGCCCCCGTCGCGGCTGAGCGTGACGGCCAGCGTGCCGCCGTCCGGCGACCAGGCCGGGGCGCTGTTGGAACCACGGAAATTGGCGACCAGGCGGCGGCGGCCCGAGGCGATCTCGTGGACATACACCACCGGCTTGCGCGACTCGAAGGATACGTAGGCCAGTTGCGTGCCGGACGGGGAGAACGCCGGCGAGATGATCGGCTCCGGGCTGGCGAGCGCCGACTGGGCGTTCTCGCCGTCGGAGTCCGCCACCCACAGGGTGTACCGCGACGCGGCACGGGTGATGTAGGCGATGCGCGTGGAGAACACGCCCTTTTCGCCGGTCAGCTTCTCGTAGATGAAGTCGGCGATGCGGTGGGCCGCGAGACGGAGGTCGCCGGGCTGCACCACGAAGCTCTGGCCGCCCAGATCCTGGCCGCGCACCACATCCCACAGCCGGAAGCGGATGTCGTAGCGGCCGTCGCCGAGGCGGTTGATGCTGCCCGCGGCCAGGGCATCGGCGGCGCGCTGGCGCCAGACGGCCACGTCGGGGCGGCTGGTCTCGTCCAGGGCATCCGCCCCGGTATCGATGCCGCGGAAGCGACCGCTGCGTTCCAGGTCGGCCCGCACGATGGCGCTGATCTTCTGGGGGGACTGGTCCTCGCCCCGGAACTGGGCGATCGCGATCGGGAACTGTGTCAGTCCGACGCCCGAGACCTCGACCCGGAACTGTGCCGCCGCCGGCAGCGTGGCGCCCAACGAGAGGGCGGCGATGGAAGCGAGGACCCCTTGGCGGCGCGTGAAGGAAACGGGGTCGGCGAAATCAGGAGCCTCGGGTCGTTGAATGTTCATCAAGCAGAAGACAGTGGTCGGATATGAGAATCCGCCTTCATGGCGACGGATCAATGCACTGCGGATGTTACACACTGCCAGGTGGGCGCTGTGACAAATCGTGCCGCCCGGAACGCTTTTCCGGGGGGTCCGGCCGGAACGTAGAATCCGCGCGATATGTCCAAAGCTGCCGCGTCCGAGAGCGCCCTTTCCGATCCGTTGTTGGCACGCCTGCGTCGTCTCGCCACCGTTTTCGGACAACATCGACTGGCGTGGACACTGGCCGGATTGGCGGCACTGACCGCCGCGATCACCGAGCCGCTGATTCCCGCCCTCCTCAAGCCGCTGCTCGACCGGGGATTCGTACAGGGACGGCTCCAGCTGTGGATGGTGCCGGTGGCGCTGATCGGACTGTTCGCGATCCGGGGCCTGGCCCAGTTCGTGTCCCAGTACGCGCTGGCGCACATCTCCAACGAAGGCATGCTCACGCTTCGGCGCCGCATGTTCAAGCAGCTGCTCTCGGCCGACATGGGTCTGTTCTCGAAGCAGTCGGCCAGCACGCTGTCGAACACGGTGGTGTACGAGGTGCAGACCGGCGCGATGCTGCTGGTGCAGGCGTTGCTGGGGCTGTCGCGCGATGGCTTCACCGTCGTGGCGCTGCTGGCCTACCTGATCTACCTCAACTGGCAGCTGACGCTCATCGTGACGGTGCTGATCCCGGGCGTGGCGTGGATCATGAAGACGCTGTCGCGCCGGCTCTACCGCATCACCAAGATCAGCCAGCAGGCGACGGACGACCTGGCCTACGTGGTCGAGGAAAACGTGCTGGCGCACCGGGTGGTCCGGCTGCATGGCGCGCAGGACAGCCAGGCGGCCCGTTTCGACCTGCTGGGACAGAGCCTGCGCCGGCTGGCCATCAAGTCGACGGTGGCCTCGGCGGCGATGACGCCGCTGACCCAGCTGCTGGCGGCCTTCGCGCTGTCGGCGGTGATCGTCATCGCGCTGTGGCAGGACCGCTCGCAGGCGACCGGCATCGGCGTGTCGGTCGGCAGCTTCGCGGCCTTCATGGCGGCGATGCTGATGCTGATCGCGCCGATCCGCCGGCTGGCCGATGTGGCCAATCCGTTGACGCGGGGCGTGGCCGCGCTGGAACGCGGCCTGGCGCTGATCGAGAACGTGGCGTCGGAATCGACCGGCGACTGGGCGCCCGGGACGGTGCGCGGCGACATCACGCTGCGTCAGGTGACGGTGCGTTACGGGGACAGCGACGGTGCGCCGGCGCTGGACCGCATCGACCTGCATATCCGTCCCGGCCAGGTGATGGCCTTCGTCGGTCCGTCGGGCTCCGGCAAGACCACGCTGGTCAACCTGCTTCCGCGTTTCGTGCTGCCGACAGATGGCGAAGTGCTGGTCGAGGGTCGCCCCGTCGGCGACTGGCAGCTGCAGCACTTGCGTTCGCAGTTCGCGATGGTGAGCCAGGACGTCGTGATGTTCAACGACACCGTGGCCGCCAACGTGGCCATGGGTCAGGCGGTGGACCGCGACCGGCTGCAGGCCTGCCTCGAAGCGGCCAACCTCGCCGGCCACGTCGCGTCGATGTCGCAGGGCATGGACACCGTCGTCGGCCACAACGCGTCGCAGCTCTCCGGCGGCCAGCGGCAGCGGCTGGCGATCGCCCGGGCGCTGTACCGCGACGCCCCGATCCTGATCCTGGACGAGGCCACCTCGGCCCTGGACAACGAGTCGGAGCGGCTGGTGCAGGAAGCCCTGTCGCGCCTGATGCGGGGCCGGACCACGCTGGTGATCGCGCACCGCCTGTCGACCATCGAGCACGCCGACCGCGTCATCGTGATGGATCGGGGCCGGATCGTCGAGCAGGGTACCCACGAGGAACTGGTGCGCAACGACGGGCTCTACGCCCGCCTCCATGCGCCTGCCGCTGCCGTGGAACGCATCCCGGCCTGATTCCGCGGAGCCGGCTCGCATTCCGGATTCCCGGGAGGGGGAGCAGCCCCGAGAATCACCGGATCAGAGCAACACGATGTCGTAGTGCTCCTGGCCTATGGCGGTTTCCGCCTGCAGCGAGATCGGCTTGCCGATGAAGTCCGACAGTCCCGCCAGATGCTGGCTTTCTTCGTCGAGCAGCAGTTCCACGATGGCCGGCGCGGCGACGATGCGGAACTCGCGCGGATTGAACTGACGCGCCTCGCGCAGGATCTCCCGGAGGATGTCGTAGCAGACGGTGCGCGGCGTCTTCACCACGCCCTTGCCCTGGCACTGCGGGCAGGGTTCGCAGAGCATGTGCGCCAGCGACTCCCGCGTGCGCTTGCGGGTCATCTCGACCAGCCCCAGCTGCGAAAAGCCGCCGGGCATCATCGTCTTGACCCGGTCGCGCCGCAACTGCTTGCGGAATTCCGAGAGCACCGCGTCCTGGTGGTCCTCGCGCACCATGTCGATGAAGTCCACCACCACGATGCCGCCCAGGTTGCGCAGCCGCAGCTGGGTGGCGATGGCCTGGGCGGCTTCGAGGTTGGTGCGGAAGATGGTGTCGTCGAAGTTGCGCACGCCCACGAAGCCGCCGGTGTTCACGTCGATGGTGGTCAGCGCCTCGGTCTGGTCGACGACCAGATAGCCGCCGGACTTCAGGTCCACCCGACGGCCGAGCGCGCGGGCGATCTCCTCGTCGATGGCGTACAGGTCGAAGATCGGCCGTTCGCCGCGGTAATGCTGCAGCTTCGGGAGCGCCGCCGGGGTGTATTCGCGGCCGAAGGCCTGGAGCACCTCGAACTGCTCGCGCGAATCGAGCCGGATGGTCTGCGTGGACTCGCCGACCAGGTCGCGCAGCACCCGCTGCAGCAGGCTCAGGTCCTGGTGCAGCAGCGAACGCGCCGGCTTGTTGAGCGAAGACTCCCGGATGCGGGCCCAGGTCTTGCGCAGGTAGCGGATGTCGTCGGCCAGCTCGTCGTCGGTCGAGTCCTCGCCGTTCGTGCGCACGATGAAGCCGCCGGTGGCACCGCCGTTGAGGCCGGCCGATGCCAGGGCCTGCAAGCGGGTACGCAGCGCGTCGCGCTCCGCGGCGGGAATCTTCTGCGATACGCCGATGTGGTCGTCCTGCGGCAGGAACACCAGCAGCCGGCCGGCGATGCTGATCTGGGTGGACAGCCGGGCGCCCTTGGTGCCGATCGGGTCCTTGATGACCTGCACCAGGATCGACTGCCCCTCGAACACCTGTTTTTCGATCGGCACGACAGGCTGGGACTGCCGCGCGGCCGACAGCGATTCGCCTTCGGGCGGCCGCTGCCATACGTCGGCGACATGCAGGAACGCCGCGCGCTCCAGGCCGATGTCGATGAAGGCCGATTGCATGCCGGGCAGCACGCGCGACACCTTGCCGAGGTAGACATTGCCGACCAGTCCGCGCTCGAGCGTGCGCTCGACATGCAGCTCCTGGACGACGCCGTTTTCGACGACGGCAACGCGCGTTTCCTGGGGAGACCAGTTGATGAGGATGTCCTGCTGCATGGAGAGACCGTATGGTGTGCCGGACGGAATGCACCGGATGGTGCGCCGTGCCCGGTGGGGAAGCGGCCGCATGCGGGAAGGGCGTGAGCCCGGGCATGCGGGTGGGGATGCCGCATTTTCACCCAAGCTTTTTCGTGCGAAGGATCATTGCCGCCGCTGGCTCGGGCGGCGGGGTCTCCCGGGAGCCCCTGCGCCGACCCTGCTCCGGTCAGCGGGCCGCGTCGCCGTACCGGTATTCGCGCGTGAGCAGATCGAGCCGTTCCTTGAGCCCGGCATCGAGCCGGTACGACGCGGCCGCCAGCGTGGCGTCGAGCTGGTCCGGCCGGCTGGCCCCGAGCAGGGGTGCGGTGATGGCCGGATTCGCGAGCACCCACGCGACCGACAGGGTGGCGAGCGGCACGCCCGCGTCCGCCGCCAGCGCCTGCAGAGCCTCGACCGTATCGAAGTAGCGATCGCTCCAGTAGCGCTCCTGGTAGCGCTGCGCCGCGGTTCCGAGCGTGAAGCGCGTGCCTTCGGTCGGCGCGGAGCCCTTCCGATGCTTGCCCGTCAGCAGGCCGCCGGCCAGGGGGTTGTAGGGGATGACGCCCAGGCCATCCTCCAGGGCGAGCGGCAGCAGTTCGCGTTCGATTTCGCGGAACAGCAGGCTGTAGCGCGGCTGCACGGAGACGAATTTCACGATGCGCAGCGCCTCGGACCGCCCCAGCGCCCGGGCCAGCCGGTAAGCGAGGAAATTGGAAACCCCGACATAGCGCGCCCGACCGGAGCGGACGATGGTGTCCAGGGCTTCCAGCATCTCGTCGATCGGCGTGTTCTCGTCGTCGCCATGCAGCTGGTACAGGTCCACATGGTCGGTCTGCAGCCGACGCAGCGATGCGTCGATGGCGTCGAGCAGGTGCTTGCGGGAATTGCCCTGGTCCCAGGCCTGCGGTCCTGCCTTGCCGAAAGCCTTGGTGGCGATCACGAACCGGCTCCGTCGCCCGGCGGCGAGCCCGAGCCAGCGGCCGATGATCTCTTCGGTCCGGCCGACGGTCTGCAGCCCCCCGCCCAAAGGGTAGACGTCGGCAGTGTCGAGGAAGTTGATACCGCCTTCCGATGCCCGGTCCAGGATCCGGAAAGACACGGCCTCTTCGGTCTGCAGGCCGAAGGTCATGGTGCCCAGCGCCAGGCGCGAAACGACCAGGCCGGTGCGGCCGAGGCGGGTGGTGGGAAGGGTCATGTCAGGTGGTGGTGGTGGTGAACGGAGGGTGGTGGGCATCCTCGGACCCGTCCGACAGGATAGGGCCGGGGGTCTGAAGGGATTGCAACCGTGCGTACCGCGCTGGTTACCGATCCCGCCGTGGTCGCCGGATCATCCGTGCGCCGCGCCGCGCCGTCCGTGGGCCAGGAAGAACCGCAGCATTTCGGCGCTGGCATCCGGACCGCGCGGATCGGTGTAGGAGCCGCTGGCGCTGCCGCCGGACCAGGCGTGCCCGGCGCCATGCACGACCCAGTATTCCGCCACCACCCGTCCTGCGGCGTCGGCGTGCACCTGCTGGGTGTAGCCGACCCCTTGGGGAGAGTTGCCTTTCTTCACGGTCGGCTGCGGCGCACCGGTGGGCAGGGACGCCGCCAGGACATGGTGGCCATGGCTCGGATGGACCGTGCTGTCGCGGTCGCCATGGAACACGATGGTCGGCGCGGGCTGCGCTTGCCCGGCAGCCTTGCCGGCCGCGGGGCCGGAGCCGCTGTGCATGGCCTGCAACGCCGCCATCGCGTCGTTCGCTGTACCGCGCGCCAGTCCGGAATGCACGCCCGCGGCCGCGAACACGTCCGGATAAGCTTGCGCGAGCACCGCGGCCATCGCCCCGCCGGCTGACAGGCCAGCCACGAACACCCGGTCGGGATCGCCACCGTGGTCGTGCGCCACCTGCTGGGCCAGCGCGGCCAGCAGGGCGGGTTCGCCGCGGCCGCGCTGCTGGTGGTTGGATTTGAACCAGTTCCAGCACCGCTGCGGATTAGCGTCCTGCGATTGCGCGGGATAGACCACCAGAAAGCCCTGTTCTTCCGCCAGCCGGTTCATGCCGGTGCCGACGGCGAAATCGTCCGGATTCTGCGTGCAGCCGTGCAGCATGAGCACTACGGGGCGCAGCGCGGTCGACGGGCCCGAAGGCACGAAGAGCTTGTACGCCAGGGTGCGGCCGCCGTGCTGGAAGCTGCCGTTCTGGAAGGTCGAGGCGACCGGTGCCGCGCGCCGGGCGGGCGCGGCCGTTTCGGCCGTCGAGGACTGCGCGGCAGGGGCCGGAGCCTGGTCGACTTCGAAGACGAGGCCATCGAGCACCCTGTCGTCGGGGACCGGTCCGCTCGCGGGGGTGCGCTGGGGCAGTGGGCTTCCTCCGATGCCGAGGGTGTGCTGCAGCGCCTGCGTCGCCTCCTGGAGGCGCCCCTCGCGGGTCAGGCTGGCGACGCGTTGCATCAAGTCCTGGAAGTCCGGGCGGATGGCTTGGTTCATAAGAGCTTTCGGAAGGAAAAGGGGAGGGCGCGGCGCTTTCAGGCGATACGGTCGGCGAGGGCTTGCTTGAGGGCCGGACTGGCGTGCAACGCACCCAGCACAGCGATGGACTCGATGGTGGCGCGTGCCAGCTCGGGATCGACGTCCGGTGCGATGCTGGCGAGGCCCAGCACGCGGATCTGCAGTTTTTCTCCGGCTGCGCGAGCAGCCTCGAGCTCGGCTACGCCGAAATGCTGCAGTCCCAAAACGAGCATCCGGCGGGTCGTCACCTGCCGTACGGCTTCCGCCTGCGTCGAGAGTTGGTTGCGGATGGCGGTTCGGATGAAATCGGTCCGGTTCGAATAGAAACCTTCAGCCACCAGAAGATCGATCTGGCCCAGGTCGACGAAACCGAGGTTGATGGTGATCTTTTCGGACTC
>JAKOND010000029.1 GCA_022702125.1 Burkholderiaceae bacterium
CCTTGTAGCCGGCAGGCACGATGTGCTTGAGGTCGACCAGCAGGGCGGGATTGCCATGGACCAGCAAACCGTTCCAGGGCGGGCGCTTGATGGCCCAACCGAAGAGCTGCCGGAGTTCGCTCAGCATGCGCTCGGCGGTTCTCGCACGACCGCGGACACGACCGACCGTGCGCAGGGCGTCAAGCAGGTGGGTGTCGGTGATCTCGCGGACAGGGAGGTGACCGATGACAGGGAGGATGTCCTTGCCGAAGGTGCGGGTGAGTTCGGCGTTGTCATCCTTGCGTAGGACGCCGTTGGCGAGCCAAGTGTCGAAGAGGGCGCTGAAGGTGACATTGGCGGCTTGCTCGGCGGCCTGGGTTTTGGCGCGCTCAGCTTCGGCATGGGCGCGTTCGTTTTGAACGTCGATGCCGTTGCGCGCGAGGGTCTGGATGCGCAGGTTCTCGGCGCAGGCTTGGGCCAGCGACATGGCGCCGCCGGTGCCGGAGCTGCCGTAGGGGCAGGGGAGTACCGCTTGGTGCTGATGCCCTTCGATCATGTAGCGGACGAGCCAGCGCTTCGCACCGTTGGGCGCGATGCGCAGGTAGAGGTTGCGGTCGACGGTGACCTTGTAGCTCTTCTCGCGGGGCTTGAGCGCTTCGATGGCGCGCACTGTCAGCAGGGGCATGCTCGTTCCTCGTCTCGTCAATCGGAAGCAAACCAGCGGAGGGGCCGTGTCCTAACGGTGTCCTAAAAATCGCTGGATGTCCGTGGAGATGAGTGTACGGGGATGCGCGAGGAAAAAGCTAAGTCGTTGAATTCAATAAAATATGGAGCTCCACCAGCGTTCACTGGAGTACAATCATAAGTGCCTGTCACGCCGGGGGTCGCGGGTTCGAGTCCCGTCCACTCCGCCAATGAAATCAACGGGTTGCAGCAGAAATGCTGCGACCCGTTTTTCTTTTTGGTACTGATTGTCCTGCCGGCGCGGCAACGTGCGCCTGGACCACTTCGACGTGGTCAACGCCATCCGCTTCGTCACGGCCAACGGCTGCAAGCGGCGCGCGCTGCCTGCGCACTACGGCCCCTGGCACACCGTCTACACGCGCATGAGCCGCTGGGCCCAGGCCGGCGTGCTCGACCGGCTCTTCGAGCACCTGCAGCGCCAGCGCCTGATGCGCGTGCGTATCGAAGCCATCAGCCTGGACTCTACCCTCGTCGAGGTGCATCCCGATGGCACCGGTGCGCTTGAAAAAGCGGACCCCAGGCCATCGGCCGCAGCCGGGGCGGCTGGAGCACCGAGCTTCATCGGGTTGCCGCGACCGCGCGAGATGTCCTTACCTGGAGCCTGACACCCAGACAGGCCGGCGATGCGCCCGAGGGGCGGCGGCTCACCACGGCGCTGGGCCCCAGTCCCGAGCAGGCGCGGGAGGCCCTGCTCATGGACAGCGCCTACCAGGACGATGCCACGCGTGCGCTGGCCGAGTCGCGGGGCTTCGTGCCGGTGGTGCCCCCGAGCCCGCAACGCCGTCGACCGTAGGCGCTCGACCGGGCCCGCTACCGCAGGCGCAACGAGGTCGAGCGGCTCTTCCGGCGGATCGAGGCCTGGCGGCGGGTGTTCACCCGCTACGACAAGACCGATGGCATGTTCGCCGCATTCATCACCATGGCGCTCATCGCTGAGGCTTTGCGGTTGCGTCAACACGACCTAGCTCAGCCGGGGCGCTTCACCCCTGGAGGGCATGACGGCGGCGGACAAGCAAGGCGTCGACCGCGAGCTGTTGGAATGCGGCGCAGGCATCGACGAGATGAACTGCGCGCGCAAGCATTTCTCGCGCACCAAGGGCAGGCACTTGGCTGTGGCGTGCATGCCGGTGCGATCGGTCACCCTGGCCATCAGCGATGTGCCTGGGGACGACCCCGCGGTCATTGCTGGCGGGCCGACCGTCGCCGATCCCACGGCGTGCGCCGAAGCGCTGTCGATCCTGGATCGCCACCGGATCGATGTGCCTCCCGCGGTGCGGGAAACGACGGTCGCCGGACTGGCCGAGTCGCCCGGAGCGGACCGCGAGGCATTCCGCCGAGCATGGGTCCGACTGACCGCGACTCCGAAGCGGTCCCTGGAAGCCGCGGCGCGCATCGCCCGGTTCGCCGGGTTGAGGGCATGCGTGCTCAGCGACCGGATGGAAGGGGAATCACGCGAGGTGGGGATGGTGCACGCCGCCATGGCGATGCGTGCCGGAAGCGAAGGCAGCCCCTTCGTTCGCCCCTGCGTGATCCTGTCGGGCGGGGAGACGACCGTCACGGTGCGCGCTGCGCGCGAAGGCGCTCGGAAAGGCCGGGGCGGCCGGGCGGGGGAGTTCTGCCTGGGGACGGCCAAGGCGCTCCAGGGTGCTCCCGGAATCTGGGCGCTCGCCGCGGACACCGACGGGATCGATGGCGTGGAAGACACGCTGGAGGATTTGTCGACTCCGAGATCTTGTCCCGCGCGCGATCCGTCGCCCCTCAATTGAGCGAAAACTTCGCGACGGCCTCGCGGGAGAACCGGCCGAACGCGAGGCTGCCGTCAGCACGCGTTAGCCGGAGACTCAGCTTCTTCACGCCACCGAGCGAAAAAGCCGGGAAACGGATCGTGCCGCCCCGTGGCGTCCCTGCGAGGACCTGCGATCCATCGTCTTTCTCGATCGTCAACGATGCCGAACTGCCGGAGATGTCGATGGGTTCCCCGTGGTCGGAAACGTATGCCGTCCAGGTCCGCTTGCCCGCGACAAGCTCGAAACTCAGTTCGCCTCCGTCATTCATGACTCCTGAATGCTTCGGAGCCCAATCACCGTGTCCGTAGGCGGTCGATGCGGAAGCGAAGAAAAGCATGAGCGCGATGAATTTCCCGTGCAGGCGTTTGATGGTGTCCATCGACTTCTTGAAGTTTGATGAGAAGGACGGGGCGCGGCGGGCGAAGGCGCCCGCCGCGCGAGCCCTGCGCGGGGTCAGGGATACGCTGCGAACAGCGGCGCATCGGCCGGGCAATCCACCCCGTCCGGATCGCCGGCCGGCCGGAGCCGGACGCTCGTGTCGCGTTGCGGCTGCGGACCGGGGCCGGAGGCCGGCAGTCCCATCGCGGCCTTGGTCGCTGCGTTCGCCACTGGCTCGAATCCAGCCGTCGTCAGGGAGAAGGCATCGAAGTAATTCGTGGCGACCGCGAATTTCGTCGCCGGGAAATACTTGAGCAGCTGCACCAGTTGCGGCGAATCCGTCACCGCGGACTTGTAGTGCAGACCGGCGAGCAGGTCGTAGCCGCGCGTCACGCCGTTCACCACCCCGCTCGAGCCGCCGTTGTGCGTAAGGAACAGCACTTTCGGGTTGGCTGCGGGCAGGAAGTTGAGCGCCTGCGTGGAATAGCGCTGCTCCGGTCCCATCGTCTGGAAATCCAGCTTCGTCACACCAGCGAGCGCCATGGCGGCCTTGAAGTTGCCCACGGCCGAGCCGCGGTTCACGCCATCGATCACCACTTCCTTGGCGGCGTCGGGACCTCCCACGCCGCTGTCCGTCAGCGTGAAGGCGACCGTGCCGGTGGTCGTGTCGACCTTGAACAGATAGCCGATCGTCTCGGTGCCGCCGTTCGCCGCCAGCGTCGCCCCGCACTCGATGCCGTGGATGTACCGGAAGGGGTACATGGTCACGTACTTGCTGAGCGCGATCGTCTCGCCGCCCTTGATAGGGTCGCAACTCGCGTTCGATGCCTTGGCATTGGCGCAGGCGGCCGCCATCGCGTAATACTTGGCGCCGGTGAGCCGCTGGACCTCCGGCATGTTGATGGAGTGGTCGTCCCGGCCGTTGTGGTTGTGGCCCAGGATCATGTAGTCGATGGTGGCTCCGCCCGTCTTCAAGGCATCGACGACCCGTTTGGGCAGTGCCGCGTTCGCGGACTGCGCGGCGCCGTAGGCATAGGCGGCATCCATCAGGACACCGACTTTCCCGATCTGGACATGGTGGTTGGTGTAGCCGAACCACTGGAACTTGACTTCCGTGGGTTGATCCGGATCGGTTCCGCTTCCGCCGCCGCCGCATGCCACGAGCGCGGCGGCGGCGATCGTCGTCAGCATGACCGCCGACATCGCCTTCTTGTGGCGGGAAACGAGTTCCTGGAAATCTCGGGAAATGGGCTTCATGGCTTTTGTCTCTTGCTCGTTGGATGGTTGCGACGGGCCATCGGCTTTTCCAGGCCGATGGCGCTCCTGTCGGATGGAGGAATCCCCGCTGCGCGGACCGAGCCGCGGGGCAGGCCGGTCGCGCAGCGGCCTTCAGGCCTGCGGCGCGGCCGGGTGCGGCCGCCTGCGGCGGACCGCTGCGATCGACAGGAGTCCGGGGATCAGCAGGGCGAGCATCGAGGGCTCGGGCACTGCATTGAGGGGCGCGCCGAACTCGTCCGTCACCGAGATGCTGGCCAGCCGGAATGTGCCGACCCCGCTGCCGATGGCCGCGAAGGACACGGTGGCCAGGGTGAATGGCGTGCCGGAAGCGGGCTGGATCGCCGAGAGCGGCAGCGGATCGAACGGCCCGACCAGCGATACCGACGCCAACCGGACGATGCCGGCGACGCTGGAATCGGCGCTGGTGATCGCCTCGAAGTTGGCCAGGTTCCCGAGGAACTGGCTGAACTGGACGTCGCCGAGCGCCCAGAGGGCGGAGTCGTAGCGCAGTTCGAGGTCGAAGCCCCCGATGACGCTGCCCGCTTGGGAGTTGATCGCCGAGATGGTCGCGGTCGTCGTGCCGCCGGGCCCGGCGGTGGCGAACGACGGGGACACCTGCAGGACGACGCCGGCGTTCGCGGCGCAAGCCGCGCAGAGGGCGAGGATTCCGAATGCCGGCTTCCAGGAAGGGAGGGAAAGGGATGTCATGGTTTGCGCCGTGGTGGATGGTCGATGGGGCTGCAGGCGCTCAGGAGGCGCACTGCTCCTTGGAGCACTTCTGGGTGCAGGTGCGGGCGTCGTTGATCGTCACCTTGCCGTCGCCGTCGGCGTCGAGCGGATCCCCGGCCACGATCGGGCGGTTGATGCCCAGCATGATCGCGCTGATGTCCCGCCGGTCCACGCTCCCGTTGCTGTCGATGTCGCACTGCAGGTTGCTGACGTGGGCCGTCCGCATGGCGGGAAGATCGACGTAGTCGCCGTTGGCCTTGCCCGCGAAGCTCACCGTCACCTCGTCCTTCGGCTGCACCGTGAAACGCGACCCGCAGGTCGCCAGTCCGTTGCTGTCCGTCATGGCGGTGCACATGGCCCCGGAGGTCTTCAGGCGGAACACGACTTCCTGGTCGGGGACCGGACCCCAGTCGCTGCGCAGGGACGCGGCCATGCGGGAAGTGGACGGGCTCTGCGCATCGAACGCCAGCGACGTCACGCGCCACACCGGTTCCTTCGCGGTCGAATCCACCTGCGCGACTTGCGCAGCGCCGCACTCGCGCATGATCGCGACGGTGCGCAGCAGCTTTTCGTTGCCGATGATGTAGGGATTGGCGACCCGCGTCTTCTGCCGGGCGATCTGCTCCATGTGCTGGTTGCCGCCGTCGATGATGCCGTGCGGGTGGAGCGTTCCGACCGCGTTGAAATCGCGGACGGCCTGGTACATGCGCTCGACCGATCGCAGGTAGCTGCGCGAGGCCGAGATGTTCATGGGAATGGCGGTGCCGCCCACCACCAGGAGATTGCGCTCGATGCCGTTGTCGCGCACCGGGAAGATCGCTGACATTGTTCCCGGGGTATGGCCAGGCGACGACAGCACGGTCATCTGGCGACCGCCGAGGCTGAAGGACTGGTAGCCCAGGTTGTCCGAGTCCAGCGGGATCGGCGCGTAGGTCTTGCCGGCGATGTCGCCGGAGCCGAGGTAGATCGGGAAGTTCGGACCGAAGATCGCGCGCAGCCGGTCGGCACCGCCGTCGTGGTCGAAGTGCCCGTGGGTGATGTAGGCGCCCAGCAGCGAGGCCGAGGAATCCAGGCCCAGGGATTTCAGCGCGGGGTAGGTGTAGTTGTCGACGTCGGCCCCGCTGTTGAGCGTGTCGATCAGCGTGAAGCCGTTCGGGTTCTTGACGATGAACTGCCCGACGTTCTGGAATCCGACGAACCACACGTCGTCGAATATCTGCATCAGCGGCAACGGCGCGCGCTGGGTGCGGATCTGCGCGAGGAGCGCGGGGTTGTCGACGTACATGCAGTACCGGTCGCGGGTCCAGTCCTTCAGGAAGGAATCGCCGCCCGTGTTGCGAGTGGCCGCTTCGAGATGCATGTCCCGTTGGCTTTGACTCTGCGCATAGGCGAGATTCGCGCCGAGGGCCCATGCCGCCAGCGAAGCGGCCATGCATTTCAGGATGCCTCCGAATTTGATTTCCATCATGTCTCCTTTATTTCGAGGTTTCGATTCCGTCGGTATTGAAATGATTTGAGATCGACCTGCGCGCTCAAGGGCTCCACCACCCGGGGATGGGCCGATGAATCGACGGCCCACGGTCGAATCAGCGTGTCCGCGCTGGAAATCGGTAATGGAATTGATAAGGGGCGATGTCTTTTTCCATTCGCGTGGTTCGCTGCGCCGCCACTGTAGGCGTACGTCTTCCGTACCTCAAGAATGTTTCGATAGACGAAACTTGTTGCATTGATCGGAACGATGGATGACTACAAACCGTTGATTGGTAAGCTTCTTCGAGAAAAAAATGCCTCTTTTCCTGGCGCATGCGTTCAGTTAATAAAGCATTCATAGGGATAAACACCTACAAAAATCCTCGATACCAACGACAGAGTAATAGGCTGTAAAAAATATCGATGGATTCCGATGCCCCTGTGCAGCCGCCATTCAAATTGGGCTATTGCTCGGAAACTTCGGCATCCACTTTCCTCTTCTCGTTTCTCCGCGGGTCCGAATGCCCGCGCGGTATTGAATCCTCAGGAACACGCATGAAAGAAAGCATGGGGCTGCGCGCCGCGCTGTGCGGGATCGCGCTATCGGCGATGGGTACGATGCAAGCGCTCGCGAATGGAACCGACGCCGCGATCGGTTGCGGCGACGACCCGGTCGTGGTCAGGCGCTCCGCCCGGGACGCCCAGGTTCCGGCGAGGTCCCCCGGGACGGATGGAGCGGGGCGCATGCCGATTCCTGGCCCGGGCGGTGACGCGCCGACGCTCCCCTGGAACGCTTCCGATCGCGCCGCGGGGGTCTTCGTCGTGACGGGACCGGGAAGCGGCGCGCCCATCGAACTCGTGCGATCCCGCGAATCGGCGGCATCCTCCCTGTCGACGCCGGGATTGCCCCCGCTCGGCGCCTATCGGTGGCACGGGGCATCGGATGAGGTCATCGGGCTCGCCGTCGACGCGCAGCCGGACGCACTGGTCCTGATGGTCACGGATCGCCCGGCCGGGGGGATGTCGCGGCTCGCGACCGTCCGGTGGCTTGCGCAGGCGGCGCCGCCGCCGGTGGCGGTCGCGGCGCTCGAACGCCTTTATGCGATGGTGCTGAGGATGTCGCCGACGCAGCGTTTCCATGCCTGCGGCCTGCCATCGGCAGCGCCTGTGGCGGCCGGACAAGGCGATTCCGCGATGGATCAAGGCGACATGCTCGCCCGGATCGCCTCGGCCCGCGAAGCCAGGGCGCAGCAGGTGACGCGCCGCGACACGCCTTCGGCCCCCAGACCGTGGACGCGGGTCCGCATCGCGGTGCCGCCACCGGGGCATCGGGCGGCTGCGGAAGACGGCGGCGTCGCAGTTGTCGTCGAGGATGCCTCCGGCCGCCCCGCCCCGGGCACGGTGACCTTCACCCAGGACCCGCACATGGCCTGCCAGGCATCGATCGATGCCCGGGGCCGGGCGCAGTGCGCCTTGGCGGATGCCCATTTCAGTCCCCACCGCCACGACCATGGGGACGAGGGGGATGTCGTCGCCACTTACAGCGGTGCCGCCGACGCGGAGCGCGTCCTGCTGCCGACGACGGCGCACTGGCCGCGCGGGAAAGGAGGGGCGCACGGCGGAAGTTCCCGCCGAGGTCCCGGGCCGGCGCCAATCCTCACTCCGCGGTGAGGAGGCCCGTTTTCACCAGGTCGGCATAGGTGGAGGTCTGCGCTTCCAGGAATTTCCCGAACTGCCGGGTTTCCATCGGCGCAGGGATGCCGCCGATCGCTTCCAGGCGTCCGCGCAGGCCGGCGTCCCCCAGGACGGCCCGGTTGGTGTCGGCGAGGCGCGCAGCGATCCCGTCCGGCAGGTCCCGCGGCCCCATCAGCGCGGTGAAAGGGGCGATGTTCACGCCCGGGCGCCCGAGTTCGGACATCGTCGGCACGTCCGGGACGGAGGCGACCCGCTTCGCGAAGACGATGCCTATCGCGCGCAGCTTCCCGCCCTTGACCAATGGCAGGACCGACGGGAGATCGGTGGCGACGGCGTCGAGCTGGTCGCCGAGCAAGTCCTGGACCGCCGGCCCCGCGCCCTTGTAGCCGGCCTTGATGAACTGCGTGGCGAGTTCCTTCTGCAGCTGGAGGATGTTGACGTGGCCCGCGGTGCCGTTGCCGGGGTGGCCGATCCGCAAGCCGCCCGGGCGCGTTTTCGCGGCCGCCGCGAAATCCTGGAAGGTCCTGACCGGGGAGGCGGCATGGACCACCAGGACGCCCGGCACGAACGAGAGCGAGGCGATCGGCCGGAGGTCGGCCAGGGTGTACTGCGCCGCTTTCCCCGCCAGCTGCCAACTCGAGACGATCGGCGCGGTGGTGCCGATCATCAAGGTATGGCCGTCGGGGTCGGCGCGGACCACCTGCACTGCGCCGATCATGCCGCCCGCTCCGCCCCGGTTGTCAATCACGAAGGGCTGGCCGAGTCGGCGGCCGTAGGCCTCGGCGAAGATCCGTGCGGTGCTGTCGGCGTTGCCGCCCGGCACGAAGGGAACGATCACCTTGACGGGACGGTCGGGGTAGCCGCCCGGCTGGGCGCGGGCGGACCAGGGCGCCAGGACCGAGGCGCCGAGCCAGGCGGCCGCGGTCCGGCGGGGGATGCGATGGGTCGTCGTCATGAGCGCTTCTCCTTTCAGTCGGCCTTGATGCCGCCGGTGCGCACCACCTGGGCCCATTTCGCGTCTTCCTGCTTGAGGTACTCGGCGAACTTGGCGGGGGTGGATCCGATCGGCTGGGCGCCGACATCCTCGAAGCGGCGCTGCACGTCCGCTTCCTTGAGCGAGTCGGTCACCGCCTTGTGCAACGCGTCGACGACCGCAGGCGGAGTACGCGCAGGAACGAACATGCCGTTCCACTCGTAGACCTCGAAGCCCGGGACGGCCGTCTCGGCGACCGTGGGGACCTCCGGCAGGCGTTCGGAGCGCCGGGGCGACGAGATGGCCAGGGCCCGCAGCTTGCCTCCGGCGATCAGGGGCTGCGACGCCGCCACCGTGCTGAACATGAAATCGACCTGGCCGCCCATCACGTCGGAGATGGCCGGTCCGCCGCTCTTGTAGGGGACGTGCACCATGTCGAGCCCGAGCTTCTGCCGGAAGAGTTCCGAGGCGAGCCGCTGCACCGTGCCGCTGCCGCCCGACGCGAAGTTGACCACCCCGGGCTGGGCTTTCGACTTCGCGATGAGCGCATCCACGTCTTTGAGGGGCGAGTCGCTGCGCACGATGAGCACGTTGGGGGCGAGCGACACCAGGGCCAGGGGCTGGAGCGCTCCGGGTGCGTAGGGCATGCGCGGGAACAGGTGGGGATTGATCGAGTAGGGCGTGGCGTCGTAGAGGACGGTGTAGCCGTCGGGTTCCGCCTTGGCGACATACGCCGCGCCGATCGTCCCGCTCGCGCCGGCCCGGTTCTCGACGATGACGCTGGCGCCCAGCTTGGCCGCCATCCTGGCCGCCAGCACGCGGGCGAGGGCGTCCGCGGCGCCTCCGGGCGCGTAGGGGACCACGATGGTGATCGGACGGTCGGGGTAGGCGGCATGGGCCCCGGCGGCCGCCGCGAGGGCGAAGACGGCCAGGGTGCCCTTGAGGCGCGAGGCGAACGATGTTTTCATGGTGTCTCCTGTCGAAAGCTCATACGGGGATCAGTCGGTCGGACCGGAGCGCTCCGAGCGATGGGACGCCCAGCAGGGCGAGGTCGCGATGGATCTCGTCGCGCAGCAGGCCGATGGCGTGCGCCACGCCGGCTTCGCCGCCGACGGCGGCCGCGTAGGCCATCGGCCGGCCGAGGAACACATGGTCCGCGCCGAGCGCGAGCGCCTTGAGCACGTCGGTGCCGCGACGGACGCCGCTGTCGAGCATCAGCGCCATCCCTCCCTTGGCGCGCGCCGCATCGGGCAAGGCCAGCAGCGGGGGCAGGGTGCCGTCGAGCTGCCGGCCGCCGTGGTTCGACAGCACGACGCCGTCCGCGCCGACCTGCTCGGCGCGGCGGACGTCGTCCGCGGACGTCAACCCCTTGACGACCAGCTTGCCTTGCCACATCGAACGGATCAGCTCCAGGTGCTTCCAGCTCAGGTGGTCCCTCAAGCCGAACTGGCGGACCACGCTGCGCGAGATGATGGGGACGCCCCGGCCGGCGCCGGCGTTCTCGAAGTGCGGCATGCCGTGCTTCAGCAGCGTCCGGGCCAGGGTGCCGGCCAGCCAGCGCGGGCGCGTCAACCCGTCCCAGGCGAGGCGCGCGCTGGGGCGCAGCGGCGTGGAGAAGCCCACCCGGACGTTGCTTTCGCGATTGGCGAGGGTCGCGGTGTCGACCGTGATGACGAGCGTGCCGAATCCGGCCCGCGCCACGCGTTCCACGAGGCCTTCGATGTGCGCGGCCTCGCCCGGGATGTACGCCTGGAACCAGCCGCACCGCGGCGCGGCGGCGGCAACCTTCTCCATGGGGGTGAGCGATGCGCCGCTCAGGACGAAAGGAATGCCGGCGGCCTCGGCGGCGCGGGCGAGCGCCAGGTCGCCTTCGAAAGCGAAGAGCGCGCACAGGCCCATCGGCGCGATGCCGAACGGAGCGCCGTATTCGACGCCCATCAACGCGGTGCGCTGGTCGCGATCGGAGACGTCCACGAGGACGTTGGTGCGGAACATCCACTTTCTGAAGGCAGCGGTGTTGGCGGCGAGCGAGACGTTGTCTTCGACGCCTCCCTGGAGGTAGCCGAAGATCGGTCGCGGCAGGACCCGCTTCGCGGCGGGTTCCAGGTCGCCGAGCGAGAGGATCCCGCGCAGGGATGCGGGCAGGTGGCGCCGGGCGCCGGGCGCCGGCCCCTGCTGCGGTCGCCGAGTGGTGGTGTGGTTCATGGGAGTGGGTTGCGATCGACCGTCAGGAGGCGGCGTCGGGACGATTGGGCTCCCGCGGCCCGGGACCGGGCAAGGCGTTACGCGGTGCGTAACGTCAGGGATGCCAGGTCGCCCGGAGCGCCGTCGCGGGCACGCCCCCGAGCGCGATGCCCAACTGACGGGCCGCCGCCATCGTCGGCGGCGCATGGCCGATGAGCACCTCGACCGTGAGTCGCTCCACCGGCCCGGAGGTGCTGACCGCCCCGAGCACGATCCCCTGCGCGCCCCGCACCGCGGCGGCGACGCTGGCGGCGCCGGTGGACCGCTCCGCGCTGGCGTAGTGGTAGCCGCGGCGCCGGATCCGTTCGTATATCTCTCCCGGCCTGCCGAGCGCGGCCAGGATGACGTGCCCCGGTGCGCCGCGGTCGAGCGGGAGCACCTCGCCGGAGCGCGGATGGTCGGGCCGCGCCGAAGGATGGTCGCAGCGCATCAGGCAGCTGCGCACGTTGCCTTCGTGGACATAGAACGACGCGCTCTCGCCGGTTTGCGCAGCGAGCTGCTGCAGGATGGGCTCGATCGCCGAGTCGACGTCGAATTGCGCCTGGTAACGGGCCCCGAGCCACCCGGCGCTGGGGCCCAGCCGCCAGGCGCCGTCGGCGCGCCGCACCAGGAAGCGGCTGACCGCCAGGGTGCGCGCGAGCCGGAGGACTGTCGGCTTGTGCATGCCGGTGCGCCGCGCCAGTTCGGACAACGGCAGGAACACCTCCGTGCCGTCGAAGGCCGAGAGGACCGACATCGCCCGGTGCACCGAGTGCACATGCTCCCGGGTCAGCGCGGGAGCATGGCTGGAGCCCTGGCGCAGCAGGAGGTCGGCGGCCCCGGCGCCGGGGCCTCCCGGGGCGGGTCCTGGCGCGTCGTCGAGGCTCCTGGGGTTCATGCGCGCATCGTAGGACGGAGCGGCGAGCGTCCGTCCCGCGTTACGCCTGCCGTAACGCATTGGCGGACCGCAGGCCCCTGTCCATCATCCGCGACTTCCCGAGACTTCCACGAGACAAGACCATGAGCCGCTCCATCCGCTGGACGAGACGCACCTTCCTTGCCGCCGCCGGAGCGCTTCCCTGCGCCGGCGCGGGCGCGCAGGGGACCTATCCCGGCAAGCCGATCCGCATGATCATCCCGTTCGCCGCCGGTGGCGCCACCGATGTGCTGGGACGCGACGTGGGGCAGGCGATGGGCCCGGCCCTGGGCCAGGCCTTCGTCGTGGACAACCTGGGCGGGGGCGCGGGGGTCCCGGCGTTGAATGCGGCGGTCCGCTCGCCGGCGGACGGCTACACGGTGCTCTTCTGCGCATCCGGCAACATCACGGCGCAGCCGCTTCTGGCGAAGAAGCGGGTGGACATCCTCGACCAGCTCGAGCCGGTCGGCATGATCGCCTCGGCGCCCCATGTGCTGGTGGTGAGCGCCAAGGCTCCTTTCTCGACCGTTGCCCAACTCATCGCCCATGCCAAGGCCTATCCGGGCGCGGTCAACTTCGCGTCGGCGGGCGTGGGCGGCCTGGCCCACCTGGGGACCGAGCTATTCGCGCGCACCGCAGGCATCCAGGTCACCCACGTGCCCTACAAGGGGGCCGCCCAGGCCATCACCGACCTGGTCGCCGGCCAGGTGCAGGCGATCTTCGGCACCTTCCCTTCGTTCGCCGCGATGATCCACAAGGGGGCGATCCGCGCGATCGGAACGACCGCGCCCAGCACGGCGGCACCCCTTCGGGAACTGCCGCTGATCTCGCGCACCGTCCCCGGCTTCGGTTACAGCTCCTGGAATGCGCTGTTCGCCCCGGCCCGCACGCCGGCGTCCGTCGTGCGGACCCTTTTCGCGGCGCTCCAGGCGGCGGCCAAGGACCCGGGCCTGCTGAAGCGGTTCGACGAGCAGGGCGTGGATCTCGCGCTCGCCGATCCCGCATCGTTGCGCGCGACGGTGCGCCAGGAAACGATCCTGTGGGAGAAGGTCATCCGCGAGGCGAGGATCGAACTCAACTGAGGAGGGATGCGCATGACGCGCTTCTACGCGGCGGTGGGCGGCCGCCTGGTGCGCCACCGCCTGCGCGCCGACGGGGAAGTCGAGTCCCTGGAGACCGTCGATTTGCAGCTCGACGTGCAATACGCGTGCCTCGACCCCGAGGAGACGATGCTCTACTGCATCTGCAGCAACGGCGGGGTGGGCCGCGATGGGGACCGGCATTTCCTCGCCGTCCTGTCCATCGGCGATGGAGCGATGCGCGAGGAGGGCGCGCGCATCGCATTGCCCCACCGTCCCATCCACATCGCGCTCGACCGCGGTGCCGACCGGTTGCTGATCGCCTACAACCGTCCGGCCGCCCTGACGGTCCATCCCCTGGGCCGCGACGGCGCGGTGCGCGGGACCCTCGGGCCCTTCGACGGCGAGCCGTTGGTTGGGCATTTCCCGCACCAGGTGCTGCCGCTGCCTGCGCGGCACGCGGTCCTCCTGGTATGCCGGGGCGACGACGCGACGCCGACGCGCGGGGAGAATCCCGGATCGCTGCGGGTGCTGGCGCTGACGGGGGGGGAGGCGCGGTGCGTGCGGTCCGTGGCCCCGCACGGCGGATTCGGCTTCGGGCCGCGCAACTGCGCGATCCATCCCAACGGCGCTTGGCTGTACGCGGTGCTGGAACGCCAGAACGCGTTGGCGATGTTCAGGCTCGACGAGGATGCGATCGAGCCCGGCCCGGCGTTCGCGCTGTGCATGCTGGAGCGCCCCGAACGGATCCTCCGCCCGCAACTCGCCGGGGCGGTGCTGCTCCATCCCGACGGACGCTGCGGATACGCCCTCAACCGGTCCCATGCCGGGCATGTCGCCGACGGCAGGTTGGTCGACGCCGGAGGAGAGAACAGCGTCGTGGTGTTCGACATCGATCCCGTCACCGGTGCGCCGAGCGTCCGGCAGGTCGTGGCGCTGCCCGGGGTGCATGCGCGATGTTTCTGCCTGGTCGACGACGGGCGGTCGCTGGTGGTCGGCATGCGCCAGCCGAGCGCGGTGGAGCGCGCCGAGGGGGGGCTGCTGGAGCGATCGGCGGGCTTCAGCGTCTTCCGCGTCGATCGGGACGGGGGGATCGCGCTGTCACGCCACCACGCGGTCGAGGTGGGGGCGGCGCAGCTCTTCTGGGTCGGGGCGTGCGGCAGCCGCTGAAGGGGTCGGACGGCGCGACCCGTCCGCCATCGGCGATCGCTTCAATGCGCAGGTTGCGGGAAGGACTGCGCGATGTCGCCGCCGAAAGCGGCGGTGAGCGTCTTCGCGTAGTGGAGCAGGACGGGCACGATGGCGGACGTGCCGACCGCCTCGATCCGGTTGCGCGGTCCGGAAATGCTCAGGGCGCCGACCAGCGCGCCGCCCGGGCCGAACGTCGGAACGGAGACCGCAGCCAGCTCGGGGTCGACCTCGTTGCCGAACGAAGACGCCCAGAACTCGTTGCGCACCCTGTCCATGCCCGATTTCTTCGAACCGCGGAAGGCCAGGATGACGGTGCCCGCCGCGCCGTTCTCGAGCGGCCGCCAGTCCCCTTCCTTCACCGCATCCCGGATCATGCGCGGCGCATCGACGCGGTGCAGGCAGACGCGTCCGCTCCCGACCGGGATGTAGAAGGAAGCGCTTTCGTTCAGATCGGCCACGATCTGGCGCAGGATCGCCGGCACGTGCTCCACGGTGCGGAACTGGCGCTGGAAAATCGCGCCCAGCTGCAGCGGTTTCGGCCCCACCTGGTAGCTGCCGTCCGGGATGCGGGCCAGGTAGCCGGCCCGCAGGAGGGAATCCGACAACCGCAGGATGGTGCTCTTGTGCAACCCGGTGCGTTCGGCCAGTTGCGCCAGGGTGAGGCTGTAATCGTGCGCACCGAAGCTGTCCAGGATCTGAAATGCGCGGTCGACCGACGCGACGCCGGATTCATCCGCCATGGGTGGTGTCTGCGAGCAGGGTCATCGCCGCATTCTAGGCGGCCGCCCCCCGCTCACTGCTTGACGAACGGATTGGGCACATCCAGGTCGGTGCTGATCCAGACGCTCTTGGTTTCCAGGTATTCCAGGATGGCGTCGGTGCCGGACTCGCGCCCGATCCCCGAGCGCTTGTAGCCCCCGAATGGCGTGGTGAAGCTGGTCTGGCGGTAGTTGTTGATCCAGACCGTGCCGGCGCGCAGCCGCTCGGACATGAGCATGCCGCGGTGCAGGGACCGCGTCCAGACGCCTGCGGCCAGGCCGTACAGCACATCGTTCGCGATCCGGATCGCGTCGGCCTCGTCCTCGAACGGAATGACCGAGAGCACCGGCCCGAACACTTCTTCCTGCGCGATGCGCATGTCGTTGCGCACGCCGGTGAAGATCGTCGGCTCCACGAACCATCCCGCGCCCAGGTCCTTGCGCGGATTGCCGCCCAAGGCGCAGATCGCTCCTTCGCTGCGGGCGATGTCGATGTAGGCGAGGATTTTCTCGAATTGGGGACGCGTGGCGATCGGTCCGATCCGCGTCGCGGGATCTTCCGGGTCCCCGAGCTTCGCGCCGCGCACCAGCGCGACGAGCCGCTCGACGAATTCGTCGTGGATCGAACGCTGGACCAGCAGTCTCGAACCCGCGATGCAGGTCTGGCCGGCGGCGGCGAAGATGCCGG
The DNA here is from genome assembly GCA_022702125.1 of Burkholderiaceae bacterium. Taxonomy (GTDB): domain Bacteria; phylum Pseudomonadota; class Gammaproteobacteria; order Burkholderiales; family Burkholderiaceae_C; genus JAKOND01. The sequence continues at coordinate 15,889 of JAKOND010000029.1, forward strand.
CGACCACGCCCTTCACCGCCTGGTCCAGGTCGGCATCGTCGAAAACGATGTTCGGGGACTTGCCGCCCAATTCGAGGGTGACCGTCTTGAGTCCCTTGGCCGCCATCTGGTAGATCGCGGTGCCCGCGGCCTCGCCGCCGGTGAAGCCCACGTGCGCGACATCGGGATGCTCGACCAACGCGCCTCCCACTTCGTTCCCGAAGCCGGTGACCACATTGACCACACCGTCCGGGAAGCCGGCCTCCTTGAACAGCTGGGCGAACACCACCGCCGACGGGGAGGTGTACTCCGACGGCTTGATGACTACGGTGCAGCCTGCGGCGAGCGCGGGCGCCAGCTTCCAGCTGGTCAGCGTCAACGGCGAATTCCAGGGCGTGATGATGACCACGACGCCCTTGGCCTCGTACCGGGTGAAGCAGGTCACCCCTTTCTTGTCGGTAGGGATGACATGGCTCTGCACCTTGTCCGCGAGGCCCGCGTAGTACTGGAAATACTCCGCGACGTAGCGGACTTGCGAGGTGACCTCGCCGGCGAGCTTGCCGTTGTCGCGCATCTCGATGGCCGCCAGCTTCGCCGCGTTGCGGCGCAGGAGTTCGGCGAGCTTGAACAGCAGCCCGCCCCGCTCGGTCGCCGTCATTCGGCTCCAGGCGCCCGACTCGAACGCACGGCGAGCCGCTCCCACGGCCGCGTCCGCATCGGATGCGTCGCCGCGCGCGACCAGGCCCCAGCTCTCGCCCGAATAGGGGCTCTGCGTCTCGAAGTATTCGCCCGATGCCGGCGGATGGTCCGCACCGTCGATGAAGTGCTGGAAACGGAGTAATTCACGGTGTTGCATAGGACCTTCGATGGGCGCGGATAGGCCGGTTGAGGAAATTGACCGTTGCGTCTGATAGAACGTCATTCTATTATTGCGTCACCAACTTGTCATCTGGAGACTGGATTGATCACCTTCCCAACCCGCAGGCGCCTCGGCTTGCTCACGCTTCCGCTGCTGCTGGCAGCGGCCGCCCCGGTCCGTGCGCAGGACCCGGGATACCCCGGCCAACCCATCCGCATGGTCGTCGGATTCCCCGCGGGAGGACCGACGGACGTCGCCGCGCGCGTCATCGCCGACAAGCTGGCCCGCTCGATGGGCCAGCCGGTGATCGTGGACAACCGTCCGGGCGCCAACGCCACGATCGCGGCCGAGGCGGTGGCTCGCGCGAAGCCGGACGGCTACACGATCCTCATGGCCGCCACCAACCACACCATCAACGCGGTCCTCTACAAGAATCTGAAGTTCGACAGCGAGAAGGGGTTTGCACCGATCACAGAGGTCGCGGTGGCGCCGACGGTCCTGGTGGTGAATCCCAGGTTCCCGGCGAAAACACTGCCTGAGTTCATCGCCCTGGTGCGCGCCAAGCCGGGCAAGTACAGCTACGCGAGCGCCGGCAGCGGCGGAACGCCGCACCTGTCGGCCGAGATGTTCAAGCAACTCACCGGCACCTCGATGCTGCACATCCCGTACAAGGGAGCCGCCCCGGCCGTCGCGGACCTGCTCGGCGGCCAGGTGGATCTCTACTTCGCGACATTGGGATCGGTCCTGCCCCAGCTCCAGGGAGGGCAGTTGCGCGCGATCGCGGTGGCGGCACCTCGGCGGAGCAAGTTGCTTCCCCAGGTGCCCACCTTCCTCGAAGGCGGCGTCGAGGACTTCAGGCTGGATTCCTGGTACGGGCTGTTGGCGCCTGCCGGCACGCCTTCGGGGATCGTCGATCGCCTGTACACGGAAATCTCCAAGGCCGTGAATTCGACCGACTACCAGGAAAAGCTCGAGAACGCTGGCCTGGAGCCGGTGAAAGACAGCAACCCCCAGCGTTTTGCCGAGCAGATCAGCGAAGAAATCACCGCGTTCCGCAAGGTCGTGCGTGCCAGCAACCTCACCATCGATTAAGCGCATGGAATCGAACCAACCCGCTCGCCTAGCGCCGACGCCGTATGTCCTCGGCACCATGGCGTTCACCGGCTATTACGGCCCGGTCGATCTCGACAAAATCACCGGAACGGTTTCCCGTTTTCTGGATTTGGGAGGTCGCTACATCGACACGGCGGACCTGTACGCGGACGGAGCCAACGAGGAACTCGTCGGTAGATGCATCCAAGGAAAACGCGGTCGGGTCGCGTTGTGCACCAAGTTCGGATATACCTTCGGCGCCAACGCCGATCAACGGGGATTGGACGCTCGGCCGGAGCGCGTGGAACCCGCGTGCGATGCAAGTCTGCGACGCCTCGGGGTGGACTGTATCGACCTCTATTACCTGCACCGGGTCGATCCGAACGTGCCGGTGGAAGACAGTTACGGCGCCATGGCACGGCTCGTGGAGAAAGGCAAGGTGCGCTCCCTGGGCCTCTGCGAAGTGGGTCCTGTGAGCTTCCGCAAGGCAGCGGCCATCCATCCGGTCGCCGCGGTGCAATCGGAGTACTCGCTGTGGAGCCGCGATCCGGAGGAGGGGATGCTCGACTTCCTGCAGGAAGAGGGTGCGGCGTTCTTCGGCTACGCATCCTTGGGGCGGGGATTCCTGAGCGGCCAGGTCCGCAGGCCCGAGGATTTCGCGCCGGGTGACCAGCGCCGTGACATGCCGAGGTTCCAAGGGGAGAACTTCCTGCGGAACATCGAACTGGTGGATGCCTTGCAGGCGATGGCCGCCAGGATGGGCGTCACGGCGGCGCAGCTGGCATTGGCCTGGTGCCGGCGGCACGGTAAAGCGACCCCGGTCGTCGGCGCCACCGAGCCGGCCCACGTGGACGATGCCGATGCCGGGACTTCGCTGCAGGTGCCCGGTGCGGTGTGGGAAGAGCTGGAAGGCATCTTCCCGCTCGGTGCGGCCGCGGGTGATCGGTACAACGCCTCGGCGATGGAGCGCCTGCAGACCGGTAGGTGAACGGTAGGCCCGCTCCGGTACGAACCCCGTCCGCGGTCCCGGAGCGGGCTCCGCGCTCCAGGATCCGCGGGCCCGACGAGTTGATCGTCAGAAACGCGGTGCCACACCTTTGCGCCCCGCCCAATTGGCTTGCCCCTTCCGCCGTGCCATTCATGACGAGGAGGTCCGGGGTTGCAAGACCAATTGATCCCGATGGTGGTTGAGCTGGTTCGAGTTGCATCGCCAGCGCGCTGGCGATGCAACTCGGCGAACTCGGCCGGTGGCATTCGCCCGCAGCCGCCGTGCGGGCGGATCTCGTTGCAGTCCAGGCGCCAGAGCGTGATGGCCGATCGGGCCTCGAGTCCACGCGGCCGTCGCTCGTCGGGCACGTCCATGCCGCCATACCTGGCGCGCCATCGGTAGAAGGTCGCGTCGCTGAAACCGCCTTTGCGGCATAGATCCTTGACGGCCGAACCGGCCCCGGCCTGCTTGATGAAACCGACGGTCTGCTCCTCGGTGTATCTGCTCTTTCTCCTGTCCGTCATTCTCCAAGTCGACGGACTTCGCTGCCATTACGCCGGTACGGCTGGAAGGGAGAGGGTCATTGGATGCCGCGTATCCCGGGCGCGTCCTAAAAATCGGCCATGGGCTTGTCGACATCAGCCGAGCGTGATTCGAGCGCATCGAGCCGCTGGGTGTTCTGCGCGGGATCCAAGGAGCGCGGGTCCTCAAGCGCTCCAAGCCGTGCCTTGGGCGGATCGAAAGCGTACGGTGCGACGGCGGCCGCGCGGAGGACGTTCGCGCACGGCGCCAAAGACATTCCGGGGAAGCACGTCGTCAATGGGCCCGAACGCCGATACGACAGAATCGACAGCCTGTTCATTTCCGCTCACGATCCGCTCGCATGCAGCCCTTGCTAGACGCCATCGCCTCGATGTCCCTCCCCGCGGACGCGCAGCGCATCTTCCACGGCCGCGGCGGACTTCATCCCGGTTGTGCCCATCTGTCGCTGGATTTCTTTCCGCCGGTCTGGGTCCTGACCAGCTTCCAGCCGGTCGACGAGGACCGGTTGGCCGCGATCGGCACGGCGTTGGAGCGGCGCTGGGAACAATTGGCGCCGGGCCAGGCGTTGAACTGGGTGTTCCAGTGCCGGCATGAAGGCCAAAGCAGCACGCGGCCGATGGCCGGAACCGTACCCGATCCGCACTGGGTCACCGAAGACGGCGCGCGCTACCGCGTCCATGTGGGGCGCGGCCAGAACCATGGGCTGTTCCTGGACATGGCCGAGGGTCGCCGCTGGGTACGCACGTATGTGGCGGGCCGCGCCAGCGCCATGTCGAGGGTGCGGGTGCTGAACCTGTTCGCCTACACCTGCGCGTTCTCGG
>JAKOND010000059.1 GCA_022702125.1 Burkholderiaceae bacterium
ACGACTTGACCGACGACCTCACCGCCTTGCGCAGCGACGGTCGACGCAGTGCTCGCCAGTTGGTTGGCCTGCTGGGCGTTGTCGGCGTTCTGGCGCACGGTGGAGCTGAGCTCCTCCATCGAGGCGGCGGTCTGCTGCAGGGCCGAGGCCTGCTGCTCGGTGCGCGCCGACAGGTCGTTATTGCCCTGGGCGATCTGCGCGCTGGCCGTGGCCACGCTCTCGGCGTTGCTGCGCACTCCGGCCACGATCGCGCCCAGCCGTTTGCGCATAATCTCCAGCCCCCGCAACAACTGACCGGTCTCGTCACCGCTGCCTGCGGCCACCGCGACCGAGAGATCACCTGCCGCAATGCCGTCCATCGCCTGGACTGCCTGATGCAGGGGTTGCGTGATGCGTCGCGTGATCCAGAAGCCGAGGGCTGCAGCCGCGAAGCTCGCCACCAGCACGGCGGCGATCAGCTCAAACTTGGCTCGGCTGAAATGGGCTTGGGACTCCCGGTACGCCAGTTCGGCGTGGGAATTGTTGAAGTCGCTAATCGCCCCGATCTTCTCGGTCATAGCCATGAATGCCCTCTCAGACTCTCCCATGAAGGTCTCAACGCGTTGAGCAGCAGTCACCGAAGCATCGTCGAGCGTCTTGAGCATGCGGGCCTGGTTTTGCAGGTGCTGGTCACGAAGCGCACGGAACTCTTCGTACAGACGCCGCTCGTCGCCTTCGGTCACCAGTGGGGCGTAGATCTTTTCGACCGCCTCGAGTCGCTTGACGCGCTCCTGCAGGTTTGCTTGCTTGGCCGACCGTCCGGCGGACGCTGCTGGCAGGAAGATCTCTGCTTCGACCCGACGCATCTGGTTGGCAGCAATGCGTAGCTCTGCAGCTGCCCGAACACTGGGCATCCAGTTGGTGGCGATCTCCTCGCCCTGGCCATAGATCTTCGACATCTCGCCGTATGCGAGACCTCCTAACAGCACGGTGATTGCGGTAAGCGCTGCAAAGCACACTCCGAGCTTCGATCCGATTCTCAAGTTCGCAAACTGCATAGAAGTCTCCTTGGTAGGAAGATTTCGACAGGTCCTGAACAGGATTGAGTTGCTTACGAGGAAGAATGAAAAAACTTCTCTTTGTTAACCCCCCCGTGTGATTTCTCAAGCTGTGTAGTGACGCATGACACAAGCTTGACTGAACGACCGCTAATGGCCGAGGCCGTGTGAAAACGCTCAACCCAATATTTCTGGGAGTGCCCTACCCCTTGGCGACTTCACGATCGTGCGCTGTAGCCCGATCCGAGAGGTCGGATTTTTTCGATATGCCCAAATTCAGGCACGGCAGTGTGTTTTCACCCCGCTCCGACCGGTCGCTGCCGTTCGCCAGATGTCCTCAAATGCTTGCAACCGACCAGGAAGCGGGCACCGGACAAGCACGTTGCGACTGAACGCATGCTTCAGGCAGGCCTATGGATCGTCCCCATCCAGCTTGGCTGATCGAACGAGGCCCGTGACTGCCCGAGCGCGTCGGCCAGCCATCGGCGTTGCCCACAAACAACCGGTCGTTGCATCGCGTGGCTCACGGGAACATTTGCCGCCCGTCAAGCCTAGGGCCATCGCCCACAGATCCGCAGTTGCGGCAGGGCGGGCCTCAGCGGCCTGAACCGACCTGTTCCAGCGTATCCATCGCGGCCTGCGGAAGGTGCAGACGGCCGGCGGCCATGTTCTCTTGCAGGTGTTCCACCGACGAGGTCCCCGGAATCAGCAGGATGTTGGGCGAGCGGCGTAGCAGCCAGGCCAATGCCACCTGCAGCGGCGTCGCATCCAATTGACGCGCTACTTCCGACAACTGGGCTGACTGCAGCGGGGAGAAGCCGCCCAGCGGGAAAAATGGCACAAAGGGCAAACCTTGGCGCGCCAGTTCATCGATCAGGTCATCGTCGCTGCGGTGGGCGAGGTTGTATTGGTTCTGCACGCAGGCGATACGGCAGATGCGCTGCCCGTCTGCGATCTGTCGGGCCGTCACGTTGCTCAGGCCGATGTGCCGCACCAGCCCCTGCTGCTGCAGCTCCGCCAGGGCGGTGAGCGGCGCTTCCAGCGAACCTTCGGCGGGTCCATGCACATCGAACATGGCCCGCAGATTCACCACTTCCAACCGTTCCAGGCCGAGGTTGCGCAGGTTGTCATGCACCGCCCGGCGCAGCTGTTCTGCGGAAAGCGCTGGGTTCCACGAGGCATCGGCGCCGCGCGATGCGCCCACCTTGGTCACGATGACCAAGTCATCGCGGTAGGGGTGCAGCGCCTCGCGGATCAACTGGTTGGTGATGTGCGGTCCGTAGAAGTCGCTGGTGTCGATGTGATCCACACCCGCCTCGACCGCAGCCCGCAAGACTGCCAGCGCGGCATCGCGGTCGCGCGGCGGTCCGAACACGCCCTTGCCGGCCAGCTGCATGGCGCCGTAGCCCAAGCGGTGCACGGGACGGTGGCCCAGGATGAAAGTGGTGCCGGTGGCGGCGGAATCGTGGGTGCTGTCGGTCATGTCATAACTGCAGGTGGAGGGGTGCGCTGAATCTACCCAGCCTTCTATTGGGCAACAAGCTAGGACAATCTGCACGGGCCGTGCAGAATTCAGCACGATGAAATGTGATCTGAGCGATCTCCATGCCTTCCTCGCCGTAGCCCGCCATCAGGGCTTCCGTGAAGGCGCGCGCGCCAGCGGTGGCAGCGCCTCGGGAATCAGCCTGGCCGTGCGCCGGTTGGAGGAGCAGCTCGGCGTGCGCTTGTTGAATCGGACCACCCGCAGCGTGGTGCCGACGCAGGCGGGCCAACGGTTGCTGGAACGGTTGGGCCCGGCGCTGATCGAAGTCGAGGATGCGCTGGATGTCGTCAACGTTTTCCGCGACCGGCCCGCGGGTACCTTGCGGCTGAATGTTCCCGTGAGTGCCTCGCGGCTGGTGCTGCCGGCCCTGGTGCCGGAGTTCCTGCAGGCCTATCCCGACATTCAGCTCGACGTCCTCGCCGAGGACGGCTTCGTGGACCTGCTGGCCAGCGGGTGCGACGCGGGCATTCGCTACGACGAGCGGCTGGAACAGGATATGGTGGCCGTTCCCATCGGTCCGCGCATCCAGCGCTTCGCAGCGGCCGCCTCGCCCGACTACCTGAACCGCTGCGGACGTCCGGAGCATCCCCGCGAACTGCTGGCCCACGCCTGCTTGCGGGGACGCTTCGCCAGCGGCACCGTGCCTCCCTGGGATTTCGAGCGCGGCACCGAGTCGGTGAGAGTGGATCCGGTAGCCCGCATGGTGGTGCGGCTGGGCGCCGCTGCCGATCTGGCGGTGGATGCAGCCATCGGGGGCGCGGGCGTGGTCTACATGTTCGAGGACTGGCTGCGTCCCCATTTGCAGAGTGGCGCATTGGAGCCGGTGTTGGCCGACTGGTGGCCGCAGTTCTCGGGACCGTTCCTCTATTACCCCGGCCGCAGGCTGGTGCCGGCGCCACTGCGTGCCTTTGTGGACTTCATCCGCTCGCGCAGCACGGGGGAGTCCGACCAGATCGTTTCTACCTAGGACAACGGCAGCGCACTGCTGCCCTGCGCGAGAAGGCCACGATCTCGGACAGCACTGCGCGGCTGGGCAACGTCGCCACGGTGGCAGTTTGAGCACTTGGGTTTCATATTCCTGGTATCGCGCTCGCAAGCATTGACATATAGCCTCGCTGCTCGTTTCTGCCGGCTTCTGATGCAATCTCACTGATTAGAAGAACTGGGTTTCTCAGTGAAAATATCGTCCGCATCAGGGCAGATCCTCTTTATCCTTGCACTCGGATTTAGCCTAAACCATTCCGATAAGGACCAGCATCGAGTCAAGAACCGCAGATCGGTAGTGGCTACCAGTCACGGGCTGCCGCCGTCGTCGGTTCACGGTTCGTCGACCGGTGATGCTGGCGGCAGCGACGTGGAGCACCCGCTCCGGGTCATCGAGCGCCGGTTCGGGCATGCCAGGGTGCGCGTATGGGGACTGAAGAAGAATACCGGGCAGCCCGGGACGCTGCGCGCGCTGTGCAACTTGCGGATGGTCGCGCCATCGGCTGGTAGCTGGGGTATAAGTGCGAAGTGCGTCCGCGGGACGGCCCATGGCCTTGCGCGAGAGCGTCGTGGGCCATCGGGCGGTGCGAATCCGCGCCCGTTGCCTCATCGGGTCACTTCGCGACGCCGGTGCGCTGCAGGCCAATGTCGAACCGATCCGCGCAGACCATCCTAAGAAAAAATACCCATGTCCATTTATACGCTGAAGCCGCTTTTCCAGAACCTGCTTCGGCCCATGGTCCGGGGCATGCACCGCGCCGGCGCCACTGCCAACCAGGTGACGGTAGCGGCCTGCCTCGTCTCGGTGGCGCTCGGGCTGTGGCTCTTCTTCGCGGAGCCGCCGGCCATGGCCTTCGCCCTGGTGCCGGCCTGGATGCTGGTGCGCATGGCTTTCAACGCGGTCGACGGCATGCTGGCCCGGGAGCACGGGCAGCGCAGCGCCCTTGGCGGCTTCCTCAACGAGCTCACCGACGTGGTCTCCGATGCGGCGCTGTACCTGCCCTTCGCGCTTGTCGCGCCGTTCTCGGGTTTCTGGGTCGGCACGGTGATCGTGCTGGCGGGGCTCTCGGAGTTCGCAGGGGCGCTGGGGCCGACGGTCGGCGCCTCGCGCCGCTACGACGGCCCGCTCGGCAAGAGCGACCGGGCCTTCGTCTTCGGCGCGCTGGGTCTGTGGGTGGCGCTCAGCGAGCATCTGCCGCCGGCCGCCGCCTGGCTCATGCCGCTGCTGGCGGCGGGCGTGGCCTGGACCGTGGTCCGCCGGGTCCGCGGCGCGCTGGCCGAGGCCCGGGCGGACGCGGTGCCGGCCGGCTCCACCGCCGCATCGCCTGCCGCTCCCGCCGGAGCCGGACCCGCTCCCTCCGCTTCTCCCGCACCCCGACAGCCGGACGCCCGATGACCGCCACCGCACGCGCTGCCCTGGAGGCGACCTTCCCCACCCACGACGGCCACGCGCTGTTCTACCGCCACTGGCCGGCGATCGGCGACCGCCGGCGCGGCGCCATCGTGCTGCTACACCGCGGCCACGAACATTCGGGCCGCATGGCGCACCTGGTGGACGAACTGGATCTTCCGGAGTTCGACTTCTTCGCTTGGGACGCGCGCGGCCACGGCCGCTCGCCGGGCGCGCGGGGGTTCAGCCCGAGTTTTGCGACCTCGGTGCGCGACCTGCAGACCTTCGTCGATCACCTCGGGACGGCGCACGGCGTGGCATCGGACGACCTGCATGTGGTGGCCCAGAGCGTGGGTGCCGTGCTGGCCGCCACCTGGGCCCATGACTACGCGCCCCGGGTGCGCGGGTTGACGCTGGCCTCCCCCGCTTTCAGCATCAAGCTCTACGTCCCCTTCGCCCGCCAAGGTATTGCGCTGCTGCAGCGGCTGCGCGGGAATTTCTTCGTCAACAGCTACGTCAAGCCGCGGTTCCTGACGCATGACCGGGACCGCATTGCCAGCTATGGCACCGATCCGCTCATCGCCCGGCCGATCGCCTCCAACGTGCTGCTGGGCTTGTACGAGGCGGCTGACCGGGTGGTGGCCGACGCCCAGGCGATCACCCAGCCGGTGCAGTTGCTGGTGTCGGGGTCCGACTGGGTGGTGCGCCGCCGGCCGCAGGACGATTTCTTCGAACGCCTAGGCAGTCCCGTCAAGACCCGCCTGGACCTGCC
>JAKOND010000086.1 GCA_022702125.1 Burkholderiaceae bacterium
CGGCATCGACTCCTCGGCTTCAGCCGGGGGGCAGCCCCGGCACCTGGCTTTGCGCGCAGTGCACCTGCAGCGGCTGCCGGCGGAGGGCCGGCTCGCCGTCGATGCGCACGGCGGTGAGGCAGCCGCCCCAGACGCATCCGGTATCGAGCGACAGCACCCCGGGCCGGTCGATCCATCCCAGCGTCGACCAGTGGCCGAAAGCCACCGTCACCTCCGCGGTGCGGCGGCCCGGCACCTCGAACCACGGCATGAAGCCGGCCGGCGCCGAGGCCGCGCCTTCCTTGGCCTCGAAATCCATGACGCCCTTGGCGCTGCAGAAGCGCAGCCGCGTCAGGGCGTTGACGATGACGCGCAGCCGCGGCATGCCCTGCAGGCCGCCGCACCAGGCGGCCGGCCGGTTGCCGTACATGTCGCGCAGGAAGTCGTCCACCGCCGCGTCGTCCCGCAATACCGCCTCCACTTCGGATGCCAGCGCCATCGTTCGCGCGGCCGTCCAGCCGGGCAGTACGCCGGCATGCACCATGAGGACGGTCTCGCCGCCCACCGTGGTTTCCATGGCGAGGGGGCGGTGGCGCAGCCAGTCCAGCAGTTCGGCGCGGTCCGGCGCGGCCAGCACCGCGTCGAGCGTGTCGTTGCGGTGCGGGGCGCGATGGCCGCGCGACACCGCCAGCAGGTGCAGGTCGTGGTTGCCGAGGATGCAGCGCGCCGCATCGCCGAGCCGTCGCAGGCGGCGCAGCACCTGCAACGATTCGGGTCCGCGGTTGACCAGATCGCCCAGAATGAAGAGCCGGTCGCGGCTGGGGGAGAAATCGATCCGTTCCAGGAGGCGTCCGAGGGCGCTGTCGCATCCCTGGATATCGCCGATGCAATAAAGGGCCATGGACCGATTGTGCGCGCAATTCCCGCGCGGTCCCCGGTCGGTTTTATCTCGCGCGGACGGAGCGCGCGGCCGCGCAGTTCCGCCGAGCGGGAATGCAGCTTGTTTCCAAATGCATGGGGCGCATTATCTTTTGCTATAGATTTATTATGTTGTGCTACCATGCGCGCCATGCCCGTGTTTCAATGGCGCGAGGCTTCTACTTAACGACATCCATTGAGCATCATCGGAATATTCAACGGCCATGAGCACTACCTATAAAGAACTCCTCCAGCAGCGCGAAGCCCTCGAAGCCCAAATCAACGACGCGCGCAAGCGCGAGACGTCCGAGGCGGTCGAGCGCATTCAGGCGCTTATTCAGGAATTCGGCCTGAGCGCCGAAGAGATTTTCCCGCCGTCGCGCACCCGCGCCACTTCGGCATCCCGCGGCAGCAAGGTCGCCGCCAAATACCGCGACCCCGCCACCGGCGCCACCTGGACCGGCCGCGGCAAGGCGCCAAAATGGATCCAAGGCGTCGAAGACCGCACCCCGTTCGCCATCGACTGATCCTCGGCGCGCGATCCCCGGAAAATCCGGCGAGCCTTTCCAGGCTTGCCGGATTTTTTCATGCCTGAGCCGACCGTTCCGCCATCCGTGCCCTCCCGGGCGACGGCGGGACGGGCCGCTTCCACGGAGGCGCACGGCCGTGAGGGCTGTTTCTGCCCGGCGCGGCAGCTTTCTTGCATGCCGTCACACAGGGACCGGTCGGCAGGCGCAAAATAATCTCCGCTTCCGGACGCATGCCTGCCGGAATTTTCAGAGGTTTTCGAGGAACCAACATGCCCACTCACGATTCCCACGCATTTCAATCGGTCCGGACGCAATTTTCGACCGCGTCAGGAACCACCGGCGAACTGTTCTCCCTGCCATTGCTGGCGCGGCAGTATCCCAGCATATCGCGCCTGCCGGTATCGGTGCGCATCGTGCTGGAATCGGTGGTGCGTAACTGCGACGGCCTGAAAATCACGCCGGAGCATGTGGAGCAGCTGGCCCATTGGTCCCCCAATGCGGAACGCAGCGCGGAAATCCCCTTCGTCGTGGCCCGCGTGGTATTGCAGGATTTCACCGGCGTGCCGCTGCTGGCCGATTTGGCCGCCATGCGCAGCATTGCACAGAAAATAGGCAAGGAACCGCGCCGCATCGAGCCGCTGGTGCCGGTGGACCTGGTGGTCGACCACTCGATCATGATCGATTATTTCGGCCAGAAGAACGCGCTCGACCTCAATATGAAGCTCGAGTTCCAGCGCAATCGCGAGCGCTACGAGTTCATGAAATGGGGCATGCAGGCCTTCGATACCTTCGGCGTGGTGCCGCCGGGCTTCGGCATCGTGCACCAGGTCAACCTGGAATATCTCGCACGCGGCGTCCACAAGAACAAGGAAGGCGTCTACTACCCGGATTCGCTGGTGGGGACCGACAGCCACACCACCATGATCAACGGCATCGGCGTGGTCGGCTGGGGCGTGGGCGGCATCGAGGCCGAGGCGGCCATGCTGGGCCAGCCGGTGTATTTCCTGACGCCCGACGTGGTCGGCTTCGAGATGACCGGCGTGCTGCGCGAGGGCGTGACCGCCACCGACCTCGTGCTGCGGGTCACCGAGATCCTGCGCAAGCACAAGGTGGTGGGCAAGTTCGTCGAGTTCTTCGGCGAGGGCACCCGCACGCTGGCGCTGCCCGACCGGGCCACCATCGGCAACATGGCGCCCGAGTACGGCGCCACGATGGGCTTCTTCCCGGTGGACGAGAAGACCATCGAGTATTTCCGCGGCACCGGCCGCACCGAGGCGGAGATCGAGGCCTTCGAAGCGTATTTCCGGGCGCAGGAACTCTTCGGCGTGCCGGCGAGCGGCGACATCGACTATTCGCAGGTGGTGACGCTCGACCTGGGCGAGGTCACCCCCAGCCTGGCCGGCCCGAAGCGCCCGCAGGACCGCATCGAGCTGGGCGAGGTGTCGCGCCAGTTCGGCAGCCTGTTCAGCAAGCCGCCGGCGGAGAACGGCTTCAACCAGGCGGCCGAGCGCCTGCAGGAGCGTTTCGCGCTCTACCACGACAGCAGCGCGGTGCGCGAGACGCCGCCGGTCAAGCCCGGCGCCGAACGCCACGTGATGGAGATGGAGGCGAACAAGCCGACGCTGACATCGGCCGTCGCGACCGCAGCGGCCGAGGAGGAGAAGCACCCCGCCCCGGCCTCGGAGGACACCCGCATCGGCAACGGCGACGTGCTGATCGCCGCCATCACCAGCTGCACCAACACCTCCAACCCGAGCGTGCTGCTGGCGGCCGGGCTGCTGGCGAAGAAGGCGGTGGAGGCCGGCCTGACGGTGGAGCCGCACATCAAGACCTCGCTCGCGCCCGGCTCGCGCATCGTGACCGAGTACCTGACCGAGACCGGCCTGATGCCCTACCTGGACAAGCTCGGCTTCGCGCTGGCGGGCTACGGCTGCACCACCTGCATCGGCAACGCCGGCGACCTGACCCCCGAGATCAACGACGCGATCACCAGCAACGACCTGGTCTGCGCCGCGGTGCTCAGCGGCAACCGCAACTTCGAGGCGCGCATCCACCCGAACCTCAAGGCCAACTTCCTGGCCAGCCCGCCGCTGGTGGTGGCCTACGCCATCGCCGGTACGGTGCTGCGCGACCTGACCACCGAGCCGCTGGGACGCGGCACGGACGGCAAGGAGGTCTACCTGCGCGATGTCTGGCCGACGAGCGACGAGATCCACGCCCTGATGCACTACGCGATGAACGGCGAGGCCTTCCGGGCGAACTACGCCAAGGTGCGCAGCGAGCCGGGCGAACTGTGGGAGAAGATCCACGGCGTGACCGGCGAGACCTACAACTGGCCCGCCAGCACCTATATCGCCGAGCCGCCGTTCTTCGCGGACTTCCAGCTGCAGACCGCGGCCAACGACGGCAGCGCGCCGGCGGCGGTGAAGGTCGAGGGAGCGAAGATCATGGCGCTCTTCGGCGATTCGATCACCACCGACCACATCTCGCCCGCCGGCTCGATCAAGGAATCCTCGCCCGCCGGCCAGTGGCTGCTGGCCAACGGCGTGTCCAAGGCCGATTTCAACAGCTACGGCGCGCGGCGCGGCAACCACGACGTGATGATGCGCGGCACCTTCGCCAACGTGCGGATCAAGAACCTGATGATCCCGCCGCGCGAGGACGGCTCGCGGGTCGAGGGCGGCCTGACCATCTACCAGGGCGAAGGCGCCTCGCACGGCGAACGGCTGCCGATCTTCGATGCCGCCATGGCCTACATGGCGGCGGGCACGCCGACGGTGGTGCTGGCCGGCGAGGAATACGGCACCGGCTCGTCGCGCGACTGGGCCGCCAAGGGCACCCAGCTGCTGGGCATCAAGGCGGTGGTGGCGCGCAGCTTCGAGCGCATCCACCGGTCCAACTTGGTGGGCATGGGCGTGCTGCCGCTGCAGTTCAAGGGCGGCCAGTCCTGGGAAGACCTGGGGCTCGACGGCAGCGAGACGATCGACGTGATCCCGCATGCGGAACTCAAGCCGCAGAGCGATGCCACCGTGGTCATCACCCGCGCCGACGGCAGCCGCCAGGAGATCACCACCGTGCTGCGCATCGACACGCCGGTCGAGGTGGAGTACTACCGGCACGGCGGCATCCTGCCGTACGTGCTGCGTCAGCTGCTTTCGGCGGCCTGACCACCGTGCCGTCCGGATGCCGCGGCAGTATCCGGACGGGCGGGGCGGCAAAGCGGCGCGGGATAGCCGGGCAGGGCGTTTTTCGAGAATAATTCTCCTTTCGCGCGCGATTGCGGCTCCCGGGCCGCCCGCGCTTGGCGCCCTTTCGCATCACGATTTCCATGACCCTCCTGCCCTCCGCAGGCGCCGCACCGTCCATCTCCCTGGACCGGTTGCCGCGCAACACCGCCGCCACCATCGTAGCGGTGGCCCAGCCCGCCGATGACCACGACCGCAGCCTGGTGCTGCGGATGTCCGAGATCGGCTTCGTCCCGGGCGAGCAGGTGCGGATCGTGGCGCATGGTTTCCTGGGGCGGGAGCCGCTGGCGGTGCGCGTCGGGCGCAGCACCTTCGCGCTGCGCAGCCATGAGGCGGCCCTGGTGCAGGTACGGCCCAACGGAGGCACGCCATGAGCGCTGCCGCTTCCGCCATCGCGCCCGGCGCGGCCCTGCGCGTGGCCCTGCTCGGCAATCCGAACTGCGGCAAGACCGCGCTCTTCAACCTGCTGACCGGCAGCCGCCAGAAGGTGGCCAACTACGCCGGCGTGACCGTCGAGCGCAAGATCGGCAGCCTGCGCACCGCCTCGGGCCGCAACATCCAGGTGCTGGACCTGCCCGGCGCCTACAGCCTGCACGCGCTCAGCGCCGACGAGGCGGTCACCCGCGACATCGTGACCGGACGCCGCCGCGGCGAGCCGGTGCCCGACCTGCTGGTCTGCGTGACCGATGCGACCAACCTCCGGCTGAACCTGCGGCTGGTGCTGGAGGCGCGCCACCTCGGCCTGCCGATGGTGATGGCGCTCAACATGAGCGACGTCGCGCGCCGGCGCGGCATCGCCATCGACCTGCCCGCGCTGCGCCGCGAGCTCGGCATTCCGGTCATCGAGACCGTCGGCGTGCGCGGCGACGGCGCGCAGGCGCTGGTGGACGCGCTGGACGCCTACGTGCTGCCCGCCGCGCCGGCGACGGCGCGCACCGACGCGGCGATGCACGCCGCGACCGACGCCTCGCTCGAGCAGGTGCTCGGCAACCAGAAGGAGGTGCGCCGCATCCTGGCCGCCGCAGGGGCCGAGGCGACCGGGGACGATGCCGCGACCCACCGCGACGACGCGCTCGACCGCATCGTGCTGCATCCGGTCTGGGGCATGGTGGTGCTGGCGACGCTGCTGTTCCTGATGTTCCAGGCGGTCTTCAGCTGGGCCGAGGTGCCGATGGGCCTGATCGAGGGCGCGACCGAATGGTCCGGCGCCTTCGTCGCCGCGCACATGCCCGACGGCATCCTGCGCAGCCTGCTGGTCGATGGCATCGTGGCGGGCGTGGGCGGCGTCTTCGTCTTCCTGCCGCAGATCATGATCCTGTTCCTGTTCATCCTGGCGCTGGAGGATTCGGGCTACCTGCCGCGCGCGGCCTTCCTGCTCGACCGGATGATGGGCGCCGTGGGCCTGTCGGGGCGCTCGTTCATCCCGCTGCTGTCGAGCTTCGCCTGCGCCATCCCGGGCGTGATGGCCACCCGCACCATCACCAGCTGGCGCGACCGGCTGGTGACGATCATGATCGCGCCGCTGATGACCTGCTCGGCCCGGCTGCCGGTCTACGCGCTGCTGATCGGCGCCTTCATTCCGGCGCGCACCGTGGCGGGCGTGTTCAACATGCAGGGCCTGGTGCTGTTCGGCCTGTACGTCTGCGGCATCGTCGGCGCCATGGGCGTGGCCTGGACGATGAAGCGGATGCGCGGCAACGTGGTGCAGTCGCCGCTGCTGATGGAGATGCCGGCCTACCGCTGGCCCAACCCGCGCAACCTGGCCCTCGGCCTGTACGAGCGGGCACGCATCTTCCTGCGGCGGGTGGGCACCATCATCCTGGCGCTGACGGTGATGCTGTGGGTGCTGGCGACCTTCCCGTCGCCGCCCGCGGACGCCACCGGCCCCGCGATCCAGTACAGCCTGGCCGGCATGATCGGCCGCGCGCTGGAGGTGGTCTTCGCGCCGATCGGCTTCAACTGGCAGATCTCGATCGCGCTGGTGCCGGGCCTGGCGGCGCGCGAGGTCGCGGTCGGCGCGCTCGGCACCGTCTACGCGATGTCGGCCACCGGCGACGAGGTGGCCGGCCAGCTCGCGCCGATGATCGCGCAGACCTGGTCGCTGGCGACCGCGCTGTCGCTGCTGGCCTGGTTCGTGTTCGCGCCGCAGTGCCTGCCGACGCTGGCGACCGTCAAGCGCGAGACCAATTCCTGGCGCTACGCCGCCATTATGGCCGCCTACCTGTTCGGGTTGGCCTACCTGGCGAGCTTCGTCACCTACCGGGTCACCCTGGCATTGACGGGAGGCTGAGATGACCGATCTGTGGCAAACCATCGTGGTCGTCGTCGCCGTGGCGGCGGCCGCGTTCTACCTGGCGATGCAGTGGATGCCGGCCCGCTGGCGCCGCGCCGTCGCCGACCGGCTGGCGCACGGATCGCGCCGGCTGGGGTTGCGCGAAGCGCGGGCCGACCGGCTGGCGCAGAGCCTGGCGCGCAAGGGCGGCTGCGGATCCTGCAGCGGCTGCGGCGGTTGCGGAACGGCAGCGGGGACCGGCGCCGGCACCGGCGAGGCTGCCGTTGCCGCGGCCGGCCAGGTCGTGGCCGTGCCGCTGGTCCGCCAGCCGCGCCGCGGATGAACGACCGCGCGGCGGCGCGCCACCACCGCCGTGCCGCCGTGGTGGCGGGGGCGGGCATCGGCGGCCTGTCGGCCGCGCTGGCCTGCGCGCGGGCGGGCTGCGCCGTCACCCTGCTGGAGGCGGCGCCGGCCTTCGCGCTCTTCGGCGCCGGCATCCAGCTGGGGCCGAACGCCACCCGGGTGCTGCACCGCTGGGGGCTGGAGCAGCCGCTGGCCGCGGTGGCCTGCGCCCCCGAGCGGCTCGATATCCGCAGCGCCGCCACCGGCGCGCCGCTGGGCGGCCTGGCCCTGGGCCGCCGGGCGCTCGCGCGCTACGGCGCGCCGTACCTGACCCTCCACCGCGCCGACCTGCACACGGTGCTGCGCCGTGCCGTCGACGCCACCGACGGCATCGACCTGCGCATGGACCGGGCCTTCGCCGCCGCCACGCTGCGGGACACGGCCGCGCCGCCCGGGACCTGGCCCGCCGTGGTCGCCCGCACCGGCAGCACGGACGACGGCGACGGTCGGCCGGCCGTCTGGGAGGGCGATCTGCTGGTCGGCGCCGACGGCCTCTGGAGCCGGACCCGCGCGCAGGTGGTGGGCGACGACACGCCGCCCCGCGCCACCGGCCATGTCGCCTACCGCGCGCTGCTGGCGCCGCGGGACCTGCCCGCCGGCCTGCCGCGCGACGGCGTCACCGTCTGGCTCGGGCCGCGGCTGCACGCGGTGGCGTATCCGGTGCGCGACGGCGAACGGATCAACATGGTGGTGCTGCTGGAGGCCGGCGACGCCGACCTGGCGCGGTTCGCCGGCGTTGGCGGCACGCCGGAACAGCGCTGGTCGCAGCCCTGGCCGGTGGAATTCCTGCATGCGGCCACCGCCGGCGCCTGCGCGCCGCTGCGCGACGCCATCGCCTGCAGCGCGGAATGGCGGGCCTGGCCGCTCTACGACCGTCCGCCGCTGGCCGGCCCCGAGGCCATGGCGCGGGGCGCGGTGGCCCTGCTGGGCGACGCGGCCCATCCGATGCTGCCCTACCTGGCGCAGGGCGCGGCGATGGCGATCGAGGATGCGGAAACCCTGGGCCGGGAGCTGTCGCGCGACGCGCACGGCCCGGTGGAGGAAGCCCTGGCGCGCTACGCGGGGCTGCGTTGGCAGCGCAACGCCCGGGTCCAGGCGCGCGCCCGGCGCAACGGCACCATTTTCCACGCCGACGGCCTGCTCCGGTGGGGCCGCGACGGGGCGATGCGGATCGGGGGCGAGCGCCTGATCGACCTGCCGTGGCTGTACGGCGGCGGTCCGGGTTAGCCTGGGGCAGGGCGCCCGGGCGCTCCGGACGGTCAGTCGGCCACGCGGCCGAGCAGCAGGAATTCCATGAGCGCCTTCTGCACGTGCATCCGGTTCTCGGCCTCGTCCCAGACCACCGACTGCGGTCCGTCGATCACCTCGGCCTCGACCTCCTCGCCGCGGTGGGCCGGCAGGCAGTGCATGAACAGCGCGTCGGGCGCGGCGGCCTGCATCATCTCGGGATCGACCCGCCAGTCGGCGAAGGCCTTGCGGCGCTCCTCGTTCTCGGCCTCGTAGCCCATGCTGGTCCAGACGTCGGTGGTGACCAGGTCGGCGCCCCGGCAGGCATCCAGCGGATTGCTATAGATCTTGTAGCTGCTGGTCGAGGCGCCATCCGGGCCCACGGCCAGTTGCTCGTCGATCTCGTAGCCGCGCGGCGTGCTCACATGGACGGTGAAGCCCAGCAGTTCGGCCGCCTGCAGCCAGGTGTTGGCCATGTTGTTGCCGTCGCCCACCCAGGCCACCGTCTTGCCGGCGATGCTGCCCCGGTGCTCGATGAAGGTGAAGATGTCGGCCAGGATCTGGCAGGGGTGGAACTCGTTGGTCAGGCCGTTGATGACCGGCACCCGCGAATACTCGGCGAAGCGCGCGATCTTGTCCTGCCCGTAGGTGCGGATCATCACCAGGTCGACCATGCGGCTGATGACCCGGGCGCTGTCCTCGATCGGCTCGGCGCGGCCGAGCTGGCTGTCGCCGGTGGTCAGGTGCACCACGCTGCCGCCGAGCTGGTACATGCCGGCCTCGAAGCTCACCCGGGTGCGGGTCGAGGCCTTCTCGAAGATCATCGCCAGCGTGCGGTCGCTCAGCGGCCGGTAGGGTTCGTAGGCCTTGAACTTGCGCTTGATCCAGGCGGCGCGCTGGAAGATCCAGGCGTGCTCGTCCGCGGTGAGGTCGTTGAACTGCAGGAAATGGCGGATCGGGTGGCGCATCGGCGGTTTTTCGCGGGTGGGGTCATCGGCGGCGCCGCGCCGGCGCGGGATGCGCGCGGCACGGCTCGGGGGCGGTCGTCTCAGCGGGGCTGCGCCAGGAAGTCGCGCACCAGCGGCGCCAGGAGGGCGACGATCTGGTCGGCCTCGTCCTGCGTCAGGATCAGCGGCGGCACCAGGCGCACCACCCGGTCGGCGGTCACGCTCAGCAGCAGGCCGGCCTCGGCCGCGCGGCCCAGCAGCTCGCCGCAGGGGCGGTCGAGCTCGATGCCCAGCATCAGGCCCTGGCCGCGGATCTCGACCACGCCCGGCAGGCTGCCGATCTCGCGCTGCAGCGCCTGCTTGAGGTGCTCGCCGACGGCGCCGGCATGGGCGACCAGGCCGTCCTCCTCCATGATGCGCAGCGTCTCGACGCCGGCGCGCATCGCCAGCGGGTTGCCGCCGAAGGTGGTGCCGTGGTTGCCCGGGCCGAAGATGTGGGCGGCCTTCGGGCCGGCGACGACCGCGCCGATCGGCACGCCCGAGCCCAGGCCCTTGGCCAGCGGCATGACGTCGGGCCGGATGCCCGCCCACTGGTGGGCGAACCACTTGCCGGTCCGGCCGATGCCGCACTGCACCTCGTCGATCATCAGCAGCCAGTCGCGCTCGTCGCACAGCGCGCGCACCTGGCGCAGGTACTCGGCGCGCATCGGGTGGATGCCGCCCTCGCCCTGGATGGTCTCGAAGAAGACGGCGACCACGTTCGGGTTGCCTTTGGTGGCGCGCTCGAGCGCCTCGATGTCGTTGAGCGGCACCCGGATGAAGCCTTCGACCAGCGGGCCGAAGCCGGCCTGCACCTTGGTGTTGCCGGTGGCCGACAGGGTGGCGATCGAGCGGCCGTGGAAGGCGTGCTCGTAGACCACGATCTCGGGCCGCTCGATGCCCTTGCCGTGGCCGAACTTGCGGGCCATCTTGAGCGCGGCCTCGTTGGCCTCCAGCCCGGTCGAGCAGAAGAAGGCGTTGGTCAGGCCGGACAGCTCGACCAGCTTCTTGGCCAGCTGCTCCTGCCCGGGCACGTGGTAGTAGTTGGAGCTGTGGATGATCTTGCCGATCTGGTCCTGCAGGGCGGGCACCAGGCGCGGATGGTTGTGGCCCAGCGTGTTGACCGCGATGCCGCCCAGGCCGTCGAGGTACTTCTTGCCGTTGACGTCCCACACCCAGACGCCCTCGCCATGCGACATGGCGATCGGCAGCCTGCCGTAGGTGTTCATCACGTGGGGCGAGGCTGCCTCGATCAAAGCGGTCATGCGGATCTCCGGGAAAAGCGCTGCGCCGGCAGGGGTGCCGGCGGGTTGGAAAACAGGGTGCTCGTTCAGCGAAGAAGGCCGCTGAAACACGATTCTAGACCGCACGGTGCGACATTCCGACGACGTTGACCGCGCATGCCGGCCGTCCGCGGATAGCCAGCGCGGCCCCAGGGGCGCCGGCCCCGGAGACAGCTTGCCGACAAGCTGGCCGAATAGAATGCCCGATTCGGCTCCCCGCGGCCCCGCCGCCGCTCCGGCGTTGGCGACGACGTCCGCCTCCAATCCCATCCGATGACCGCCATTCCCGCCAACGCCAAAGAAGTCTTCATCCAGGGCATCACCAGCCGCGGGTCGACCTTCCGCCCGAGCGACTGGGCGGAGCGGCTGGCCGGCGTGATGAGCCAGTTCCGGCCGGGCGGGCCGCGTCCGGGCCGGCACCTCGGCTACTCGCCGTGGTGCATCCCGACCACCCTCAACGGCGTGAAGTGCGTGGTGGTCCACGTGGACCTCCAGGAGCACCAGCCGATGGCCTGGGACTTCGTCATGAACTTCGCCCGCGACAACGACCTGCAGGTGACCGAGGCCTGCCTGCTGCCCGACGCGGTCGAGGGCCTGCCGGTCTCGCCGCCCCGGCAGCGCCAGCCCTGACGCGGGCGCCGTCCGCCGCGTCGCTCTCCCCATCGCCCCGCCCTCCCGCTCCCCGATGCAGGCGCCTGCCGCCCAGGACGCCCCGCGCTTCGTGCCCGCGGGCATCGTCGCCACCGACGAGCAGCTGCGCATCCAGTGCGCCACCGCCCGCACGATGGTGGTCGAGGCGCACGCCGGCGCCGCCAAGACCACCACGCTGGCGCTGCGCATCGCCGAGTCCTGGCAGCGCGGCGTGCAGCCGGCGCACATCCTGGCCCTGACCTACACCGAGCCGGCCTGCGCCGCATTGCGCGACGCGCTCCGGCGCATCGGCGTGCCGGCGGCCGTGACGCGCCAGCTGCGCATCCATACCTTCGATGCCTTCGCCGCCGGCGTGCTGGAGCGCGCCGAGGGCCTACGGGTGCCGTCCATCGAGGCGCCGGAGGAACTGAAGCCGCTGGTCTGGGAGGCCATCGACCGGGTGGCCCGCAACCCCGACGAGCGCTGGCCCGAGGACCTGGACTTCCCCTCGCCCGGCGACACGGCGACGGTCGAGGAATTCCTGCAGTCCATGCTGCGCCTCAAGGGCAGCCTGCAGCTCCAGGCCTACCCGCCCGAGGGCGACGTCACCCCCGGCTACGCGGCCGACGTCGGCACCCGCTACATGGTGCTGCGCATGCTGCGCGCCTACGAGCGCATCCGCCGCGGCGGCCATCCCGACCATCCGCGCTTCCGCGGCCCGTTCGACGCCACCTACGACCTGGCGCGGCAGGCCGACCCGCAGGACGACGAGTCCGGCGGGTTCCCCGACGCCGACGACTGCTGGCCGCGCGACGTGCGGGTGCTGGTGGTCGACGAGATGCACGACCTCAACCGCGCGATGTACCGCATCCTGCGCCGGGTGATGGCCACCAACCGCTGCTTCTTCTGCGGCGTCGGCGACGTGGACCAGGTGATCCACGCCCAGGCCGGCGCGGACGCGACCTTCATGCGCGACCAGTTCGACGCCGACGCCGAGTTCCCGGTCGCCCGCCATCCGCTGGGCACCAGCTTCCGCTTCGGGCCGACGCTGGCGCGGGTGGCCTCGCGCTTCAAGCAGAAACGCGTCGCCGCCGGCGCGGTCCACAAGACGGTGGTGCAGCTGCTGAGCTACCGCGATGCGAGCGAGGAGGGCGGCCCGGCGCCCGGCGCGCGGGAGGGTGGCGTCCCGGCGGCCTCCCCCGACTGCGAAACCCAGGTCGTCGCGCTCGCCCTGGCGCTGCGCGGCGCCAGCCCGAAGAAGCGCGCCGACTTCGCGGTGCTGCTGCGCCATCCGCACCAGTCGGTGCCGCTGGAGAACGCGCTGCTCGAAGCCGGCGTCGCCTACCGCGTCCACGGTTTCGAGAGCTACCTGCTGCGGCCCGAGGTGCTGCTGGTGCGCGGCCTGCTGGCCATCGCGCTGCGCGACTTCGGCGCGCTGCAGGGCCGGCCGGCGACCATCGCGCGCATCGTCGAGGCCTTCGTCTTCTTCTGCGACGTGCGCTTCGAGCCGCCCGAGGGCGAGGACGACGCCTCGCAGCGCACGCTGCTCGACCGCGCCATCCGCGACATCGCCGACACCACCGAGCACCT
>JAKOND010000088.1 GCA_022702125.1 Burkholderiaceae bacterium
CTCGTCCTTCCGCGTCGCGCTCCGGCGCCGTTCTTCCCATGAATTTCCAGCAACTGCGTTCCGTGCGCGAAACCGTGCGCTGCGGCTTCAACCTCACCGAAGTCGCGCATGCCCTGCACACCTCGCAACCGGGCGTCAGCCGGCAGATCCGGGAGCTGGAGGACGAGCTCGGCATCGAACTCTTCGTGCGCGCCGGCAAGCGGCTGACCGGCATGACCGAGCCGGGCGGCCACGTGCTGCCGATCATCGAACGCATCCTGCTGGAGAGCCAGAACCTCAAGCGCGCCGGCCAGGAGTTCGTGGCGCAGCAGAGCGGCCGGCTCTCCATCGCCGCCACCCATTCGCAGGCCCGCTACGCCCTGCCGCAGGCGGTGCAGGAATTCCGCCAGCATTTCCCGCATGTGCGGCTGCACCTGCACCAGGGCTCGCCCAAGCAGGTGGCCGAGATGCTGCTGTCGGGCGAGGCCGACGTGGGCATCGCCACCGAGGCGCTGGCAGAGTACGACGCGCTGGTCGCCCTGCCCTGCTACCGCTGGACCCATGCGGTCATCGTGCCGCCGGGCCATGCGCTGCTCGACGGGCCGCTGACGCTGGCGCGGCTGGCGGAGTTTCCGCTGATCACCTACGACACCGGCTTCACCGGCCGCACCCACATCGACCATGCCTTCGCGCAGCGCGACCTGCAGCCCGACGTCGTGCTGAGCGCGATGGACGCCGACGTGATCAAGACCTACGTGGAGCTGGGCCTGGGCGTGGGCATCGTCGCCTCCATCGCCTACGAGGCCGAGCGCGACCTGCAGCTGCGCGCCATCGACGCCGGCTCCCTGTTCGGCATCAACCTCACCCGGCTGGCGGTGCGGCGCGGCACCTACCTGCGCGGCTACGTGTATTCCTTCATCGAGTCCTTCGCGCCGACGCTGGCGCGCAGCGTGGTCGAGCAGGCCCTGCTGGGCACCGACAGCGAAGTGTCGAGCTACGACATCTGAGGCCGCGGGGGCGGCGGCATCCGCCGCGGCCGGAATCGGTCCACGCGCAGGCGGCCCGCCGTCCTACAGCCAGGGCGCGCGGAATCCCCATCATGGAACGACACCGCGCCCCCGCTGCCGCGCGCAGCCCCCGGGCACCCGCCGAAACCCGACGACGGAAGGAACGAATCCATGGCCCTCAACCGGACCCAAGCCCGCCAGCTGCTGACCATCCCGGAGTTCGAGCTGTTCACCCAGAGCCGCACCGACGGCCTCAAGGCCCTTACCCCCGCCCGGCTGCGCACCAAGATCGAACGCACCCGCGCGCTGCGCGACAAGTTCCGCGACCTCTACCGCCGCCAGACCGTCGCCACCCGCGCCGACGCCGCCGCCACCAACGAGCGCACCCAGCGCAAGGCCGAGGTATTCGAGGACATCCTGCAGCGTTTCGAATCGCACCTGCAGCAGATGGACGACGACGACGCGCCGCCGCGGGCCAGGCCTTCCGCCCGCGCGGCACCGCGCAAGGGCGCGGACGCCGCGGCAGCGAAGACTCCGGCCCGCAAGCGCACCACGGCCGCCAGGACAGCTGCGCAACCCGCCGCGCGAGGCGAATCGCCGGCACGTGCGGCAGCCAAGCCGCGCCCTGCCCGCGGCGCTTCGGCCGACGGCGCCGGCGCCCCGGCCAAGCGCGCGTCCGGCCGCGCGGGCACCCGGGCGCCGTCCGGCAGCGCCGCGGCGCACTAGCCTCCTTCCTTTTCTCCGGATCCTCCCCTTCCCGACCGTGGCGCACCGCCCGGCCGGGTTTTTTTCGCCCGTGCCGCCGCATGGCCGGAAGCCTGCCGCCCGGCGGCTAGGACATGTACGAAGGGACACGGCCGACCGTCCGGTCTAGACTGCGGAAGTGCCGCGACCCGCCCGCCCGGCCCGGTCGCGCCGGCTTCCTTCCATCCGTCTTCCACCGTCCTTCCGACGCGCCCTCCCATGAACGCCCTGCTGCAAGACGCCGCCCCTGCCGGCGGCCACGACGCCCCGTCCCCGGTGTCCCCCGCCGCCGCCACGGCCGTGGCCACCGGCCATCCTTCCGTGCGCCCGCGCGAGGTGCCGCCCGCCCTGCTCGACGCGCTGGCCGCGCGCTTCGGCGCGGCGCAGTTCTCGGTCGCCGCCGCGGTGCGCGAGCAGCACGGCCGGGACGAATCCTCCTTCGCGGCGCCGCCGCCGGCCGCCGTGGTCTTCGCCGAATCCACCGCCGACGTGGCCGACGCCGTCCGGCTGGCCGCCGCGCACGCGGTGCCGGTCATCCCCTTCGGCGCCGGCTCCTCGCTCGAAGGCCACCTGCTGGCGGTGCAGGGCGGCATCAGCATCGACTTGAACCGCATGCAGCGCGTGCTGGCGATCCACGACGAGGACCTGACGGTGACGGTGCAGCCCGGCATCACCCGCAAGCAGCTCAACGAGGCGATCAAGCACACCGGCCTGTTCTTCCCGATCGACCCGGGCGCCGACGCCTCCATCGGCGGCATGACCGCCACCCGCGCCAGCGGCACCAACGCCGTGCGCTACGGCACCATGCGCGAGAACGTGCTGGCGCTGGAGGTGGTCACCGCCCACGGCGAGGTCATCCGCACCGGCACCCGCGCCAAGAAGTCCAGCGCCGGCTACGACCTGACCCGGCTCTTCGTCGGCAGCGAGGGCACGCTGGGCATCGTCACCGAGATCAGCCTGAAGCTCTACCCGCTGCCCGAGGCGGTGTCGGCCGCGATCTGCTCCTTCCCGACCATCGAGGCGGCGGTGCGCACCACCATCCAGACCATCCAGCTCGGCGTGCCGATCGCGCGGGTCGAGCTGATCGACGCGCGCACCGTGGCCATGGTCAACGCCCACTCCAGGACGACGCTGCGCGAGGAGCCGCTGCTGCTGATGGAATTCCACGGCAGCCCCGCCAGCGTGCAGGAGCAGGCCGCCACGGTGCAGGAGATCGCGGGCGAGTTCGGCGGCAACGCCTTCGAGTGGGCCACCACGCCCGAGGAGCGCACCCGCCTGTGGGGCGCGCGGCACAACGCCTACTTCGCCGCGGTGCAGTCGCGCCCGGGCTGCCGCGTCATCTCGACCGACACCTGCGTGCCGATCTCCCGCCTGGCCGACGCGCTGCTCGACTCCATCGCCGAGGCCGACGCCAGCGGCATCCCCTACTTCCTGGTCGG
Source organism: Burkholderiaceae bacterium (assembly GCA_022702125.1). GTDB lineage: Bacteria > Pseudomonadota > Gammaproteobacteria > Burkholderiales > Burkholderiaceae_C > JAKOND01. The sequence goes on from JAKOND010000088.1 coordinate 3,170, forward strand.
CCACGTGGGCGACGGCAACTTCCACTTCGGCTACCTGATCGACCCCGACGACGCCGACGAGCGCGCCCGCGCCGAACAGCTCAACCACGCCCTGGTCTACCGCACCCTGGCGCTGGAGGGCACCTGCACCGGCGAGCACGGCATCGGCCTGCACAAGATGGGCTTCCTGCGCGACGAGGCCGGCGAAGGCGCGGTGGAGACGATGCGGGTGCTCAAGCGCGCGCTGGACCCGCAGAACATCATGAATCCGGGGAAGATCTTCGCGATGTGACGCGGCGATGGGTCTTCGATTCACCTATGCGGATGCCAGGGGCCGGCTGTCGCCCTGGCTCGCGGATATCCGCACGCTGCTGGCGGATACCGGCGAGAGGCTGGATGCGGTTTTCCCGGAATGCCGGATCGACGTGCTGGTGTATCCCACCCGCTTCGTGATTCCCGAATTGGGCGTGAATGGCTTCGCGGAGGGCGACGGAATCGTCCACATGAAGCTCGATCCGTCCAATCCCCATTGGGAGTCCCGATTCAGGGAAGCGATTCCCGCCCTGCTCTGCCATGAGCTGCACCACTGCGTCCGCGCCGCGTCCGTCGGCTACGGGCAGACATTGCGCGAAGCCCTGGTGTCGGAAGGCCTGGCATGCGCCTTCGAATACGAGATGACGGGCGCGGTGCCCTTCTACGCCCAGGCAGTGCAGCCCGAAGAAATCGCCGCGTTGTGGAAACAGGCCGAGCCGCTGCTGGACCAGCCCGGATACGACCATGCGGCCTGGTTCTTCGGCAGCACGCCTGCATCGATTGCGAGGCACGCGGGCTACAGCATGGGTCTTGCGTGCGTGAAGGATTATCTGGACCGGCATGCGCTGGGGGCGGACCAGGCGGTGTCCGTGCCCGCGAAGGATTTCATGCCCGACCGTTCATCCGCCGTGTCCTAGACGAGGCGTTTGCGCAACGTGACCAGATCCGAAGGCTGGAAACCGGATCGTTCGTAGAAAAGCCGCGCAGGGACCTCGCGACCGGTTTGCAGATGGATGCCCCGGAATCCGTGCCGCCGGAGTTTCTCCTCGACAGCCGACATCAACTGCGTGCCCAACCCCTGGCCCTGGCTTGCCGGATGGACGCACATCTCCTTGAGGTGGAAAACCCAGCCGGTCGTCCACCGCTCGCCCCAGCCGAGCACCA
>JAKOND010000097.1 GCA_022702125.1 Burkholderiaceae bacterium
GGGTGCTCCTTTGCCGGTCCTTGTGAAACCGCGCCGGAACTTGGAGCCTACGGCCATGGGCGAGATGCTTGCTGCGCCGGACCGTGACCCGTTTGCCTTTGATTTGCAACGCGCATTATCACATCCCCCGCATGCCCACGGCGCGCGTCCCCGGAAAAACGTGCGTGGGCGCGGACATGCGGCTGCCCGGGGGCGATGCAATAATCCGCGCCGCACGGCCGGCGCCCCGCCGGCCCCACCCTGGCGCAACCACTTCTTGGCCACCGAACGCGAACTCTCCGATTTCCTCAAGAGCGTAGAGACGCGCGCCTTCAAGCGCTCGCTCTTCCACGTGCGCAACCAGGAATCCGCCCTCGACATCGTGCAGGACAGCATGATGCGGCTGGCCGAGCACTACGGCGATCGTCCGGCATCCGAGCTGCCGATGCTGTTCCAGCGCATCCTGTCCAACTGCACGCTCGACTGGTTCCGGCGCCAGAAGACCCGCAACGCGCTCTTCTCCAACCTGGGCGACTTCGAGTCGGCCGGCGGCGAGGACGACGACTTCAACCTGCTCGACATCCTGGCGGTGGACGACGGCAGCCGCCGCAACGAGAGCGCCGAGGACGAAACCCGCCGCAACGAGACCCTGCGCCTGATCGAGGTCGAGATCCAGGCCCTGCCCGGACGTCAACGCGAAGCGTTCCTGCTGCGTTACTGGGAAGAAATGGACGTGGCCGAAACGGCGGCGGCCATGGGCTGCTCCGAGGGCAGCGTCAAGACCCACTGCTCGCGGGCCGTCCAGTCGCTGGCGCGGGCACTCAAGGCCAAGGGGATCCAACCATGAACACACCGCAGACGAACCCATCGCGTTCCGCCGGCGCCCTGCAGGACGATGTCGGCCGCCGGCTCGCCGCCCGCCTGTCCGCCAGCGTCGAAACCGGCGCGTTGCCGGGCGACGTCGCATCGCGCCTGCAGGCCATGCGCACGCTGGCCGTGGCGCGCCGGAAGCAGCCCGGGCCGGTGCAGGTCGCGCAGCCGGTGCTGGCGACGGCCGGCGGCCCGGGCCACCGCTCCGGCGACGACGGTCCGGGCCCGCTGGGCCGTGCCGTCGCCGCGGTGCTGCCGCTGCTCGCGCTGGTGGCCGGCCTGGTGGCGATCCAGTTCGTCCAGAACGAGCGTCGCGCCGACGACCTGGCGCGGGTCGACACCCAGCTGCTGGCCGACGACCTGCCGCCATCGGCCTACGCCGACCCGGGCTTCATGCAGTTCCTGAAATCGGACGACCGCTGAGCCGGAGCGCCCCCTCCCGGATCGTCCGGCAGCATCCCCTCCCTGCGGCCCGCCCGCGCACCGAAATATCCCCGTGTCCATGAACCGCCCCCCGCTTCCGATCCGCATCGCTCCCTGGCCACCCCTGCGGGCGGCGACGGCGGTCGCCTTGCTGGTCGGAGCATGGAGCCTGCCGCTGGCGGCGCAGCAGGCCGTGGACGGCGCGCCCGCGGAATCCGTTTCCGCCAGCGCCGGCCCGGGGCAGTCGACGGCGACGCCCGGCCCGGTGCCCGCCGCGCGCCCCGGGCGCGTCCCGTCGGCCGCCGGTCCGCAATGGTCGGCCCTGTCCGCGGAGCACCGCGCCGCCCTCGCGCCATTGGCGCCGCACTGGAACGGCCTGAGCGAAAACCACAAGCGCAAGTGGATGGCGATGACGCGGGACTTCCGCAACCTGTCTCCCGAAGAGCAGACGCGCATGCACGGCCGCATGGCGAGCTGGGCGGCGTTGAGCCCGCGCCAGCGGGCGGAGGCGCGCTTCAATTTCGCCGCCGCGCAGGAGCGGTTGTCGCCCGACACGCGCAAGGCGCGTTGGGAAAGCTACCAGGCCCTGAGCAGCGACGAGAAGCAGCGCCTGGCGGCTTCCGCCCCGCCGGCATCGTCCAAGGGCGCCGCCACGCCGGCGCACGTTCCGGCCGCCGCGCCGGTGCCGGTCCGCCTGGTCGCGCCCCCGGCGGTCGCGGCCCGGGCCAAGGCGTCCTCCGTCAGCCCGGCCGTGCAGCATGCGCGTATCCAGCACAATACGCTTTTGCCCGAACGCGCCGTGCCCGGAATGCCCGTACAGGCGCCGCGGGCCGGTACCGCCCCCTAGCCCTGCGCTGCCGGGGCGCACCCACGCCTGATGCAACGCCCTGCCACGCCCGTCGAGACCCCCCGGCCGCCGCCCACCGGACCGCTGCCCGCGCCCGGACTGGCGCGGCGCATGGCCTGCTGGATGTACGAGGGCATGCTGATGTTCGGCGTGGTGTTCATCGCCGGCTACCTGTTCGGCACGCTGACGCAGACCCGCAACGCGCTCGACAACCGGCATCCGCTGCAGGCCTTCCTGTTCGTGGTGTTCGGCATCTACTTCGCCTGGTTCTGGTCGCGCGGCCAGACCCTGGCGATGAAGACCTGGCACATCCGCCTCGTCGACCGGATGGGACGGCCGGTGACGCAGCTGCGCGCCCTGGCGCGCTACCTGCTCAGCTGGCTCTGGTTCCTGCCGCCGCTGGCCGGCATCGGGCTGTCGGGCGTGCCGATGTCCGGCGGCGAGCAGCTGGTGCTGCTGGCGGGGTGGGTCGTGGTCTGGGCGCTGCTCAGCCGCTTCCATCCGGAGCGCCAGTTCTGGCACGACGCCTGGGCCGGGACCCGGCTGGTCAGCAGCGCGCCGCCCGAAGCCGCGAAGGCCGTGCCGTGACGCGCCCGCCCGGAATCACCGAGCCGACCGACGCCCAGAAGTCGCGCACCGGCCTGTCGCGGCTCTGGCATGCGGGGCGCTACTCGTTCGCGGGCCTGCGCGCCGGCTGGACCGAGAGCGCCTTCCGGCTCGAAGCGCAGTGCGCGGCGGTGCTGGTGCCGCTCGCCTTCTGGCTGGGGCGCGACTGGACCGAGGTGGCGCTGCTCGTCGCGTCGGTGCTGGCGGTGATGGTGGTGGAGCTGCTCAACACCGCGGTCGAGACCACGCTCGACCGCTTCGGCCCCGAATGGGACGCGTCCACCAAGAAGGCCAAGGACATGGGCAGCGCCGCCGTGCTGCTGACGCTGCTCGCCTGCGGCGGCCTCTGGCTGGCGGTGGCGGCGGAGCGCTTCCTGCCCTGATCCGTCGCCTGGGCGAGGGCCGGCGGGCACGGCGGACCGCCCTCCCGCCGAGGAGGGCGAATCAGACGGCGGATTCGTCCTGCTCGCCGGTGCGGATGCGGATCACCCGCTCGACCGAGGTCACGAAGATCTTGCCGTCGCCGATCTTGCCGGTATGCGCCGCGCGCATCACCGCGTCGATGCAGCGGTCGACGTCCTCGGTGCGCACCACCACCTCGATCTTCACCTTGGGCAGGAAATCCACGATGTATTCGGCGCCGCGGTACAGCTCGGTGTGGCCCTTCTGGCGGCCGAAGCCCTTGACTTCCGTCACGGTCAGTCCGGTCACGCCGCACTCGGCCAGGGCCTCGCGCACTTCCTCGAGCTTGAAGGGCTTGATGATGGCGGTGATCTGCTTCATGGAATGGTGCTGCTTTCTGGTGGGCGATGGAGGGCTGGACAACGGCTCGGGCCGCAGGGCAGCGGACGATTATGTCATTCGCCTTCCGGTCGGGCAGGCCCGGCTTTCCGCGTCGCTGCAGGGGCGGCGGTTTCGCGTCATGATCCTGCCCGGCATGCGTCGCGCATGCGCACTCCGCCTCCCGCGCCCCCGTGGCGCCAGACAGGGCCGCCCCTCTTGACCGATCCGATCCTCCGCATCCAGACCTCCCCCCACGACGTTCCGGCCGCCGCCTGGGACGGCCTGCTGGCCGCCCAGCCCCATGCCACGCCGTTCCTGCGGCACGCCTACCTGGCCGCGCTGCACGACAGCGGCAGCGCGACCGCCGACACCGGCTGGGCCGCGGTCTTCTTCACCCTGTGGCAGGACGACGCCCTGCAGGCGGCCTGCGTCCTCTACCTGAAGAACCACTCCTACGGCGAGTACGTCTTCGACTGGGCCTGGGCCAACGCCTATGCGCAGCACGGCCTGGACTACTACCCCAAGGCGGTGGCGGCCGTCCCCTTCACGCCGGTGCCCGGCGCCCGGCTGCTGGCGCGCGATGCCGGGAGCCGCAAGCTGCTGGTCGACGCGCTGGTCGCCTGGTGCGAGGAGCAGTCGCTCTCGTCGCTGCACCTGCTGTTCGGCGCCGACGAGGACATCGCCGCCTGCGCGGCCGCGGGCCTGATGCAGCGGCACACGGTGCAGTTCCACTGGCAGAACACCGCCCCGGCGCCCGACGGCGCGACCCGGCGCTACCGCGACTTCGACGACTTCCTGCAGGGCCTGGCGCAGGAGAAGCGCAAGAAGATCCGCCAGGAGCGGCGCAAGGTGGCGGCCGCGGGCGTGGACTTCCGCTGGTCGCGCGGCGCCGACATCCCGGCGGCCGACTGGGACCTGTTCTACCGCTGCTACGAGCGGACCTACCTGGAGCACGGCAACGCGCCCTACCTGAGCCGCGACTTCTTCCGCCGCATGGCGCGGGACATGCCCGAGCATTGGCTGCTGTTCGTGGCCGAGCGCGGCGGCCGGCCGATTGCTACCAGTTTGATAGCTATCGACGCAGGCGGATCGCCCGCTGACGGCGCATCCGACGCTCCATCGCGGAGCCGGGTGGCCTACGGCCGCTACTGGGGCGCGCTGGAGCGGGTCGACTGCCTGCACTTCGAGGCCTGCTACTACCAGCCGCTGGCCTGGTGCATCGCGCACGGCTTCGACCGCTTCGAGGGCGGCGCGCAGGGCGAGCACAAGATGGCCCGCGCGCTGATGCCGGTGCGCACCACCAGCGCCCACTGGCTGGCGCATCCGGCCTTCGCCGACGCGGTCGAACGCTTCCTGGAGCGCGAGGGCGCGGGCATCGAGGGCTACCTCGACGAACTCGCGGACCGCAGCCCCTTCCGGCACGCGCCGCCCCCGCCGCCGGCCGCCTCCGCGACCTGAGCCGCGCGCCCCGCGAAAACTCCGCCCGGACCGCGTTGCGCGCGACGGTCGAGCCGCTAGACTCCCCGTCCGGATACCGTCGTCCATCCCACCAGAAGGAGCCACCATGGCCAAAGGTCAGCAGCGCAGCAACAAGGAAACCAAGAAACCCAAGGCCGACAAGTCGCCGCCCAAGCCGGTCACCCCGCTGAGCACCGCCCCGATCACCGTGGTGCCGGACCGCAGCAAGAAGAAATGATGCCCGGCGGGCGCCCGCCCGCCTTTCCCGGCATCCGCGCCGGAGCCGTCCGGCTCAAGCCTCCAGCGCGCGGCGCACCCAGCGCAGCACCGCGTCGCGGCTGCCGAACTCGTCCACCGAGCGCGCCGGCACCCCGGGATGGCGCCCGCGCCACATCCGCGCGAGCGCCGCGCCCGGCCCCACTTCCAGCACGCAGCGCGCCCCGCGCTCGGACAGGGTCTGCATGCACGCCTCCCACTGCACCGTGTGGTCGATCTGGCCGGCCAGGGCCTCGCGGATGGCGGCCGGCGCATGCACCGCGTCGCCGTCCCGCCCCATGACCAGCACGCCGCGCGGCGGCGCCCATTGCGCGACCGGCTCCTCGTCCGACTCCGACAGCGCCCTGAATGCCCGGGCGGCGTCCGCCATCCAGCGGGTATGCGACGCCACCCGCACCGGCAGGCGCACGCAGCGTGCGCCTTCGGCCTCCAGGGCGCCGGCGGCCCGTTCCAGATCGTCCAGCGCACCGCCGAAGACGCCCGCGTCCACCCCGTTGCGGATCGCCAGGGCCAGGCCGAAACGGGCCTCCAGGTCGGCCGCCCGCGCCACCGCCGGCCCGGTGACCGCCATCAGTCCGCGCGGCGGGCCGGCGGCCGCGCAGGCATCCATCGCCGCGGCGCGGCGGACGGCCAGCCGCAGCGCCGCCGCCGCGTCCACCACGCCCGCCGCCGACACCGCCGCCAGCTCGCCGACGCTGTAGCCGGCGATGGCCGCGGGCGCCGGCAGCCCGGGCGCCAGCAGGCCCCAGGCGGCCAGCGATGCGGCAACCACCAGCGGCTGGGCCACCGCGTTGCGGCCCGTCCAGTCGGCATCGGCCAGCCGGTCGCGCCAGCCGGCGCCGAGGACCGGATCCAGCGCCTCCAGCAGCGGATGCGCCGGCGCCGACCGCAGCACCCACGGCAGCATCGCCGCGTGCTGGCCGCCCTGGCCGGGAAAGAGCAGCGCCAGCGTCATCGGACCGGCTCCCCGGCCGGTTCGGGCGATGCGGTCCGGCACGACAGGACCGGGCGCTCCCCGACGGCGCGGACGCCGGTGCCGGCGTCGGCGACCCGCACGACCCAGCAACTGGCGGCCAGCAGGTCGGCCGCGCCGCCCGGCGACAGGCGCCGGGTGACGAAGGCCGCATGCAGCGCCTGCGCCCGCGCCACGCCCTGCGGATGCGCCGCGCCGCCGGACGCCAGCCAGTCGCGGGCCGCCCGCTGCGCGAAGCGCAGGCCGTCCAACCCGCCGCGGTGGGCCAGGTTGGTGTCGTCCAGCGCCGCCATCAGCGCGAAAAGGGCCTGCAGCCGCGCCCGCCGCGCGTCCAGCCCGTGCGCACGCGCCGCCTGCAGCGCCGGCACGCCCACTTCGAACAGCGCCGGGAAGCCCAGCGCCGCCTCCTGCCCCGCGCTGCGCAGGCCGAACCGCGCGGCGATGCGGTGGCCCTGGCGGCCGGTGTCGCGCCCGCAGCGGTCCTGCAGCGCGGCGCCCCAGCGCGCCCGCAGCGCGTCGCGCACGGCCGACGGCGCCGGCGCATCGCCTCGCGCGGCCAGCGCGCCGGCGGTGGCGCACAGCAGGCCCAGGGTGAAGACCGCGCCGCGGTGGGTGTTGATGCCGCCGGTGGCCCGCAGCATGCGCGCCTCGGCCGCGATGCCGGCCCGCTCCAGGGAGCCGAAGTCGGCGTCTTGCGCCCCCAGGCGCGCCATCTGCGGGAAATAGCGGCGCAGCGCGAACAGGCTGCGCAGGAAGGTGCCGGCGTCCATGTCGCGGTGGCTGCCGCTGTCCGCGAAGGACACCAGCCCCGGCTTGGGCGCCAGCGCCAGTTCGTCGTACAGCGAGACGACCGCCGCGCGTCCGATGGCGGCGCAGGCGGCGGCGCGAGCGGCAGCCGGGGCGTCCGCGCGGGCGACGGCGGCCGGCAGCGCCCGGTCCGGCAGGCGCGCCGTCATGCGCCCGCCCCCGCGTCCCTGCGCGCGTCCGCTGCCCCGTCATCTCCTGCGTCCGTCCCCGTGCCCGTTTCCGTCGCCAGCCAGCCGCCGCCGCGCACCAGGGCGGCACCGTCGAGCCGCTTGACCAGCACCGCGCCGGCCATGCCCCCGGCACGCCAGCGTCGCCATTCGCGCCAGGCGACGGCCGCGCCGCCGGGCAGCATCAGTTCGCCGTCGAGGCGCGGCGGGGTGCCGGAACAGAACGCTTCCAGCCGGTCCGCGACCCGGTCGGCCTGGGGCGCATCGCGCACCGGCAGGCACAGGTCGATGTCGGAACCGGCGTGCAGGTAGTCCAGCCCGGTCAGCGCCTGCCAGCCGTAGCTGCCGTAGACGCCGGCCGGCACGGCGAGCGCGCGCAGCGCCCCGGCCAGCCGGCGCCAGCCGTCCCGCGCGCCGTCCGGCAGCAGCGGGAGCACCGCCTCGGGCGCGGCGAAGCGTCCCCGGCGCGCGATGCCCCCTGCCGCGACCTGCAGGGCGATGCGCCGCCGCCCCCAGCGGGCCGGCGCCGGCAGGCCCAGGGCGATGCGGCCGGGCGCCGCGGCGTCCTGGCGGGCGACCACCAGCGGCCAGTCGTGCGCGGCCCAGGCGCCGAGGCAGGCCCGGACATCGGCGGCCGCGTCCCGGTCCGCGTCGGGCGCGTCGGGCGCGTCGGGCGATCCTAGGTTTCCAGACGACGGCGCATCGGCCGAGGATGAGGACGCATGCGCGCGCAGCAGCCCGTCCCAGGCGCCCGGCCGCAGCCACACCAGTCCATGGCGCCGCAGCGTCGCCGAGGACGCCGCCGGCTCGGACGACCCGGACACCTCGCCGCGCACCGCGTCAGGCCGCGTCCAGCACCTGCTGCGCGACGTCGGCCGCCATCCGCCGTCCGCCCCGCGCGGCGCCGTCGCGGGCGCGCAGGTCCTCGGTCGGCGCGTGGGCGAGCGCGTCGCGCAACGCGGCCGGCAGGTCGTCCGGCTGCCAGAGCGCGCGCACGCCGCCCATCGCCACGTAGTTGCCGACGCCGGGCGCGAACACCGGGTTGTCGCGCGAGAGCGCGGTCAGCGTGTCCTCCGACAGCTTGGTGACCCGCGCCATCGCCGGGATGCGCATCACGCGGATCTCGGCCTCGGGCAGCGCGTAGCAGGCGTCGGCGATCAGCCCGGAGGTGATGAAGCCGCCCGACAGCGCCTGGTCGTACACCAGCCCGACGACCCGGTGGCCGCTGCGGCGCGCCAGGTCGATGGCGCTGCCCAGGTGCGCCATCGCGCGGTTGATGCCGACCAGCTCGTCGCGCCGGCGCAGCTGCTGGCCCTGGGTGTCCACCAGCAGCAGGATTGGCCGGCCGGGATGGTGCGCGACAGTGTCCAGCACCACCCGCGCCTGGGCCAGCGCCAGCGCCACGCCGATCGGCGCGTGGCGCGTGGTGCCGACGACGGCGAGCGTCCGCCCGTCGAAACCGGCGGTGCCGCGCAGCAGGTCGCCCTCCTCGCGGATGGCATGGTCGGTGCCGAACAGGCGTTCGGCGAGGGTTTTCCAGTCCATGGGGATCCTTCGGGTGATCAGGGAACGGCGGAGCCGGCGGGCGCGGCGGCGCCCGTGCCGCGCGCCCGCAGCACGCCGGCGACGTCGAGGTCGGGGATGCGGCCGGCGTCCGCCACGCCGAGCGCGCGCCACAGGGCCACCGCGTCGTCCTCGTCGCCCAGGCCGAAGCCCGCCTCGGGCACCGCGGCCAGCCGCGCGGACAGCAGCGCGTGCTCGGCCTCCAGCGATTCCAGCGTCACCGGCAGCGCCTGCGGCAGCAGCTCCAGCGATGCCAGCGCGGCGTCGCGGAAGGCGGCCACGTCGTCCTCGACCAGCGCGTCGCAATCGCCCGTCAGCCAGCGGTGCTTGCCGCCGGTGGTGCGCCAGACCAGCGCGCGGTCGCGGGCGTCGAACTCCTCGACGCCGTGCGAGGCCTCGATCACCTCCGGCCCGGACATGGCCAGCCGGCCGGCGTCGCTCATCACGATGCGGTCGGCGCAGCGCGCGACGATGCCCATGCCGCCGAAGCAGCCGTTGGCGCCGCCCGCCAGCACCACCACCGGAATGCCGGCGGCGCGGGTGTCGAGCACCGCGCGCATCACCTCGGACACCGCGATCAGGCCGGCGTTGGCCTCGTGCAGCCGCACGCCGCCGGACTCGGCCAGCAGCAGCACCGCCGCCGGCCGGTCGCGCTGCGCGCGGCGCAGCAGGCCGACCAGCTTGGCGCCGTGCACCTCGCCGACGCCGCCGCCCATGAAGGCGCCCTCCTGCGCGGCGACGAAGACCGCGCGCCCGCCGAGCCGCGCGCGGCCGATGGCCACGCCGTCGTCGAAGGCGGCCGGCACCCCGAGCGCGGCCAGGTGCGGGCTGGTCCGGCGCGCCGACGGGCCGATCCATTCGTGGAAGCTGCCGGGGTCGAACAGCGACGCGATCCGCTCGCGGGCGGTGCATTCGGCGTAGCTGATGCCGGCGGCCGGCGCCGCCTGCGCGACGGCGGCGGGAGTGGCGACGGAATCGTTCATGCGGAAAGCTCCGAGGCGGCCTGGTCGAGCCGCAGGCTGACGACCGCCGGCGTGGCGCCCATGTCGTGGATGGAAATCGCGACGCCGGCGAGCGGATGGCGCTGGTGGAAGTCGCGCACCACCGCTTCCCAGATGGCGCCGAAGCCCCGGGCCGAGGTCTCGATGCGCACGCTGCAGCCCGCGCGGCCCGGCGCCGGCTCGACCAGCACCTCCAGGTTGCCGGAGCCGACCACGCCGACCAGCACCGGGGCGAAGTCGCCCGCGGCGCGGCCGCCGTCGAGGGCGAAGTCCAGGGTTTCGAGTCCGGCGGGAAGGGTCATGGCGATGTCTCGTGCGGGAAGGGACGGGCGGAGGGGTCGGGCGGGTGCGGCGGCGCGGCGGCTCACCAGTTGCGGAAGCGCTTGGGCGGCCGGTACAGCCCGCCGGAGGCGCGGACCAGGTCGCGCATCGAGCGCGCGGCCAGCAGGTTGCGGGTGGCGTCGCGCGGGTCGATGCCCAGGTCCTGCGGGCGGCGGACGATGCCCCGGTCGCGCAGGTTCTCGACCATGCGGCGGTCGCGGCCCAGGCCGACCGCGGTGTAGCCCGCCACCCCGCGGATGGCCTGCTCGCGCTCGGCGT
>JAKOND010000100.1 GCA_022702125.1 Burkholderiaceae bacterium
TCACGGGCGCCCGGAGCCGGCGCCTGCTCGCCGGCGCGCCCCCGGACGCGGTCTGCGCACCGGACTCCGCGTCCGCGCCGGCCGATCCCGCCCCGACGCTCGAGACACTCTGGCGCGACGTGATCGCCGCCGGACGCGAGGCGGCGGCCGCCCGGCGCGCCGAGGTCGCCCGGACGCGTACCGCGCTGACGGCGCTGCAGACGGCGGTGGACGCGCGGCTGGGCAGCGACGCGCCCTCGTTCGTGGCGCCGCGCGTGGCGCTCGACAAGGCGCTGGACGAACTCGGCCGGCTGGAGCGCGAATGCAATTTCGGCGAGGCCTCCGCCACCGCGGACACGTCCGCACCGCCGGCGCCCGCCGACGCGCCGCCGGCCCTGGCGGCCGCCCCGACCGCGCAGCGCCGGCCCGACCGGATCGAAACCCGTGCCCAGGCACTGGACCAGCTGCGCCTGGTGGCCGCCTTCTTCCGTGCCACCGAACCCCACAGCCCCGTGGCCTACCTGGCCGACAAGGCGGTGCGCTGGTCCGACATGCCGCTGCACGCCTGGCTGCGCGAGGTGGTCAGGGACAGCGGCTCGCTGGCGCACCTCGAGGAGATGCTGGGCACCCCGAAAACCGAAGCGCCGTAGCCCGCGCCGCTCAGCGCCCGCTCCGGCGCGCGCCTACGCCAGCACCCGGAATTCGATCCGGCGGTTGCGCGACCGGCCGTCCGCGGTGGCGTTCGGCGCGATCGGCCGGTCGGGTCCGGCGCCCGAGGTGACGATGTCGCCCGGCGGAATGCCCCGGGCGGCCAGGTAGGCTTTCACCGCCTCGGCGCGGGCGGCCGACAGCGCGAGGTTCGACTCCCGCGCGCCGCTGTCGTCGGTGTGGCCGACGATCTCGAAGCGGCGCCCCGGGAACTGCCGCAGCACCGGCACCAGGTCGTCCAGCACCTTGGTGCCGGCGGACGTCAGCGTCGCGTTGCCGACCTCGAAGGCGATGGTGCGGTTCGCCACCGCGGCATCCAGCAACTGCTGGCTGTTCGCGCCGATGCGCAGGCCGTCCCGCACGGCGTAGGTCGGGTTGTTGAGCTGCGCGGCGATCTGGCCGAGCAGCTGCTTGCGCACCGCCTCGCTCTGCACGCTGCCGCTGATCTCGACCACGTTGCCGGCGATGCGCAACTGCCCCTGGCTGACCTGCCTCAGGCCGGGATCGATCACGCTGCGCACCTGCTGCGCCCAGTTGGGCGGCGCGGCCAGCCGGTCGATGCCGAGCTGGTCCACGACGAGGTCGGCGCCGTAGACCTCGCGCACCCGCGCCAGGATGGCGGAACGGGTGGCCTCGTCGGGCACCACGCCGCCGACCACGACCTTGCCGGCCGCCGCGATCCCGGGGACCGGCGCGGTCTGGGCCAGGACACGGGGACCGCCGGAAACGGCGGCGGCGCATGCCATGCAGGCCACGGCACGGCGCAAGAAAAGACTAGAGATTCGCATGGTTCATTCCCCGAGGAAACATTCCTTGAACGTCCGCAGCGCCTGGTGCATCGACAGCTGCGGCTGCGCCAGGTAGCTCGACAGCTTCTTGAGGGCGTAGTCGTCGTTGCGGTGCTCGCCGACCCAGTCGGCGCCCGCCACGTCGATGAAGGCGTTGTCGCTGGCATCGAGGTCGAAGACCGCCTGCAGCGCCTGGGGCGCGCCGCCGGCGAAGCCGATGCACAGATAGGCCCTGTCGCCCGGCTGCCGCCGCAGGACGAACAGCGCCAGCTCGAAATCCCCGCGGGCCAGGAAGGGCGCCACCAGGCCCATCCACAGCGTGCCGACCAGGGCGCCGTGGAGCGGATCTTCCGGCAACGGCAGCGCCAGGCCCTTGGCCAGCCGCGACACCCCGCTCCCCGGCACCGGCTGGAGCAGCAGCCCGATGGCCAGCAGCGTGTCGCGCAGCTCCAGGCGCGGATGCGCGGCGCGCAGCAGGGCCTCGAGCGAGCCGACCGTCTGCGTCTCCAGGAACTCCTCCAGCCTGGGCGCATAGGCGCCGGGATGCGTGTCGATCTCCAGCCGCGCCTGCACCGCCTGGTCGAGCGGCGCGGACGCGTCCCCGGCGGCGCAGGTGTCGCGCCCGATGGATTCCAGGCGCGACCACAGCCGGCCGAGCGCCAGGGGCGCGTGGGCCATGAACGGCAGCGGCGCCTCGACGTCGAAGGACCCGGCGGTGACGAACGGGAAGCGCCGGCCCGACGCGTCCACGCTGGGGACCAGGTAGCCGGCCAGGCCCACCGTGCTGCGCGCCCCCAGGAAGGCGAAACGGCACGGGGGGACCCGGTCGTACCGCTGCTTCCAGCGCGGATCGGCGGCCACCAGCTCCAGGCCCCGCGAGAGCCACTGGTCGAGCATGCGGGTCAGCCCGTCGTGCCGCTCGCTGCGCACGAAGTCGCCGCGGGACGCGACCTTGCCGAAATAGGCGAGAGACACCGGAGACGGGGCATTCATTTGGCGGCTCCGGACATGGCGCCCGCGGCGGCGACCGTGGCGGTGGCGACGGCGGATGGCGGTGCCGCCTCGGCGCCTGCCACCAAGTCGGGCAGCTTCAGGCCGCGCAGGCCGGCAGCGCCGGAAGGGGCGCTGCCGGAGGCAGCCGCAGGCGCGACGGCCGGTCCCGGGCTGGTGACCGCGCGGTACTGCACCGTCACCGCCTGGTCGCCCGCGCCCCAGCGCAGGGTGCGGATGCCGTCAGGAAGTTTCTTCACGTCGGCCGCGTCGATCAGGCGCTCGAACCCGTAGCCGCCGGGCGCCGAGAACACCTCCACCGTCCGGCCGTCCGCGGTCACCCCGCTGATGCGCGCGCCCGGGGCGCGGGTGGCGTTCGGCCAGGAGAAGTTCTGCCAGCTGGCCGCGCCGTTGCGGTAGGTGAGCTGCTGGCCGTCGATTTCGACCGTGTACTGCACGAAGCCGACCGATCCCTCGGGCAGCAGCTGGAAGTTCGACTGCGCCGGGCCGCCGGACGCCGGCGCGGCGGCCGGCGGCGCAGCACCGCCCGAAGCCATGCCCGCCGCCCCGTCGAGCACCGCCACCCAGTTCGACAGCCCGTTCGCGAACGCCGGCCGCAGGCGCAGCCCGAGGTTGGCCCACAGGCGCGGGGCGACGGCATCGCCGCGCCGCGTCACCAGCGGGCCCAGCGCCTCGGTGGAGAACCTGGCGATGGCGCCGGCCGGCCCGAACACGCGCCCGATCTCCGCCGGCGCCGCCTCGATCCGGGACGCGGCGTCGAACGGGTACTTGCCGGCGAGGTTCTGCTGGAAGGGCTGCAGCACCTGGGCCGCCCACAGCCGGTTGGTTTCCGCCTCGGCCGACGGCACCAGGACCGCGAAGGACTGGATCAGCGGGCGCACCAGCAGGGGCTTCAAGGTGCTGCGCGCGGTATCGCTCGCGCCGGTGAGCATCTGCTCGTCGACGAATTTCAGCGCTTCCGCCAGTTCGGAGCCGGTGCCCTCGAAGGTGGCGGCCATCAGCGCCCGGGCGGCGGGGCCGGTGTCGCCCTGGTTCTTCATCTGGTTGAAGCGCGAGCGCACCTTGGCCAGGCTCTGCAGGTAGCCGTCGAGCAGCGGCGCGCCGCCGTCCCGCGCCACCATCATGCGCGGCAGCGCCGCGAATTCGCGGCTGACCGCGCCCATCGGGGTGCCCGCGCCGGCCGCCTCCGACGGCGCGGGCACCCGGATCTCCACCGGGGCCGGCGCCATGCGCAGCACGGACTGCTTGAACCATTCCACGAAGCCTCGCCCGGTGCTGGCCAGGCGCTCGTCGAGCAGCGACGGCGTGTCCCAGGAGGTCTGCTCGTAGAGTGTGACGAACAGCTTGCGCACCGGCGACTCGGCGCTGTCGCCCAGGATGTTCATCTTCTCGACCGCCGTATCGAAACTGCCGAATTCGGCGATCGACACGCCCTGGATGAAGCGCTGCCATTCGCGCGCGTACTCGGCCTTGTACAGGTCGGTCAGGGCCTTGCGGATCTGCTCGGGGCTGCCCTGGAGCGACAGGTCGTCGCGGCTGGAGGTCTTGAGCACCCAGTCGGAACTCTGCAGCTCGTTGTCCGCGGCGTTGCGGAAGGCCCCGTCGACGTAGCCGGCCCAGGCTTCGCGGGTGAAGGTTCCGGGCACCACATGGCTGCCGGCCGCGACCGGCCTGCCCTTCTCGCCCACGATGCGCGAGACGGTCATCGCGCCGTAGCGGGTCGACGCCCGGGCCTTGATCTCGGAGTACACGCGCTCGATGGCCGGGGCTCCGTGCACCACCCGGCGCAGGTTGTCGCGCGTCTGGTCGACCAGGCCGAAGTTGTTGTTCAGGACCGGGAAGGCCGGGTCCTGCACCTGGGCCATGCTGAAGGAGATCATGCGTTCGGCACTGCGCATCAGCTGCTCGCGGGGCATGGTGCCGTGGTTGGCCTCCAGCCAGCCGCGCCAGAAACGGGTGATCTGGTCGGTCAGGTGGCCGGGGTCCATCCGCGGCCGCTCCGCCAGCATCAGATAGGTCTTGAGCGCCTTGTAGGCATCCTCCGCATTGGTGGCCGATGCCTCGGCGTAGCGCGACGATGCGTTCGGGTTCGGGGCCTGCGGGGCCGTGCCGGCCGCCACGGGCGCGGCCGCCGCCCCCGTGGCGACGCTGCCCGGCGGCTTGAGTTCGGCCGCGCGCTGGTTGACCTCCTCCAGGTAGCCTTCCAGGGCCTGGGCCACCGGCTCCAGCATGACCTGGCGCACGCCCTGGAAATACTCCTGGCGCAGCTTGCGCTCGACCGCATCGCCCTGGTAGAGGCCCATGCCCACCGACAGCGGCCGCTGCCTGCGCCAGGCGATCATTTCCTCCAGGCGGTCCTGCAGCAGTTCGAGCGCTTCCAGGCGGGAAGCGAGGTCGATGCGGTTCTCCTGGAGCTGCGCGGCCTTGGCCAGGTCGGCCCGCACGCTCGCCACCAGCTGGCGGTTGCCGACGTAGGACCAGCTCCAGCAGGCCAGCAGCACCGCCAGCCCCAGGACGCCCGCGGAAAAGCCGAGGGTACGCGCGCGCAGCTTGGCACGGCTCGCATGCTGTCGCACCAGGTCGCGGTCGGCAAACACCACGCGGGTGAACAGGTCCTTGAGGAAGAATCCGTTCTCGCCGGCCGCCGCGTCGGCGGCCGGCGCGGGCCGGGGCGCCAGCGCGAATTGCTCGGCCACCCCGTTGCGGGTGCGGCCGCTGGATTCGCCCACCTGCACCGCGCTGGTGAAGTAGAAGCCCCGGAAGACCGGCCGGTACTGGTAGGGGTTGTCCTCGAACAGCGTCGCGACGAAGGAGCGCAGCACGGTCTTCATGCCGGCGAACTCCAGCGGAAAGGCCAGCACCGCGGGCGACATCGGCTTGCCGCGGTGCAGCGTCATCGTCGCCAGCGCGAGCTCCTTCAGGCCGTCCTGCAGTTCGTCGAAATGCCGGTCGAACTGCTCCACCGCATCGGCGGCCTGGTCGGGCAGGTAGGGCAAGGTGGCGCCCCACACCTTCTCGCGCTCCCGGGCATCCTGGTCCGCGAAGAATTCGACGAATCCGGAGATCAGGTCGGCCTTGGTGAACACGACGTAGACCGGCGCGAACACCTCCAGCGCCTCGGTCAGCTCCTGCACCCGCTGCCGCAGGCTCTTGGCCAGGCGGATGACGGCGTCGGGACGGGTCTCGCTCAGCTCGGCGATGCTGGCGGCGATCAGGATGCCGTTGATCGGCGCTCTGGGCCGGTTCTTCTTCAGGAGCGCCAGGAAGCCGAGCCATTCGGCACGGTCCTCTTCCTGCACCGCGTACCGGCCCGCGGTGTCGAGGAGGATGCCTTCGCTGGTGAAGAACCAATCGCAGTTCCGGGTGCCGCCGATGCCCTGGATGATGTTCTCGGTGCCGCGCGCGAACGGGAAACGCAGGCCCGACTGCACGATGGCGGTGCTCTTGCCGGCGGCGGGGTTGCCGATCACCATGTACCAGGGCAGCTCGTAGAGCGCGGCGCGCCCGCTGCGCTCGCCCAGCTTCGAGGTCTTGATGGTCCGGATCGCGTCCTGCAGGCGCTCCTGGATCGCGGCCGTCCGCGCCTGGTCGCGCCCAGGCGCCGCGCGGCCGGTCTCCTGCAGGTTGTCCTGCAGGTCGTGCTCCAGGCGCGTCGCCGCGCGCCGGGCCCGGTAGCGCCGCACGCCCCAGACGCACAGGCCCAGCACCACCGCGGCCGCCAGCGCGAGGGCCGCGCAGACCAGGCCGAGCTGCAGCATCTCGGCCCCCAGGAACAGGAAGGCGGCGAGCGCGATCAGGCCGAGCACGCTCAGCACGCGGACGTCGAGGAACAGTCGAAGGAAGCGGATCATCGGTGGGCGCTCGGAAAGATCGGAAAGGTCGCGGGGCCCGTCGTCATCCCGCAGACGGCGGCACGGCGTCGGAACGGTCGGGCTGCAGCACCGCCGCCATCCGCCAGTGCGGATCGGCGAGCGACAGCGCCACGGCAGGGCCGCCGGTCGCGCGGACCTGTGCCGCCGCCATCGCCAGGGTCACCAGCGGGGCCGCCGCCTCCAGGCGGCCGGTGACGGCGCCCGCCAGCCGCAGGTCCTCCTGGGCATCGAGGCCGGGCACGAGCGCGAGCGTCACGGCGAAGAGTTCGGTCGCGCGGGCGGTGTGCTGGTCGGCGTCGCTGGCCAGCGCGGCGACGGATGCGCCCTGCACGCCGGCCGCAGCCAGGCTGCGCTCGACCAGCTGCACGGTGTCGGCGGTCGCGGTGCGGCCCACGGCGTCGATCGATGCGGCACGCCGCA
Source organism: Burkholderiaceae bacterium (assembly GCA_022702125.1). Classification (GTDB taxonomy): domain Bacteria; phylum Pseudomonadota; class Gammaproteobacteria; order Burkholderiales; family Burkholderiaceae_C; genus JAKOND01. Next base: position 6,779 of record JAKOND010000100.1, read on the forward strand.
CCAGGGCCGGCGGGGACATCCGGACGCGCTCGTGGCCGGGGCCGGCGGTCGCGGGCCCTGCCAGCGCCGACAACGCCAGCACCGCCGCGCCCTCGCCCGCCATCGGCACCCTGGGCCGGCGCTCGGCGTGGAACAGGGCCTGACGACCTGCCAGCGTGCGCAGGCCGGCGTCGTCCAGGTCGCTGTGGCAAGCCACCAGCACGACCGGATCGTCGCGTTCCTGCTGCCGCAGCGCCTCCAGCGCCCGTTCGCCGGCGGCCAGCAGTTCGGTGCCGGACATGCGCTGGCCCTGGATCGACCAGCGTGCCGCCGGCAGCAGGTCGGCCAGCGGATCGCGCAGTCGCCGCGACAGCCATGCCTGCGCCACGGCGCAGGTCGCGTCGCTCCAGTCCGCGGGCCATGCCGCCAGCACCCGCACCATGCGCATGGAGCCGGCCCCGGGCCGGCGCGGATGGTCGCCGCCCGGCGCGCCCGCCCCGTCCCACTGGCCAGCCCATGCAGCCAGCGAGAACGCGAACTCACCGACCGGGACCGCCAGGCTGGACAGCGCCCGGAGCGCGCGCTCGGGCGGAGGCTCGGGGTATCCGGCGTCCGTGGAATCCTGCGATTCCTGCAGGTCGGCCTCGAGGGCGCGCACCGCGAGATGCGCGATCCGTGCCGTCATCACCGGCAAGCCTTCGTCGTCGTGCAAGGCGGCATCGGGCCCCGGACGGGGCGACCCCGAGGCCGCCGCGGCGAGCAGGCCGTCCGCATCCGCACCCGCGGCCGTGTGCACCCAGGCGTCCAGCAGGTACCAGGACGGACGGGGTCCGGCAGCGCCCGCGACCGTGGCGCCCGATTCCGCTGCCTCTGCCCCATCGGCGTGTTGCGCGGTCCCCCCTCGAGCGGCCACCGCCCCGGCATCCTGCCGCGCCAGCGCGCCGACCACGGCCCAGCGCGCAGCCAGCGCCAGGACGAAGACCACGGCCGGCAGGACCGCGAGGTACAGAACGATGTCGCCCGCATCCATGTCGCGGTGCGCGACCCGCCAGCGCCAGAGCACGGCGATCCAGACCAGGCAGACGACGGCCAGCAGCAGGGCCGCGCCCTTGATGAAGGACTTCATGACCGAATCGCTCCCGGTTCGCACCATGCGTTCACCGGGCACCGCCGCGGGTGCCGTGGATGTCCGTCCGCAGGCTGGCGCATGCCGTCAATCGGTGGTGAGCACCTGCGAGGCGATCAGGGTCGCGCCGCAGGAGGTCCTGTCGCCATGCCGCGCCGCGGGCTGGCCGTCGACGATGCAGGTCGGATCGCCGCTGACGATCACCGCCGTGCCGCCATGCCCCCGCTGCGGGCAGGTGACCCTGTCGCCGACCCGCGCGATGGACTTGCCCACCACATCGGTGACCGGCGAGCCCGAAATCACCGTGCCGCCATGGTCGGTCCTGTCGCCCACCACGATGAATGGTTTTGACATCGGTCGTTTTCTTTCTACTCATCTACAGTATTGAAAGATTAAATGTTTTAGCGCGCAGGATTATCGGCACGCGTCGGCGCCACACGCGGCCGGCGCAGTTCGATATGCCCCAGGTCGCGCAAATTCCGCCAATCCCCGCCCCAGACGAGGCCCAACGATTTGGCGACCTCCCCATAATGCTCGTAACCGGCCATGGCCCACGGGTCTTTTTCCGAAATCACGATACGGCCGTCTCGGAGAAATGCGCAATCGGCCGCCAGACCGAACTGGTGATAACTCTCGAACGGCCCGGCACGGGTGACGGTCGGCCCGAGCGCCGCCAGGGACGCCTGGCGCTGCGGACTCCGGTAGCCTTCGATCAAAACCATTTCGTAGCCGTATTTCTCGTATACGAGCTTGAACACCCACAACAGTCGCTGCCGGAAGGTTTCGTCGAGCAGGTCCCACTGCCGGCTCGCATGGCGCGCCAGGGGCTGCCAGGCCTCCACCTCCGCCGTCATGAAGAATTCCGGTGGCAGGGGTGGCGGCGGCACCAGTTCCTCGCCGCGCAGCAGCTGGGCTACGCGCTCGTCGATCTGGTGCGAGGCGTTGGCATCGAAGCTGTCCGCCCGGTAGGCACCGCGCAACAGCAGGGCCGCGGTCGGCAAACCGGCGATCACCCCGAGCGCCGCAGCCATCCACCACCCATGCCGACGGACGGCCTGCCCTGCGCCCCGCGCGGCATCGCGGGCGCATGCCCGGCGACTGTCCAGATGCCGGACGCCCGAAGCGCGCCAGGCCGCTCCCAAGGCATGGCCGCGGCGCAGGAGACTGCCGACCTCCTGCCGCGCCCGGTCGCGGAAAGCCGGCAGACATATTCCTGCCATCAATGCGACCGCCAGCGAAAAATAAACAAGAACGCCGAATAACATGAAGAGAACGTGAATATCTTCGCCGCCACCGGCGAGAAATGGAAAACCCCATTATTAAAGCATTCCAGCGGGTCGAATCCATATTTTCGACCGTGTTCCCGCGTGTTCGGTTACTCTTGAGTTTCTGCCCAATCGCCCGCACTGGAAGCCGGGCAACCGCAGGGAGGAGAAACTCCGCCATGGAATCGTTAAATAATCATTCATCGTCCACCCGTATATCCCGGCGCCCCACGCTGTTGAATGCCGATTCGCGCGCATCCAGCGGAGACTTTTCCCACAGCATGCTGGCGCCACTCGAACGAGAGGGCGGCAAACCCGGCGTGGCGACAGCGTCCGGGAAGCCTCCGGGCCGACGCTATGTCGTGGCGACGCTCGCCATCCTGGCGGCAGGCCTGGTCACCGCGTTCATCGGCCTTGGCTTATCGGGCAGCCCGTTGTCGGAGGGTTCGCCGGCGACACGGCCGGTCGTCGCCCCCGTCCCCGACCGCATCGCGGCGGTGTCGCCGACCCTGTTGAAACCGTTGGAGCCGGCGCCTGCTTCCGTGCCGGCGGTCGCTCCGGGCGCGCGCATCGAGTCGGCCGCCCAGGCCAGCGCCGTGACGAGCGCTGCCGGGACTTCGGCTGCGCCGGCGCAAGACCCGCTACGCGCCCCGGGTACGCCGCAGAGCGACCCGCGCCCGAAGAAGCTCGCATCGACCGACGTCGCCGGTTCTTCCGCCGCTTCGCCGCCCTCGATAGCCTCCGGAACCCATCGCACGGCCGCGTCCAAGGCGAAAACCGCCGCGCCGACGCCTCGGCCGGGGACCCGTCCCCCGCCGCCCACCGAGGCATCGAAACCCCGCGCCGGCAAGGGCCGCGAGGACCCGGACATCGATCTGGTCGCGGCCATCATCGCCCGCCTCGACCGGCGCGGCTCCGATCCCGACGGCCCTGCCCGGCCCTCGGCCGCCTCGCCTAGCCATGCGGGACCGGCCGGAATCGACGCCCGCCTCCAGAAATGCAGCGCCGGCCGTGACCCGGCCGAAGCGCGCCAGTGCCGCGGCAAGGCATGCGACGGCCACCGGGGCAAGGTCGACGCATGCCCGGCGTCCCGCATTCCCAAGGCTTCGCGGCGCGGGGGCATGGCGGATGTCGAAAGCGACTGACACGGTGGACGGACTCGCTGCAGGGTCCGGCATCCCGCTCGACGGCAGCACGCGTCTCTACCGTCTGGAAGCCTCGGGGGAACTGTCGGGCCTGCAGGTCGAGGCCTTCGTCCTCGAAGAAGCACTGAGCCAGCCCTGGCGCCTGGAACTCGTCGCGCTGCATGCCCGCGCCGACCTGGACCTCCATGCCCTGCTCGCGCAGCCCGCGACCCTCGTCACCGTCCTGGCCGACGGTAGCGAACACCGCCGCAGCGGGCAGGTGCTGCAGGCCCTGGCCGAAGACAGCGACGGCGGATTCGCGCGTTACCGCCTGATCCTGCAACCCTGGATCGGTTTCCTGTCGCAGACGCTGCGCAGCCGGGTGTGGCAGGAACAGCACGTCACGGCCATCGTCGAGGACGTGCTGGCCGACTACGCTGCCCACGGCAGCTGGCGCTGGTCGCCCTGCGTGGGACCGTTGCTCCAGGACGCGGCCCAGGGGGGTCGGCGCAGCTACTGCGTGCAGTACCGCCAGAGCGATCTCGACTTCCTCGACCGCCTGCTGGCCGAGGAAGGCATCGGCTACCGCTTCGAGGAAGCCGGACCAGGGCAGCAAGGGCAGTCCGGCCCGACCGTCGTCTTCTTCGCCGACAGCACGGCGGAGGCGAGCTGCCCCGAGAACGTGGCCTCGTCCAGCGCGCTCGGTGGCGCCGGCATCCGTTTCCACCGCGACGGCGTCCAGGAAGAACAGGACACCATCCAGGCCTTCGGCGGCGTGCGCGGCCAGCCCGTGGCCACCCTCTGCGCCGCCAGCTACGACTACAAGACCGGCCGGGTGATCGCGGCGGAGGTTCCCACCGTCGGCGCCGTGGGCGGCCCGCGGGCGGTGCGGCTGGAGGCCTACGACAGCACCCAGGGCTACGCCTGGAACGACGCCGCACAGGCCGAGCGCACCCTGCGCCTGCGCCAGCAGGCCGTGGAGGCGCGCCACAAACGCTGGATCGGCCGCGGCGTGGTGCGCAGCTTCGAGGCCGGCACCACCTTCGTCCTGAGCCAGTCCCTGCTCGACCTGCCGGACTCCGCCGGACCGGACCGGCACCGGAACGCATCCCACGGGAATACGCCCGAAGACAAGCGCTTCCTGCTCGCCCGCCTGACCCACGTCGGCATCAACAACCTGCCCAAGGACGCGAGCGCGACCCTCGCCCGCCAGTCGCGGCAGCGCCGCTCCGCCCAGGACGACGTCCTGCCGCCCTGGATCGACGAAGCCCTGCGCAAGCGCGCGGCCGAGCGCGGCTACGCGAACCGCTTCGAAGCGCTCCGCGCCCGCGTGCCCTGGCGGCCCCTGCGGCCAGACGGCACCGGTGCCCGCGCCGGCATGCGCGCCCGCGCGCCCGGCCCCCTGACCGCCACCGTCGTCGGCCCCGACGGCAGCACCCGCCCGCAGGGCGCGCAGGAAGTGCATTGCGACGCCCTCGGCCGCGTCCGCATCCGCTACGCGTTCCAGGAAGACGATCCCACCGGCGCCCCGGCCAGCACCTGGGTACGGGTGCAGCAGCCGTTCGCGGGCAACGGAGTCGGCATGCGCTGGACCCCGCGCATCGGCCACGAGGTGCTGGTCCACTTCTTCGACGACGACATCGAACGGCCGTACGTGGCGTGCAGCCTCTACAACGGCCGCGGCGAAGGCGGCGAGGCGCCCACGCCCGGCGGAGTCCATGCCCGGCAGGACACGCGACCGACCGGTGCCCGCCCCTACGCGCGGAGCGGCGATGCCCGTCCCGGCGCGCAGGCCAACCTCACCGGGGGCCACAGCCCCGCCTGGCATGGCGGCAGCAGCGCCGACCTCGACCGCGGCGGCCAGCGCAACGCCGCTGCTCTCTCGGGCTACAAGACCAAGGAATTCGGCGGCGCCGGCTTCAACCAGCTCGTCTTCGACGACAGCGCCGCGCAGCTGCGCGTGCAGCTCGCCACGACCCAGCACGCCACGCAGCTCAGCCTGGGCCACCTGATCCACCAGGCCGACAACCACCGCGGCAGCTTCCGCGGCACCGGCTTCGAGCTGCGCACCGACGCCTACGGCGCCCTCCGCGGGGCACGGGGCGTGCTGCTGACGACCTACGGCATCGCGTCGGCCGAACCCGCGGGCGACAACGCTGCGGGCATCGCCCTGGCGAAGCAGTGGAACACCCTGGCGCAGGCGCTGGACCAGGCGGCGCAGGTGCACCGGACGGTGCGGTTTTCCGGCGTCGTCGGCACCGCGACGGCGAACCCGAGCGCACGCGATGCGAGAGAAGCAGAGGCGCCGATCCCGGCCTGGCTCGCGCAGACCCAAGGCATGGTGCCGGCCCGGCTAGTCGGTAGCGCCCGGACGGACGCCGGCAACCCGTCCAGCGCGCGCCAGCGCGGCGAGCTACCCCACAGCCGCGACGCCGTGATCGCCGTCAGCGCACGCGCCGGCCTGGCGATGACCGCAGGCCAGGACGCGGTCTTCGCGAGCCGGGAGAACGTCCAGTTCGGCAGCGGCCAGGACATGGACATCGCCGTGGGCGGCGCGCTCCGCATCCACACCGGCCAGGCGATCGGCATCCTGGGCGGCGCGGTCCAGCCCGGTGACACCGCCGCCGGCACCGGCCTGACCCTCATCGCCGGCGCGGGCGATGTCGATGTGCAGGCGCAGGCCGGCCCGTTGCAGGTCGCGGCGCGCGACGAGGTGCGCATCCAGACCCAGAGCGGGCAGATCGACTGGGC
>JAKOND010000121.1 GCA_022702125.1 Burkholderiaceae bacterium
CCGGCCGGCCCTGGACCGCCGAGGCCGCCCGCGCCGCCGGCATGGCGCTGCAGGCCGAGTTCCGGCCGATCTCCGACATGCGCGCCTCGGGCGCCTACCGGCGCGAACTGCTCGGCAACCTGATGACCCGCTGCTGGCTGGAGAGCCAGGGCCTGCGGCAGGTGAGCCTCGCCACCCTCGCCATCCACGACGACACCCCGGAGGCCGCATGAACGCCCGCGACGCCCGATCCGACGCCCGCCCCGAAGACACGCCCGGCACCCCGCCCGGCGACGACCCGCGCGCCGCGCGCCCGGGCCCCGCCGACATCCCGGTGAGCCGCGACGCGGAGGATTCGCCCCTCGCCGTCGCCGCCGACGCGCGGGCCGACCGCACCGACGCCGCCCAGCCGCCCGCCCCCGGCGCGGCGCCGCTCACCGCCGCCGCCCCGGCCCGCGCCGCCGGCCATTCGCACCCGCACGAGAGCGCCCGCGCCCAGGTCGCCGGCGCCGCGACCTACGTGGACGACATCCCGGAACTGCGCGGCACGCTGCACGCCGCCCCCATCCTCTCGACGGTCGCCCACGGCGTGCTGCGCGGCGTGGACGCGGAGGCGGCGCTGGCGATGCCCGGCGTGCGCGACATCGTGCTGCACGCCGACATCCCGGGCGATCCGGTGCTGGCCGCCTTCGGCCACGACGAGCCGGTCTTCGCCTTCGAGATGGTGCAGCACATCGGCCAGGTCGTCGGCCTGGTGGTGGCCGAAACCGCGATGGACGCCCGCCGCGCCGCGCGCAAGGTCCAGCTGCGCATCGACCCGCTGCCGCCGGTGCTCTCGGCGCGCGCGGCGCACGCGGCCGAAAGCTACGTGCTGCCGCCGGTCACCGTCGCGCGCGGCGACGCGCAGGGCGCGCTGGCCCGCGCGGCGCACACGCTCGACGGCAGCCTGGAGGTCGGCGGCCAGGAGCACTTCTACCTGGAGGGCCAGGTCGCCTACGCCCTGCCGCTGGAGCAGGACCAGTGGTGGATCCACTCCAGCACCCAGCACCCGGGCGAGATCCAGCACTGGGTGGCGCACGCGCTGGGCATCGCCAACAACGCGGTGCGCGTCGAATGCCGGCGCATGGGCGGCGGCTTCGGCGGCAAGGAGACCCAGGCCGGCCACCTGGCGGTCTGGGCCGCGCTGGCGGCGAAGAAGACCGGCTACCCCGTCAAGCTGCGGCTCGACCGCGACGACGACTTCCTGGTCACCGGCAAGCGCCATCCCTTCGCCTACGACTGGCGCGTCGGCTTCGACGGCGACGGCCTGGTCACCGGGCTGGACCTGACGATGCTGGCCGATTGCGGCTTCTCGGCCGACCTGTCCGGGCCGGTGGCCGACCGGGCGGTGTTCCACGCCGACAACGCCTATTTCCTGTCGGACGTGGCGATCCGCTCCTTCCGCTGCCGCACCAACACCCAGAGCCACACCGCCTTCCGCGGCTTCGGAGGGCCGCAGGGCGTGATCGTCATCGAGACCATCCTCGGCGACATCGCCCGGCACCTGGGCCTCGACCCGCTCGACGTGCGGATGCGCAACCTCTACGGCACCGACGGCAGCCGCGACGTCACCCACTACCGGATGCGGATCGAGGACAACATCCTGCAGCCCCTGCTCTCGAAACTGGAGCGGACGGCGGAGTACCGACGCCGGCTGGCGCAGGTTTGCGCCTGGAACGCGACGAACGCCGTCGTCAAGCGCGGCATCGCGCTCACGCCGGTCAAGTTCGGCATCTCGTTCACCGCGACGCTGTTCAACCAGGCCGGCGCGCTGGTCCACGTCTACACCGACGGCAGCGTGCAGGTGAACCACGGCGGCACCGAGATGGGCCAGGGCCTGCACACCAAGGTGGCCCAGATCGTCGCCGACGAGCTGGGCGTGCCGCTGGCCCGGGTGCGCGTGACCGCCAGCGACACCGGCAAGGTGCCCAACGCCAGCGCCACCGCCGCATCGAGCGGCACCGACCTCAACGGCCGCGCCGCCCAGTACGCCGCCCGCACCGTGCGCGACAACCTGGCGCAGTTCGTCGCCGGGCAGGACGGCTGCGGCGCCGGCGCGGTGACGTTCCAGGACGGCCGGGTGGCCACGCCGACCTCCACGCGCCGCTTCGAGGAAGTCGCCGCCCTCGCCTACGCCAACCGGATCCAGCTCTGGAGCGACGGCTTCTACCGCACGCCCAAGATCCACTACGACAAGACCACCCTCACCGGCCGGCCGTTCTACTACTTCAGCTACGGCGCCGCCTGCACCGAGGTCGCCGTGGACACGCTCACCGGCGAAAGCCGGGTGCTCAAGGTGGACATCCTCCACGACGTGGGCACCAGCATCAACCCGGCGATCGACATCGGCCAGATCGAGGGCGGCTTCGTGCAGGGCATGGGCTGGCTCACCACCGAGCAGCTGGTCTGGAACGACCGCGGCCTGCTCGCCACCCACGCGCCCAGCACCTACAAGATCCCCGCCACCGGCGACATCCCGGAGCATTTCCGGGTGGACCTCTGGCCCGAGCCCAACCGCGAGGACAACGTCTTCGGCAGCAAGGCCGTCGGCGAGCCGCCCTTCATGCTGGCCGTGAGCGTGTACGAGGCGCTGCGCCACGCGGTCGGCCAGGCCCGCGGCGGCCGCGAACCGGTGCGCCTGACCGCGCCGGCGACGGCGGAGAACGTGCTGCGGGCGCTGGGCGGCGTGGCCGACGCGCCCGGTTGAGCCTGCGCTCCGGACAAGAAAAAAGCCCGCGGTCGCGGGCTTTCTTCAGAGGGAACGATGCGCGCTCAGCGGCGGCGCTGGGGGGCGGGGCCGCGGCCTTCGATGAAGCGGAAGGTGACCCGTCCCTTGTTGAGGTCGTACGGCGAAAGCTCGAGCGTCACCTTGTCGCCGGCCAGGATGCGGATGTGGTTCTTGCGCATCTTGCCGGAGGTGTATGCGATGAGCTGGTGGCCGTTTTCCAGCGTCACCCGCATGCGCGAGTCCGGCAGGATTTCGTCCACCTGGCCACGCATCTCGATCAGTTCTTCTTTCGCCATGGATTTCCTCGTCCTTTCAGGTTGTCGTTCGGTATGTCGTTTCGCGGGCGGGGAGCCCGGCGGTCAGGCGGCGACCGAACGGTCGCGCACCCAGTTCAGGCCTTGCTCGGTGGCATAGCGGCCGGCGGAATCGGGGCAGGCGAAGGGCTGCGTGAAACGCAGGACCCAGTCGCTGGTGCCGCTGCCGCGGCCCGAGCGGATCGAGACCGAGGCGGCGAAGAGGCTGTCGCCGATCTTGCGGATCAGCGGCGAGACGAGGTAGCGTCCCACGGTGGTGGCGGCGTCGCGTTGCTTGCCGTGCTGGTGGTCGTTGTTGTTGTTGGACATGTGTTGTTCTTCTGTAGGAGTCCGCGGCAGCCTGTGGCGGCGTATGGCGGCGGTCAGTCGGTGGCCTGCATGCCAGGCCGGCGGGAGCTGCCGCATCCGGCCTTCGGCGAAACCCGGGCGGCCTGCGGAAGCGGGCGGCCAGGACATCGGCGCGAGAAACGGTGGCGGGAAGCGCACGTGCACGGTGGGGTGCACGGATGGATCGAACGGTATTCGCAGGCCTTTGCGTCCGGAGGCGCTGCGGTACGGTCGAAGCGGGTGGGGAGCGCCGCACCCGAGAACCAGGCCGGCGGAAAATGGCTTCGTCGTGGAAGGAAGCCGGACGCAACCTGCGGATTATACCTGAACGATGGTTTTCCCGCTGCCGCCCGCTCCGCCCGCAGGCCGTGCCGGCACCCTGGGG
>JAKOND010000122.1 GCA_022702125.1 Burkholderiaceae bacterium
TAGATGCCGGCGCGGGAACGCAGCAGTTCCACGTCCATCACCAGCTGGTCGCCCGGCTCGACGGGACGCTTGAAGCGGGCCTTGTCGATGCCCGCGAAGTAGTAGACCTTGTCGTCGTCGGGGGTCAGCCCCAGGCTGTCGAAGGACAGCAGCGCGGCCGACTGCGCGATGGCCTCGAGCATCAGCACGCCCGGCATGACCGGCCGCTGCGGGAAATGCCCGGTGAAGAAGGGTTCGTTGACGGTCACATTCTTGAGCGTGCGGATGCTCTTTCCCTTTTCGACGGAAAGCACCCGGTCCACCAGCAGGATGGGATAGCGGTGGGGCAGCAGCTTGAGAATCTGGTAGATGTCCATCATGACGGTCGGTCTTGTTCGGTGAGTCGAAATTGTGATTATGGAAGCTTGCGCACCGCGTCCGGCACGGCTTTGCGGCCGGCCGGCGCGGTGCGGCCATCCTGAAACGCCGAAATCGAGGAAAGCCGGCGCCCGGTGGCCAGCGGCGCCGGCTAGCCGGCCGCAGGCGGATCGTCGCGCTCCAGGCCCCGTACCCGATCGCGCAGCTTGTGCAACTGCTTGAGCACCGCGGCGTTCTTCTCCCACTTCGCATTGTCGTCGAGCGGGTAGAAGCCGGTGTAGTGCCCCGCCTTGGCGATGGAGCGGGTCGCCATGGTGCGCGCCGACAGGCGCACATGGTCGGCCAGCGTGAGATGGCCCAGCACGGCCGAGCCGCCGCTGAGGATGCAATGCCTGCCGATCACCGCGCTGCCGGCGATGCCGACGCAGCCGGCGATGATCGAGTGGTCGCCGATCCGCACGTTGTGGCCGATCTGCACCAGGTTGTCGATCTTGACGCCTTGGCCGATAGTGGTGTTGCCGAGCGCGCCCCGGTCGATGCAGGTGTTGGCGCCGATCTCGACATCGTCGCCGATGCGGACGCCGCCCAGCTGCTCGATCTTTTCCCAGTGCCGCGCCCGGTCCATGGCGAAGCCGAAGCCATCGGCCCCGATGCTCACCCCGGCATGCACGATGCAGCGCGCGCCCAGATGGCAGTCCTCGCCCAGCGTCACACGGGACTTGAGCCAGCTGCCCGGCCCTACCCGCGCTCCCCGTTCGACGACGCACAACGGGCCGATGGTGGCGGTGGGGTCGACTTCCGCTTCGGGATCGACCACGGCACTGGCATGGATGCCAGGCACCGGGCCACGGCCTGCAGCCTGTTTCCACCACTGGGTCAGGCGCGCGAAATACAGGTAGGGGTCGTCGGTGATGATACATGCGCCCCGCGCCACCGCGGTTTCGCGCATGGCTGGGGAAACGATCACGCAGGCGGCGACCGAGGTGGCCAACTGCGGCCGGTAGAGCGGGTTGCTGAGAAAGCTCAGGCTGGTGGGCGTCGATGCCTCGATCGGCGCGATGCCATCGATCATCAGGCTGCCGTCACCCACCAGTTCGCCACCCAGCGCGGCGACGATGGCGTCAAGCCGGATCGCGGCTGCAGCCGCCGGCGCTCGATCTGTCACCGCGCGGCCCGAATCACTTCGCAGGAGCTGCGTTGAGCGCCTTGATCACCTTGTCGGTGATGTCGAACTTCGGATTGATGTAGACCGCTTCCTGCAGCACGACATCGTACTTCTCGGCTTCGGCCACCTGGCGCACCACGCGGTTCGCGCGCTCGAGCACCTGCTGCAGTTCCTCGTTCTTGCGCGAATTCAGGTCTTCCTGGAACTCACGGCGCTTGCGCTGGAATTCGCGGTCCTGGTCCACGATCTGCTTCTGGCGGGAGACACGCTGGCTTTCCGCCAGGGTGGGCGCCTCGCGCTCGTACTTGTCCGAAGCGGCCTTGAGCGAATTGCCCAGGTCGACCAGATCCTTTTCGCGCTTGGAGAATTCTGCTTCCAGCTTGCTCTGGGCGGCCTTGGCCGAATTGGCTTCGCGGAAGATGCGGTCGGTGTTCACGAAACCAGCACGGAATTCCTGGGCGTAGGCGCCGACGCCGGCCGTGGCAAGCACAACGGCCGCGATGCCCAGGGAGCACTTGCGAGACAGAGAGTTCATTAGAAGGACGTTCCGATCTGGAATTGCAATCTTTGGATTCTATCGCCGGCAAACTTGCGAACCGGGTTGGCGATCGCAAGTCTCAACGGTCCGACAGGGGATATCCAGCTCAGGCCCAGGCCCACCGAAGCGCGCATCGTGCTGAAGTCGACGGTCTCGTTCTCGCCGTAGACGTTGCCCGCATCCACGAATCCGAAGACCCGCAGCGTCCGGTCGTTGCCCGCGCCGGGCAGCGGCGCCATGACTTCGAGGTTGAAGTTGATCTTCTTGGCGCCGCCGATGGACGATCCGGTCACGTCGCGCGGGCCCAGCGTCCCCTGGTCGAAGCCCCGGACCGACCCGAGGCCGCCCGCGTAGAAGTTCTTGAAGATCGGGAACGGGCGGCCGTTGAGCCCCTTGCCGGCGCCGACCTCGCTGTTGAAGGCGATGGTGAATTTCTTGCCCAGCGGGATGTACTGCTGGAACTGGTAGTTCGCGCGGACATAGCGGGCATCGCCCGCCACGCCCCATTCGCTGTTGAAGCGCTGGTAGCGGCCGCTGTTGGGCACCAGCGCGCTGTCGCGGCTGTCGCGCGACCAGCCCACCGTCAGCGGCAGCGAGTAGCTCACGTAGCCGACCTGCTCGGCGTACGAGAGGAAGGACGCCGGGATGTTGGTGCCCGGCTTGATCTCGGTGCGCTCGCCGCCGCCGCCGAAGAAGACGGTGTCGGTTTCGCTGAACGGCACGCCGAAGCGCACGCTGGCGCCCGAGGTGATCAGGCGGTAGTTGCCGCCCTGGTCGCTGTAGGGGCGCGAGGCGCGGTGGTACAGGTCGAAGGTGCGCGAGATGCCGTCCTGCGTGAAGTACGGGTCGGTGGTGCTCAGCACGACGACGCGGTTGTAGCGGCTGGTGTTGACGTCCAGCCCCAGGTAGTTGCCCGAGCCGAAGACGTTCTCCTGCTTCACGCTGAACGACAGCGCCACCTTCTCCGCGCTGGAGAAGCCCGCGCCCACCTGCAGGCTGCCGGTGGGCTTCTCGGTCACGTTGATCACCAGGTCGACCTGGTCGGGCGAACCGGCGACTTCCTGCGTGTCGATGTCCACGTTCGTGAAGTAGCCCAGGCGGTCCACCCGGTCGCGGGAGCGCTTGATCTTGTCGCCGTCGTACCAGGACGATTCGAACTGGCGGAACTCGCGCCGGATCACTTCGTCGCGGGTGCGGTTGTTGCCGCTGACGCTGATGCGGCGCACATAGGCGCGCCGGCTCGGCTCGGCCTGCAGCACGAAGGCGACCCGGTTGTTGACCCGGTCGACTTCCGGCACCGCCTCGACCTTGGCGAAAGCGAAGCCGAAATTGCTGAAGTAGTCGGTGAAGGCCTTGGTGGTCTGGGCGACCTGGTCGGCGTTGTAGGCCTCGCCCGGCTCGATCTTGACGAGCGACTTGAACTCGTCGTCGCGCCCGAGGTAGTTGCCTTCGAGGCGCACGCCCGACACCACGTACCGCTGTCCCTCGGTGACATTGACGGTGATGGAGATGTCTTCCTTGTTCGGCGAGATCGCGACCTGGGTCGAATCGATGCGGAATTCAAGGTAGCCGCGCGACAGGTAGTAGGAACGCAGGGTTTCCAGGTCGGCGTTCAGCTTGGAGCGCGCGTACCGGTCGGACTTGGTGTACCAGCTCAGCCATCCGCCGGTGTCCAGGTCGAACAGGCCCTTGAGCGTGGATTCGCTGAAGGCCTGGTTGCCGACGATGTGGATGTCCTTGATCTTGGCGGGTTCGCCTTCGGTCACGGTGAAGGTCAGGTTGACCCGGTTGCGCTCGATCGGCGTGACCGTGGTGACCACCGTCGCACCGTAGAGGCTGCGGTTGATGTACTGGCGCTTGAGTTCCTGCTCGGCCCGGTCGGCCAGCGCCTTGTCGAACGGACGGCCCTCGGTCAGGCCGACATCGCGCATCGCCTTCTTGAGGGTGTCCTTGTCGAATTCCTTGGTGCCGGCGAAATCGACGTCGGCGACGGTCGGCCGCTCCTCGACCACCACCACCAGCACGTCTCCGTCGACCTCCAGGCGCACGTCTTTGAAGAGGCCCAGCGCGAACAGCGAGCGGATGGCGCCCGAGCCCTTGTCGTCGTTGTAGTCGTCGCCGATGCGGAATGGCAGCGACGCGAAGATGGTGCCGGCCTCGACCCGCTGCAGCCCTTCGACCCGGATATCGCGCAGCTTGAAAGGCTCAACCGCCCAGGCGGAATGGGCCGCGAAAGCCATGGCGGCCACGGCCGAGACGGAACGCAGACGCATGCGCTTGAATTGTTTTTTCATGGAAAACTTGGGAAAAGCGGAACGCGGAAGCGGACCGACACAGTCAGTGCTGCGGAAGCCGCAGGACGGAACACCGGAAAGCCGGGCAGAGATTCAACCGAAAATCCTGGTGACGTCGTTGAAGAACGCAACCGACATCATCAGCAGCAGCACGGCGATCCCGCCACGCTGCAGCCGTTCCATCCAGGCGTCGGATACGCCCTTGCCGGTCAACCCCTCCCAAAGATAATACATCAGGTGCCCGCCGTCCAAGACCGGCAGCGGCAGCAGGTTGAGAACGCCCAGGCTCACGCTGATGAGCGCCAGGAAGGTGAGGTACTGCACCAGCCCCATGCGCGCGGACTTGCCGGCGTAGTCGGCGATGGTGAGGGGGCCGCTGATGTTCTTGATGGATGCCTGGCCGATCACCATGCGGCCCATCATGCGCAGGGTCAGCACCGAGACCTCCCAGGTGCGGGAAGCGCCGGCCCACAGGCCTTCGACCGGACCGTAGCGCACGGTCGTCATCGCCGGCGGCGTTCCCACGTAGGCGCCGATGCGGCCGACCGGGGTGCCCCGCTCGTCTTCCAGGCTCGGCGTCACCGTGAGGGACAGGGTCTGCCCTGCCCGCTCGATCTGCCAGGTCTGGGCCCGGGCCGCGGGCGCGCCGCCGGACATCGCGGGGCGGACCGAGGCGCGGATGGTTTCCCGCAACTGCTGGCCGTCGGCGATGTCTTTTCCATCGACGCGACGTACCAGATCGCCCTCGCGCAGTCCGGCCGCCTGCGCCGCACCGCCCTCGACGACATTGCCGAGGACCGGCCGCGTCCAGGGGCCCACCAGTCCGACGGTTCGCAGCAGCGAGGCATCCGCATCGCGCACATCGAGCGCGGCCAGGGGCAGCAGGACCGACTGCGGCGCGGCATTCGCGGGCGCGCCGGGCGGAAGGTAGTCGATGCGCACGTCGCGGTTGTCGAGCGCGCCGCGCGTCAGCAGCCAGTGCAGCGTCTCGAAGGAGCGCACCTCCTGCACCTCGTCATCGGCGAATCCGGCGCGCAGCACCCGCTCGCCGCCCTGCAGGCGGCCGGTCTGCGCCGCGACCGAGCCGGCCACCGGCGCCGCCAGCAGCGGCTCGGGCTCCTGCACGCCGACCCAGTTGACGGTCGCGTACAGCAGCACGGCCAGCAGCAGGTTGGCGGCCGGGCCGGCGGCCACGATCGCCGCGCGCTGGCGCAGCGGCCGGTTGTTGAAGGCCCGGTGCCGCTCCTCGGGCGCCACGGGGCCCTCGCGCTCATCGAGCATCTTGACGTAGCCGCCTAGCGGCAGGAGGCCGATCGCGAACTCGGTCGGCGAGCCGGGCCGCTGCCACCGCAGGACGGTCTTGCCGAAGCCGATGGAGAAACGCAGCACCTTGACGCCGCAGGCCACCGCCATGCGGTAGTGGCCGTATTCGTGGACGGCGATCAGCAGGCCGAGGGCGACGAGAAAGGCGATGACGGTCAGCATGGGAGGTGGATCCTGCGCACTGCGCTGAAAAGGGAGGCCCGGAACACCGGCGCCCGCAGGCCGCGCGACCGGTCGGTCAGGCGCGGGCCATCCGGTCCACCGCGTCGCCGGCCCGGGCGCGCGCCTGGCGGTCGATGGACATCAGGTCCTCGAACGTCGCCGGAGTTCCGGTGATGGGGGAATTTTCGAGCGTGTCGAGGTTGACCGCATGGATCTGGTCGAAACGGATGCGCCGGTCCAGGAAGGCCTGCACCGCCACCTCGTTCGCGGCATTGAGCACGGCGGTGGTGCCGGACGGTCCGCGCATCGCGTCCCAGGCCAGCTGCAGTCCCGGGAAGCGCGCCGCATCGGGGGACTCGAAGGTCATGGCCGACAGCGTGCTGAAATCCAGCGGCGCCACGCCGCTGTCGATCCGTTCGGGCCAGGACAGCCCGTAGGCGATCGGCACCCGCATGTCGGGCGTTCCCAGCTGCGCGACGACGGAGGCATCGCGGTACTGCACCATCGAATGGATGATCTGCTGCGGATGGATCACCACCTCGATGCGTTCGGGCTCGACGCCGAACAGGTAGCGCGCCTCGATGACTTCGAGCGCCTTGTTCATCATGGTGGCGGAATCGACCGAGATCTTGCGGCCCATGACCCAGTTCGGATGGGCGCAGGCTTCCTCGGGAAGCACGTCGCGCAGCGTGCCCGGGGCACGGGTGCGGAACGGCCCGCCCGACGACGTCAGCAGCAGCTTCTCGATGCGGTGTGGCCAGGTGCCGGCATCCTCGGGCAGCGACTGGAAGATGGCGGAATGCTCGCTGTCGATCGGCAGCAGCGTGGCGCCGCCGCTGCGCACCGCGTCCAGGAACACCTCCGCACCGACGACCAGCGCTTCCTTGTTGGCCAGCAGCAGCCGCTTGCCCGCGCGGGCCGCGGCCAGGCTCGACGGAAGCCCGGCCGCTCCGACGATGGCGGCCATCACCGCATCGGCGTCGGGATGCGATGCTATCGTTTCGAGAGCTTCCGGCCCGCACAGCACCTGGGTATCCAGGCCATGGGACTTGACCCTCTCAGCCAGCTCGCGCCCGTGCGGCGCACTCGACATGACCGCGTACCGCGGCCGGAAACGTGCGCACTGCGCCAGCATCGGCTCGACGCGCGTCGCCGCGCTCAGCGCGAAGACGGAGAAGCGGTCGGGATGGCGCGCGATGACGTCGAGGGTGTTCGTGCCGATCGAACCGGTGGAGCCGAGAACCGTGATGCGTTGTGTCATGGAAAGAAGAATCAGGCGACGGACCGGGTCGCCATCAGCGACACCAGCATCATCGCCACCGGAAGGGTCGGCAGGAGCGCGTCCACCCGGTCGAGCACGCCGCCGTGCCCGGGCAGCAGGCGGCTGCTGTCCTTGACGCCGGCGCTGCGCTTGACGAGGGATTCGACCAGGTCGCCGCACACGCTCATCGCCACGAGGAAGACCACGCCGACGGGAAGCATCCACCAGCCGCCGGCCGCGAGCCGGCTGTAGAGGCTGGGCACCGCCGCACGGGAAGACGCATCGGCCCACAGCCAGACGCAGGCCATCAGCAGCACGCTGGCCAGGCCGCCCCACACGCCTTCCCAACTCTTGCCGGGGCTGATCGACGGTGCGAGCTTGTTGCGGGTGAATTTCAGGCCGAAGGCGCGCCCCGCGAAATAGGCGCCGATGTCGGCCGTCCAGACCAGCACCAGCACCGACATCAGGAAATTGACGCCCAGCACCCGGGCCTGCGCCATGGCCAGCCACGCCAGCCATAGCACCAGCAAACCACCCGCCCACCGGAGCGCATGCGGAATGCGCGGCCATCCCGCCACCCCGGCGCGCAACAGCAGCATCACGCCGATGACCCAGGCCAGCCCTGCCACGGCCCACAGCCAGGGAAGAGGTCGGTCGAGCAGGCCGCCGGTCCATGCCAGGGCGCACAGGACGGCGTGCACGGCCGCCGATCCGAGTGCGGTTCCTCCCGACAGGCCCTGCAGCCGTGCCCACTCCCAGGCCGCCGCCGTCAACGCCAGCGCCATCACCAGGCAGAAGGGACGCGGATCCGGATAGAACAGCGCGGGCAGCAGGATCAGCAGCAGGACGATGGCCGTGAGGACGCGTTGCTTGAGCATGGAAAAAGCGCCGGAGCGTCGTGGGCCTCGGGGAAAAGCAAATGCGCTGTCAGGCGATCTGCGACTGGAGCGGCGCCAGGGGTTCGCGAACCACCTGTGCGGAAGTCTGGCCGAAACGGCGTTCACGCGACGCATAGGCGGTCAAGGCCTCGGCGAGTGCCGCTTCGTCGAACTCCGGCCACAACTTGTCGCTGAAGAACAGCTCCGAGTACGCCGACTGCCACAGCAGAAAATTGCTGATGCGCTGCTCTCCGCCGGTGCGAATCACCAGATCCGGATCGGGCACGTGGGCCAGCGCCATGGCGCGGTCGAGATTGGCTTCCGTCACGGGCTCGCCCCGGGCGACCAGCGCCTGCGCCGCCTGGGCGATATCCCAACGGCCACCGTAGTTGAAGCAGACATTGAGCACCATCCGGGAGTTGCCGGCGGTCGCCCCTTCGGCCTGCTCCAGTCCGGCGATCAGGCGTGCGGACAGGCCTCGACGCTCGCCGATGAAGTGCAACTGCACGCCATCGGCGCGGAGTTGCGGCACCTCGCGCGACAGCGCGAGGACCAGCAACTCCAGCAGACCCGACACCTCGTCCGCCGGGCGATTCCAGTTCTCGGAGGAGAAGGCGAAGACGGTCAGCACCTGGATGCCGCGCTCGGCACAGGCGTGGACGCAGCGGCGCAGCGCATTGACGCCCTGCTTGTGCCCTGCGACGCGCGGCAGGAAACGGCGCGTGGCCCAGCGCCCGTTGCCATCCATCACGATGGCGACATGGTGCGGCACGGACACGGGGGCGGTCATGGATGCCGGGGAAGACGTGTCGAGGCGCTTCACACGGCCATGATGTCTTGTTCTTTGGCCGCGATCAAGCCGTCGATGGTCGCGATGTGGCGGTCCGTCGTCTTCTGGATGTCGGCTTCGGAACGCTTCTGGTCGTCTTCGGAGGCTTCCTTGTCCTTCACCAGCCGCTTGACCGCATCGTTGGCATCGCGCCGCAGGTTGCGCACCGCCACCTTGGCGGCCTCGCCCTCGGTGCGGACCAGCTTGGTGAGTTCCTTGCGGCGCTCCTCGGACATCATCGGCAGCGGCACGCGGATCAGGTCGCCCATGCTCGCCGGATTCAGGCCCAGGTCGCTCTCGCGGATGGCCTTCTCGATCTTCGCGCCCATGCCTTTTTCCCAGGGCTGGATGCTGAGCGTGCGCGCATCGAGCAGGCCCACGTTCGCGACCTGCGACAGCGGCACATGCGAGCCGTAGTATTCGACCTGCACCGAGTCCAGCAGCGCCGGGTTCGCACGGCCGGTGCGGATCTTGGCCAGATTGGCCTGGAACGCCACGATGGACTGGTCCATCTTGGTGGCGATGTTCTTCTGAATGTCGGCAATGCTCATCGAAAGATCCTCTAAATCAACAGCCGGCCGGATGCCCGGCGTTCAGGCATGCACCAGCGTGCCTTCGTCTTCGCCCCGCACCACCCGGGCCAGGGCACCGTTCTTGAAGATGGAGAACACCTTGACCGGCAGCTTCTGGTCGCGGCACAGCGCGAAGGCCGTGGCATCCATAATGCCCAGATTCTGTGCCATGGCCTCGTCGAAGGTGATGCGCTCGTAGCGCGTGGCCGACGGATCCTTCTTGGGGTCGGCAGTGTAGACGCCATCGACCTTCGTGGCCTTGAGCACCACCTCGGCACCGATCTCCGCACCCCGCAGGGCTGCGGCGGTGTCGGTGGTGAAGAAGGGATTGCCGGTGCCGGCGGCGAACACCACCACCTTGCCCTCCTCGAGATACTGCAGCGCCTTGGGCCGCACGTAGGGCTCGACCACCTGCTCGATCGCGATGGCGGACATCACGCGCGCCGTCAGGCCCTGCTTGTCCATCGCGTCGGCCAGGGCCAGCGCATTCATCACCGTGGCGAGCATGCCCATATAGTCGGCCGTCGCGCGGTCCATGCCCACCGAGCCCCCCGCCACCCCACGGAAGATGTTCCCGCCACCGATGACCACGGCCACCTGCACGCCCATGCGGGTGACTTCCGCGATCTCGGTGACCATGCGCTCGATCGTCGCGCGGTTGATGCCGAAGGCGTCATCGCCCATCAGGGCCTCTCCGGACAGCTTGAGCAGGATGCGCTTGTAGGCTGGCTGGGGGATGGACATGGGGGCTCCTGGTCGTATGGCAAATCGTGGGGGAAACAGACTAGGCCGCCGGCCCTCCCCTCTGGGAGAAACCGGCAGCAGGCGGCGCAATCAGGCCGCGTTCTTGGCAGCGGCGACCTGGGCAGCGACTTCCGCCGCGAAGTCGTCCACCTTCTTCTCGATGCCTTCGCCAACCACGTACAGGGTGAAACCCTTGACGGTGGTGCCCGCGGCCTTGAGCGTCTGCTCGACGGTCTGCTTGTCGTTCTTCACGAAAGGCTGGTTGAACAGCGAGACTTCCTTGAGGTACTTCTGCACGCCGCCTTCGATGCGCTTGGCGACGATGTCGGCAGGCTGCGCCGGCTTGCCGGCGGCTTCGGCGGTCTTGCGATCCTCTTCGGCCTTGCCGGCAGCGACCGAGCGTTCCTTCTCGATCAGCTCGGCCGGCACGTCGGCGCTGGTGAGCGCGACCGGCTTCATGGCGGCGATGTGCATCGCCACATCCTTGGCGGCCGTCGCGTCGCCTTCGTACTCGACGATCACGCCGATGCGGGTACCGTGCAGGTAGGAAGCCAGCTGCGCGCCCGAATCGAAGCGCTTGAAACGGCGGAAGGTCATGTTCTCGCCGATCTTGCCGATCAGGCCCTTGCGCACGTCTTCCAGGGTCGGGCCGAAGCTGTCCTGCTCGTAGGCGAGCGCACCCAGCGCCTCCACATCGGAGGGGTTGTGCTTGGCGATCAGTTCGGCCGCAGCGCGGGACAGCGCGATGAAGCTGTCGTTCTTGCTGACGAAATCGGTCTCGCTGTTGACTTCGACCAACGCGCCGACGGTGCCGTCGATATAGCTGGCGACCACGCCTTCGGCGGTGATGCGGGCAGCGGCCTTGCCGGCCTTGTTGCCGAGCTTGACGCGCAGCAGCTCTTCCGCCTTGTCCAGATCGCCGTCGGCCTCCGTAAGTGCCTTCTTGCACTCCATCATCGGGGCGTCGGTCTTGGCGCGCAGTTCGGCGACCAGCTTTGCGGTGATTACAGCCATGGTGGTTTCTCCGTCAGGAATTTTATTGATGTGAACCGAATGCCGGGGCTACAAAAAAAGGGGCACGAATGCCCCTTCGATGCACGCCCGCGGGCATGTGCTATCAGGCGGAAGCGCCTTCTTCGACTTCGACGAATTCGTCATTGCCGCCTTCGGCAACGGCCTTCACCACGTCGTTGAGCGCGTTCTCACGGCCTTCGATGATGGCGTCCGCGATGCCGCGGGCATACAGGGCGACCGCCTTGGAGGAGTCGTCGTTGCCGGGGATCACGTAGTCGATGCCGATGGGCGAATGGTTGGTATCCACGACGCCGATGACCGGAATGCCGAGCTTCTTGGCTTCGGAAACCGCGATCTTGTGGAAGCCCACGTCGATGATGAAGATGGCGTCCGGCAGCGCGTTCAGGTCCTGGATGCCGCCGATGTCCTTCTCGAGCTTCTCGATCTCGCGGCTGAAGGTGAGCTGTTCCTTCTTGCTCAGGGTTTCGAGGCCGGCTTCCTGCTGGGCCTTGAGATCCTTGAGGCGCTTGATGGAGGTCTTGACCGTCTTGAAGTTGGTCAGCATGCCGCCGAGCCAGCGCTGGTCGACGAAAGGCATGCCGGCGCGCTTGGCTTCGCCGGAGACGATCTCGCGGGCCTGGCGCTTGGTGCCGACGAACAGGATGGTTCCGCGGTTGGCGGCCAGCTGCTTGGCGAACTTGGCTGCATCCTGGAACAGCGGCAGCGACTTTTCCAGGTTGATGATGTGGATCTTGTTGCGGTGACCGAAGATGTACGGAGCCATCTTGGGGTTCCAGAAGCGGGTCTGGTGACCGAAGTGGACACCGGCTTCCAGCATTTCGCGCATGGAGAGAGACATGATTGATTCCAAAGGTTGGGTCTTAAATCCAGCCCGTCCCTGCATCCGAGGTGTAGACCAGGAGCTGCAGGCACCTTGAAGGGCTGGTTTGCGATTTGTTTCGGCCTACCCGCATGCCGGCTGGCACGCATCGGGCGAAACCATGCAATTGTACCATTTGGCCTTTTGCGACTCCGCACCATGCATCGAACCTCCTTCGCACATCCGCTACCGCTGTTCGGCATCGGCACCTCGCGCCGGGTGGAGAGGGCTGCGCTGTCCGCCGTGCCGTCCGGGACGCTGGTGCGGCGCGCCGGCTCGGCGATCGCGCGCCTGGCGTCCGCCCTCGCCCCGCATGCACGCACGGTGTGGATCGCCTGCGGTCCCGGCAACAACGGCGCGGACGGGCTGGAAGCGGCTGCGGCCCTGCAGACCGCGGTGCTGCGGCAGGTCGGTGCGGCACACATCCTCGTGTCGCTTTTCGGCCCCGAGGACCGCCTGTCGCCCGACGCGCGCCTGGCGCTGGACCGGGCCCGGACGGCAGGCGTGCGTTTCGCCGATGCGCCACCGGAGATGACTGCGCAGGATCTCTGCATCGACGCCTTGCTGGGTCTCGGCGCACGCACGACGCCGGGCGCCGACTGGGTCGCGCCCGCGCTGGCGCAACTCGATGCATGCGCACCGGCCCTGCGGCTGGCGGTGGACCTGCCGACCGGGCTGGATGCCGACACCGGCGTGCTGGCCGCGTTCGCGCGTGCGCGCGCCCCCGCTGCGCAGCAGCGCCACACCCTGAGCCTCTTGACCCACAAGCCCGGCCTCTTCACCGCAGACGGTCGGGATGCGGCGGGCATGCTGTGGCTGGACGATCTCGGGATCGATCCCGCGCTTTTCGCGACGCCCGATGCGTGGCTGACGGGCAGGCCCCGCCGACGGGCGATGCTGCACGCATCGCACAAGGGCGTGCACGGCGACGTACTGGTCGTCGGTGGCGAGCACATTGACAGCCGCGGCCAAGGCATGACCGGCGCGGCGATCCTGGCTGGCACGGCCGCGCTGCATGCGGGCGCCGGACGGGTACTGGTATGCCTGCTCGGCCCGCAGGGTTCCAGTCCCGCTTTCGATGCCATGCAGCCCGAGCTGATGCTGCGAACATCCGACACCCTGGCTGCGACCGATCTGGCGAGGACGGCTGTCGTCTGCGGCTGCGGCGGTGGGAAGGAGGTGGTGCCGCAACTGCCCCACCTTCTGGGGGAGGCTTCCCGCCTGGTGCTCGATGCGGACGCGCTCAATGCCATCGCGGCGAACCGCGCGCTGCGGGAGATGCTGGAGAACCGTGCGGCATGCGCCGACCGGCACACCATCCTCACCCCCCATCCGCTGGAAGCCGCCCGGCTGCTGGACCGGGACACCGCGACCATCCAGGCGGACCGGCTGGCCGCGGCGCATGCCCTGGCGACCCGGTACCGCTGCACCGCCGTGCTCAAGGGGTCGGGCACGGTCGTGAGCGCACCGGGTCAGATTCCGTCGGTCAATCCGACCGGCAACGGCCGACTGGCCACCGCCGGGACCGGCGACGTGCTCGCGGGCCTGGCCGGCGCCCGGCTGGCCTCGGGACTGTCCGCCTTCGATGCGGCGACTGCGGCCGTCTACGAGCACGGCGACCTGGCGGACCGATGGCCTGCGGACCGGGCGCTGACCGCATCGGCATTGGCGCGCGGCCTGCGGCCCGCGTAGAAAGGAAGCCCGTCTGTCGAAGGGACGAGCTTCCGTGGATCAACGCCGGGTCTTGCGCGCCTTCGGCTTGGACGCCGCCTTCTTCACCGCGGACTTGAGCGCGTCGATGGACGAACCATGGTCCCGGTCGTCGTGTCGCGCTGCGCCCGCGTTGTCGGTGCGCCTGCCGCGCTGTGTGCGCTTTCCCGAAGCCGCAGCCGATCCGGCGTTCGCGGCGCCCTGGTTGCCCCCCGACTTGTCCCGCAGGGCGCGCGACACCAGCTCCTCGCCCTCGCGCACCAGGCGGAAGTCGATCTTTCGACCGTCCAGGTCCACGCGGCTGACTTGCACCCGCACTTTGGCGCCCAGGCTGTAGCGGATACCGGTGCGCTCGCCGCGGAGTTCCTGCCGGACTTCGTCGAACTTGTAGTAGTCCCCGCCCAGTTCGGTGATGTGCACCAGACCTTCCACGTACATCGCTTCCAGCGTGACGAAGATGCCGAACGTGGTCACAGCCGTCACCACGCCGCTGAACTCCTCGCCGAGATGCTCGCGCATGTACTTGCACTTGAGCCAGGCCTCGACGTCCCGGCTGGCTTCGTCGGCGCGACGTTCGTTGGCGCTGCAATGCAGGCCGGCGGCCTCCCAGGCCTGCAGTTCCGCGGGGCTGCCTGCGGACTTTTTCAGCGGCTTGCGATTGGGCGGCGCGACGCGCTGCGCCAGGCGCTTGGCCAGCTTGGCATGCGCCTCGCCCGGGGTCGGCAGGGACGGCAACTGGTAGTTCTTGCGCCCGAGGATGGCCTTGATCACCCGGTGCACCAGCAGGTCGGGGTAGCGCCGGATCGGACTCGTGAAATGGGTGTAAGCCTCGTAGGCCAGACCGAAATGGCCGCCGTTGAAGGGCGTGTAGATCGCCTGCTGCATCGAGCGCAGCAGCATGCTGTGGATCTGCTGGGCGTCGGGCCGGTCCTTGGTGGCCTGCGCGATCTGCTGGAAGTCCCCCGGCTTCGGATCGTCGCCCAGGGACATGCCCACGCCGATGGCCTTGAGGTAGTTGCGCAGGACGCCTTTCTTCTCCTCGGTGGGCCCTTCGTGCACCCGGTAGAGGCCCGGGTGCTCGCCCTGCATCAGGAAATCTGCGCTGCAGACATTGGCGGCCAGCATCGCTTCCTCGATCAGCCGATGCGCCTCGTTGCGGGTGCGCGGAACGATCTTCTCGATGCGGCCGTTCTCGTCGCAAACGATCTGGGTCTCGGTGGTCTCGAAGTCCACCGCGCCGCGCGTGCCGCGACCCGCGAGCAGCGCACGGTAGACGTCGTGCAGATTGAGCAGATCGGCCACCCGATCCTTGCGCTTGGCGGCTTCCAGGCCGCGGGTGTTAGACAGGATGGCCGCCACCTCGGTGTAGGTGAACCGCGCATGGCTGAACATCACCGCCGGATAGAACTGGTACGCATGGACCTCTCCCTTGGCCGTCACCAGCATGTCGCACACCATGCACAGGCGCTCGACTTCCGGATTGAGCGAGCACAGCCCGTTGGAGAGCTTCTCCGGCAGCATCGGAATCACCCGGCGCGGGAAATACACGCTGGTGGCGCGGTCGTAGGCGTCGACATCGATCGCGCTGCCGGTCTGCACGTAATGGCTGACGTCGGCGATGGCCACCAGCAGGCGCCAGCCCTTGCTGCGTCCGACACGGGCCGGCTCGCAATAGACCGCATCGTCGAAGTCGCGCGCATCCTCGCCGTCGATGGTGACCAGCGGAACATCGGTCAGGTCGACGCGCTGGCGCTTGTCCTGGGCGCGCACCTTGTCCGGCAGCGCCTTGGCAGCGGCCAGGCATTGCTCGGAAAAGATGTGCGGCACGTCGTACTTGCGCACCGCGATCTCGATCTCCATGCCCGGGTCGTCCACCTCGCCCAGAACCTCCACCACGCGACCGACCGGCTGTCCGTAGAGCGCCGGCGGCTCGGTCAGCTCCGTGACCACCACCTGCCCGGGCGTGGCGCCGCCGGTCGCGCCCTTGGGCACGAGCACGTCCTGCCCGTAGCGCTTGTCTTCCGGAGCGACCAGCCAGACGCCGCCTTCCTGCAGCAGTCGGCCGATGATGGGCTGGGCCGGACGCTCGACGATCTCGACGACCCGCCCTTCGGGACGGCCGCGCCGGTCGTGGCGTACTACCCGCGCCTTGACGCGGTCCTTGTGCAGCACGGCCCGCATCTCGTTGGCGGGCAGGTAGACGTCGGGGGCACCGTCGTCGCGAGTCAGGAAACCATGGCCGTCACGGTGGCCCTGGACGGAGGCGAGGAATTCTTCGGAAAAGTCGATGCTCGGTTGATTCATGTAGTTGATGTCTTGCAAATTATTGGTATAGAATAGCTGCTTCCTGAGATGCCCAGATGGCGGAATTGGTAGACGCACTAGTTTCAGGTACTAGCGAGTAACATCGTGGAGGTTCGAGTCCTCTTCTGGGCACCAAGTTTCAAGAAGTCCTTCGGGATTTTCATCAAAGCCGTCGCATTATTGCAGACGGCTTTTTGTTTTGCGAAACGATTCGCTTCGGCAAAGATATTGCAATAATTCTCTTCGCCGCAAGGAGCGCGGCTGATTTCTTCCTCAATCGGCTATACAATATCGGCTTCCTGAGATGCCCAGATGGCGGAATTGGTAGACGCACTAGTTTCAGGTACTAGCGAGTAACATCGTGGAGGTTCGAGTCCTCTTCTGGGCACCAAGCGATAGCCGACCGAAAACAATTGGCGATTGCAAACGGATTCAATGAAAGCCGCGATAGCAATATCCGCGGCTTTTTTTATTCTTCCCATCGAGCAATGCCGCGAACGCATATCGGGGCAACCACCGGCAGGGCAATGGCACCGTACGTAACGGGCACTGCCTTCCATCGGGAAAGCAGTGCTCGTTCCATGTGCGAACCGTAGGAACGCTACGCCGCAGCTCTTTTGCAGAGCCGCGATCCTGCTCCGCCGCGACCCACCACCTGGATCGCGTTCAGATCGGCATTCCCACCAGGTCGTGCCCATCCGTGGAAACGATGCGGACGCGGGTGAATTCCCCCACCTTGAGCGTCTTGCTGATCTTCTCCGGCGGCAGGATGCGAACCGTGCCGTCGATCTCCGGCGCATCGGCATAACTCCGACCGATACCGCCACGGCGCCCCAGCGCAGGCGCCGAATCGACCAAGACCTGCATCGTCGCGCCGACCCGGCGCCGCAGCTTGGCCGCCGACACTTCCTCCGCCACGGCCATGAAACGCGCGCGCCGCGCCTCGCGCTCTTCCAGCGGCAACATGCCGGGGATGTCGTTCGCTGCCGCGCCATCGACCGCGCTGTACGCGAAGCATCCGGCCCGGTCGATCTGCGCTTCGCGCACGAAATCCAGCAGGTGCTGGAATTCTTCTTCCGTCTCGCCCGGGAAACCTGCGATGAAGGTACTGCGGATCACCAGTTCCGGGCAGGCCTCGCGCCAGCGCTGGATGCGCTCCATGTTGCGCTCGCCGCTCGCCGGCCGCTTCATGCGCCGCAGCACGTCCGGATGGCTGTGCTGGAACGGGATGTCCAGGTAAGGCAGCACCTTGCCGGTCGCCATGAAGGGGATGACCTCGTCCACGCTCGGGTAGGGATAGACATAGTGCAGGCGCACCCAGGCACCGTAGGGCTCGGCGATTTCGCCGAGGGTCTGCACCAGTTCCAGCATCCGGGTCTTGACCGGCTTGCCGTCCCAGAACCCGGTCCGATACTTCACGTCCACGCCGTATGCGGAAGTGTCCTGGCTGATGACCAGCAGTTCCTTGACGCCGCCTTCGAACAGGGCCTTGGCCTCCTTGAGCACATCGCCCACGGGGCGCGAGACCAGATCGCCGCGCATCGACGGGATGATGCAGAAGGTGCACCGGTGGTTGCAGCCTTCGCTAATCTTGAGGTAGGCGTAGTGCTTGGGCGTGAGCTTGACGCCGGCGGCGCCGAAGGCATTGGGCACCAGGTCGATGAAGGGGTCGTGCGGCTTCGGCAGGTTGGCGTGGACGGCGTCCATGACTTCCTGCGTCGCGTGCGGGCCGGTCACGGCCAAGACGCTCGGATGCATCTGGCGCACCAGGTTGCCGCCGCCCTCGCCCGCGCGCGCGCCCAGGCATCCGGTCACGATGACCTTGCCGTTCTCGGCCAGGGCTTCGCCGATGGTGTCCAGGCTTTCGCGGACCGCGTCGTCGATGAAACCGCAGGTGTTGACGATGACCAGGTCGGCGCCCTCGAAGGACTTGGCCGTCTGGTAGCCTTCCGCGCTGAGTTGGGTCAGGATGAGTTCGGAATCGGTCAGCGCCTTGGGGCATCCCAGGCTGACGAAACCGACACGCGGTGCGGCGGTACGGACCGCCGAAGCGGGCGATGAAAGGACTTCGCTCATGGAATCGTTCTGTTGAATGCCGCGTCTGCTGCGCGGCCGTGGGGTGATCGTCTTGCCAAGCGCCCAGGCGGCGCGGGTCTCAGCGCTTGAGGCCGAAAGCGCCCAGCATCTGCTCGGTCTGCTTGTGCATCTGCTCCTGCAACTGGCGCACCGCCTGGGTGGACTGGTCGGCATAGCCGCCCAGCATGCCCTGGACCAGCGCAGGCTGCAGCCGCAGGAACTGCGCCCACATCTCGGGCGTGAGGCCGACCGATTGCTCGGCCAGCCGGGCCTGCACATCGGTGAATGACTGCATGTTCTTTTCCAGGAAGGCGCCGATGAAACCCTGCATGGTGTGCCCGTAGAAACGGATCAGGTTGGCGAGCGCCGTTTCCGAGAACAGGGGCGCGCCGCCGGTCTCTTCCTCCAGGATGATCTGCAGCAGGATGCTGCGGGTCAGGTCCTCGCCCGACTTGGCTTCGAGCACCACGAAGGCCTCGTTGCGCATCACCAGTTCCTTGACTTCGGCTAACGTGACGTAGGTGGAAGAAGCGGTGTCGTAGAGACGGCGATTCGGATATTTCTTGAGCACCCGCCGTGCGTCGCCGGGCACCGTGGCCACACCTCGCCCCTTGCGGGCAGCGACGTTCTTGTCGGCGGAGTCAGTCTTGGTAGTAGGCACGAAATACGACTCCTCGTCCCGTCAGGGACACCAGCGCATGAACGCTGCCCCGCACTGGGTGAAGAGAAAGAAGACAGGCAAGCACCGCGAGGTGTCGTGGATTCTTTCCCGGAATTCGGCCATGGACAGGCCGAGGGAAGAAAAAGCAAACGGGGCCATCCTTCGAGTCGGGACGCCACGGATCGGGGTGGATCATAGCAGTCCGCCCACATGCGCAAGTCCGTCCGGGCAAGGCATCCACGGTTTGCCGGATGGCTCGCGAGGCTGTCGCCAAGCTGCCAGCATCGCCGTCTCAAAGCGGCTGCGAGAGCCGCCCGGGGTTCAATGCCGGGTTTCGTTGCCGGCCTGGGAGAGGCGGCGCACGGCATCCATGGCGAAAATCATCAAGGCCGTATCGTCCGATACGCCCTCGTGCGGCGGCGTGGACGGCAATCCTTCGCCATGGGCCACGACCCGGCCCTGGCAACGGACGGTGTACCGTCCATCGCCTGCATCCACTTCGTAGACTTTCTGCCCTCTCCGGTAGGAAGAATGGTAGGTGGTCATCGGGGAACCTCCGTGCAAAACATCAGTATCGTGGTGTTGAGCTTCCCGGCATGGAAAACCCCCGCGCTTTGCCATGGTAAAAGCGGAACGCCGCAAACGAAAAAGCCGCTCTACGAAGAGCGGCTTCAACGACGGAAAAAAATTTCCTGCAAGTTTTCCATTGATATCCGAAAGCTGGTTTTTTTCGGAAGGAAAACTTGGTAGGCGCGATTGGACTCGAACCAACGACCCCCACCATGTCAAGGTGGTGCTCTAACCAGCTGAGCTACGCGCCTAAAGTATCTTTCGAGACAGCCGCTATTCTAGCCACAAAACCGTCGTATTTTCCAGCCGACTTTCATTTCGGCGGAAAAAACATGTCTTCCGACGGGATCACCGGCGGCGCGCCGTATGGATTCCCGGGATCGCGCCGACGATGCCGAGCACCTTGGCCAGCCGGCGCGAATCGGCGACCTGCACGGTGAAAGTCATCCACACCCGCCCCTTTCCGGACTGGGTGTGCATGCTGATGATGTGCGTCTTCTCGCGGGCGAACACCTCGGTGATGTCGCGCAGCAGTCCGTTCCGGTCGGTGGCGTCGATCACGACATCCACCGGATAGACGGCGGTCGCGGCATCGCGGGGGATGCCCCACTCCACCTCGATCACGCGTTCGGGGCTGCGCACGGCCATCTCGCGGAAGTTGGCGCAATCGTGGCGGTGAATGCTCACGCCTTTCCCGCGGGTGACAAATCCCCGGATGTCGTCGGGGGGCGCGGCCTTGCAGCACTTGGCGAGCTGGGTCATCAGCGAATCCACCCCGACCACCAGCACGCCACCATGGGGCGGGCGGTGCTCGGAGGCATTGGGGCGGGCCTTGCGCTGCAGCAGCAGTTCGTCGGGGTCGGGCAGCGGAGGCGCCGGATGGAGCACCGCCTCGATGTTGCGCAGCGAATACTCGTCCTTGCCCACCTCGGCGAACAGGTCGTCCGCCGTGCTGAAGCCCAGGCGCGCCGCCAGGTCGTCCAGGCGCATGGCGGTCCTGCCCTCGCGCTGCAGCAGGCGCTCGACCGCCTCGCGGCCCCGGGCGACGTTCTCGTCGCTGGCCTGGGCATTGAACCAGGCGCGCACCTTGGAGCGCGCCCGGTGGCTGATGAGGTAGCCCAGGTTGGGATTAAGCCAGTCGCGCGACGGCCCGCCCTCCTTCGCGACGGTGATCTCGACCGTCTGGCCGTTCTGCAGCGGCGTGTCGAGCGACACCATCGCGCCGTCGACCCGCGCGCCCCGGCAGCGGTGGCCGATGCTGGTGTGGACGCTGTAGGCGAAATCCACCGGCGTGGCGCCCTGCGGCAGCTCGACGATGGCGGCGTCGGGCGTGAGGACGTAGATGCAGTCGTCGAACAGGCCCGCGCCCTGGCGGCTGCCGGTCAGCTCGCGCTCCCAGGCCAGCAGCTGGCGCAGCACCGCGATCTTGGCGTCGTAGTCGCTGCTGGCGCTGACGCCGGCGTAGCCCTTCTGGCCCGCCTCCTTGTAGGCCCAGTGGGCGGCGACGCCGTGCTCCGCATGGTCGTGCATCGCCTGGGTGCGGATCTGGATCTCGATCGGCTTGCCGGCGGCATCGCGCACCACCGTGTGCAGCGACTGGTAGCCGTTGGGCTTGGGCCGGGCGATGTAGTCGTCGAATTCCTCGACGATCGGCTCGAACTGCTGGTGCACCCAGCTCAGCGCGGCGTAGCAGTCCTTGAGCGTCGGCACCACGACCCGCAGGGCGCGCAGGTCGAACACCTGGTCGAAGCCGAGCGACTTGCCCCGCATCTTCTTGACGATGCTGTAGATGTGCTTGGGCCGGCCCTGCACGCTGGCGCGGATGCTGCGGGCGCGCAGCGATGCTTCGAGGCCGGTGCGCAGCTGCTCCATCGCCACCTCGCGCTCGGTGCGCTTCTCGTCCAGCAGGCGGGCGATCTCGCGGTAGGTGTCGGGCTCCAGGAAGCGGAAGGCCAGGTCCTCCATCTCCCACTTGATCTGCCAGATGCCCAGCCGGTTGGCCAGCGGCGCGAAGACATGCAGCGACTCGTGGGCGATGCCGGGCGAAACCGGTCGGCGCGAGGCCGCGCAGAAGCGCAGCGTCTGCAGCCGCGACGCCAGGCGCAGCATCACCACCCGCAGGTCGCGCGAGAAAGCCAGCAGCATCTTGCGCACGTTCTCGGTCTGCAGCGCCGGGTCGGCCAGGGCCTGCGCCGACGCATGGCCGCCCCGGGCCTGCTGCTGGATGTGGACCAGCCGGTTGGTTTCGATCGCGAGCAGCGCGTACTGCTCGCCGAAGGCATTCGTCAGCACCTCCTGCGGCCGGGTCAGGTGCGGGCAGGCATGGACCAGGTAGTTGGCCGCCTGCATCGCTTCCGATCCGCCGATGGAATGGAGGACGAGCGCCACCCCGTCGGCATGCATCAGCGCGTTCTCGCCGGTATGCAGCAGCTGGCCGGCGATGAAGGGTTCTGCGAAGGCACGCGCCCGGGCGAGCACCTGCACCTGCTCCGGCAGGGCGTGCGCCGTGGCGGCGACGAGATCGGATACCTGGTCGGGCGCGGGCGGCACCGGTTGCGCTTCGGTGCCCGACCTCATGCGCGGATCCCCGGGGTCGGCGCTCCGATATCCAGGAAATTCAACACGGCTTCCTGCTGCGCCGGATCCACGAGCGTGGGCGCATGGCCCACGCCGGCGAATTCGACCAGGCGCGCCTGCGGACCGCGCCGCGCCATGGCGCCCGCGGTGTCCGCGGAGAGCAGGTCGGAATCGGCGCCGCGCACCACCAGAGTCCGGGCGGAAATACGGTCGTAGTAGTGCCACAGCAGCGCGGAAGCCTGTTGCGAGGACTCGGGCGTGAGCGCCTCGAAGGCCTGGCCGATGGCGGGGTCGTAGTGCAGCTCCACGCCGGGCCCGCCGTCGGCGCGCGGCCGGACCATGGCGCGGCTGAGTTCGCTCCATGCGGCATCGGTGTGCGGGCCGAAGCCGGGCGAGAGCAGGCGCAGGCCGGCGGCGGCCTCGTCGGCCGACGGGAACCGCATCTGCTGCCCCACATAGCGGCCCATGCGCTCCAGCGCGGGCCATTCGATCGCCGGCCCGATGTCGTTGAGCACCAGCCGGCGCACCGGCACCGGCAGCGCGCCGGGAACGTCGGGCGGCAGGCTGCACAGCAGCATGCCGACCAGGCCGCCCATGCTGGTGCCGACATAGTCCAGCGTGCCGATGGGCTGCGACGCATGGACATGCGCCAGCAGCGCCGACAGGTCCGCCGCATAGGTGGGAATCGCGTAGCCGGCCGGATCGGCCAGCCAGTCGCTCCGGCCGCGGCCGGCGGCGTCGGGACAGATCACCCGCGCATGCGGCGCGATGCGCCGGGCCAGCGCGTCGAAGTCGCGGCCCTGGCGCGTCAGGCCGTGCATGCAGACCACGACATGCGGATGGGCCGGGTCGCCGGTCGCGTTCCATTCCCACCAGGCGATGCGCCGTGCGCCGTCCTGCTCCGCCCTGCCCTGCGCGGCGGGCGACGATGGGCGGAGGAGATGGTGCAGGCGCGGTTCGGACATGGGCAGATGCGTGGAAGCGAGAGGACGGCGAATACCCCCGGCGGGCATCGTGCGGCGACCGGATAATGGGTCTTCTGCATCGTAAATCATCCGGAGGAATGGCATGCTGACAGGAAAGACGGCTTTGGTGACGGGTTCGACCAGCGGAATCGGACTCGGCATCGCGCAGGTGCTGGCGCGCCAGGGCGCACGGCTCGTGCTCAATGGATTTGGGGACGCGGAGGCCGCGCGCAAGGCGGTGGCCGAGGCCGGCGGGCATGCGGTTTCCGAGGTGCTGCACCATCCCGCCGATATGTCCCGGCCCGGCGACATCGCCGACATGATGGATTTCGCCGCGCGCGAGGCGGGCCGCGTGGATATCTTGGTGAACAACGCCGGCATCCAGCATGTGGCGGCGGTCGAGGATTTCCCGGTCGAGAAGTGGGACGCGATCATCGCGATCAACCTCAGCAGCGCGTTCCACACCACCCGGCTGGCGCTGCCGGCGATGCGCGCGGCCGACTGGGGCCGCATCGTCAACATCGCCAGCACCCACGGGCTGGTGGCTTCGGCCCTCAAGTCGGCCTACGTGACGGCGAAGCACGGCCTGGTGGGACTGACCAAGACGGTGGCGCTGGAGACCGCGACCACCGGCGTGACCTGCAACGCCATCTGCCCCGGCTGGGTGCTGACGCCGCTGGTACAGCAGCAGATCGACGCGCGCGCCGCCAAGGGCGTGCCGAAAGAGCAGGCCGAGCGCGACCTGCTGGGCGAGAAGCAGCCTTCGCTGCAGTTCACCACGCCGGAGCAGCTGGGCGAACTGGCCGCTTTCCTGTGCTCGCCGGCGGGCATCAACGTGCGGGGCGTGGCCTGGCAGGTCGACGGCGGCTGGACCGCCCAGTAGCACGAAGGCGGATCGACGGCATCGCACGCATCGTCGCGGTGCCGCCTCCACGGCCGCCCGCAAGGCCCGGTCAGGCCACCGGCGCCTGGTGCTCCGGCAGGGGCACGAGCAGCAGCAGCGGCTCCGGTCCGACCTCGAACACCAGCGGCGTATCCATCCACACGATCTCGCCATCGGTCGCGACCTTGATGCGGCGCAGGCCGCGCGGCGCCACCCGCAGGCGCCGGAAGACGAAACTGCGCACATGGTCGGCGTCCCGCAGCCGGCCCAGGGCGCCGCGCAGCGCCAGGCCCGCCATCGTCCACCACCCCACCGGCCGGATCGAGACGCCGGTCAGTCGGCCCTCGGACAGGGCCTCGACATGCGCGGGCTCCAGCCCGATGCGGTCGAGCTGCAGCCGGTTGTTGCCCACGAACAGCGTCGAGGTGCGCAGCAGCTCCGGCGCGCCTTCGTCCGACGTGATTTCCAGCCGCATGCGGTGACGGGACCGCAGCAGCGTCGCCGCCGCGGACCACAGCGCCACCCAGCGGCTGCGGCCGTGGGCGCGCTTGGAGGCCTCGCGGTCTTCCAGGATCTGCGGATAGAGACCGATGCTGCCGTTGACCAGGAACAACCGCCCGTTGACCCGGCCCACCTGGATGGGCGTCAGGCGGGCATGCAGCAGGGCACGGGCGGCTTCCTCGGTGTCCTGCGGAATGCCGTTGACCCGGCCGAAGTAATTGAAGGTGCCTTGCGGCAGCACGCCGAACGGGCAGCCGCGGCCGATGGCCTCGCCGGCCACCGCATTGATCGTGCCGTCGCCGCCCGCGGCCACCACCACCCCGCCCTGCGCCAGGGCCTGCTCCACCGCCTGCCGCGCGGTGTCCACGATGTCGCCGGACGCGCCGACCTGCAGGAACTCGTGCGGCCGTCCGGCCGCGGAGAACACCGCGGCCAGCAACGACCGGGTCTCCTCCGCGTCCCGGCTGCCGGAGCCGCTGTTGAGGACGATATGGAGCGGCCCGCTGCGCGCGGCGTGCGCCAGGGGGCCGGAAGTGCATGCGGTGGCGAGGGGTTCGGTGCTCATGGGCGCGAAGGTTAGCGGCGGCGGCGGCGGACGCCCCGCCGGTCCGCCGCCATCGGCTGTAGGCGCTCAGCCCGTTCGGCGCCGGCGGTTCCGGTCAGCGCAGCTGGACCGACCCCGAGACATTGACCACCACCGTGCTCTTGCCGGCCTCGACCGGCACCGGGGCCTCAGCCATGTCGGCGGCGCTCTCGGCCTTCATCGCCATCATGCGCGGCCGGGGCCCCGGCGACTGGCTGCTGGAATCGACCGACACCTCGCGCAACGTGTAGCCGGTGAAGCCGAAGGACTGGGCGAGTTCGCCCGCGCGGGTCTTGAACTGCTCGATGGCCTGGGTCCGCGCCTGGCCCTCGACGCGGGCCTGCTGCTCGCGGCTCAGGCCGAAATCGACGTTGCCCGGCACCAGCGTGGTGATGCGCGCGGCGGTGGACGTGATGCGCGGGAAATCCTTGCCTTCGAGCACCAGTTCGGCGGTGCCGCGCCAGCCGGTGATCCTGCTGTCCTTGCCGTAGCGCGGGTAGATGCCGAAGCTGCCGGTGCGCACGTCCATCTGGCCGGGTGCGGCCTGGCGGCGCGCCTCGGCCAGGGCCGCGTCGAGCGCCGTCTTGAGCTGGGTCTGCACCGCGGCGGCGTCGGCGCCCTCCTTGGTGGTGCGCAGCGTCATCGACAGCAGGTCCTGGGCCACCTCGACCTGGCCGCTGGCCGAGAGCTGCACCACGTTCTGCGGCGGGGGATAGGGGGAATTCTGGGCGAAGGCCCCGGAAACGCACGCCAGCAGCGCGCCCATCGCCATCAAATTGGAAGTCTTTGTCATCGGTGTCCCTGCAAATGGCCGAGGGTGCCGCAAGGTTTCGCCGACCATGCTTCCCCTTAGCAAAGATTGGTGTCAAACGGTGTGCTGCATGTCGGGCAATACTTGTAACAGTTGGTCAAACCTCGGCCAAAACAGCGCGAATCGACCGGATCGCCCGCCAAAATCGCCGCTGTTACATATTACCGGGACCCTACATGACCCAAGCCACAGCCCGTACCGACAAGATCCTGGTGGTCGACGACGATGCCCGCATCCGCGACCTGCTGCGCCGTTATCTGACGCAGGAAGGCTTCGAGGTGATGGTGGCAGAAGATGGCAAGGCGCTCAACCGCATCCTGCTGCGCGACTCCGTCGACCTGATCGTCCTCG
Source organism: Burkholderiaceae bacterium (assembly GCA_022702125.1). Classification (GTDB taxonomy): domain Bacteria; phylum Pseudomonadota; class Gammaproteobacteria; order Burkholderiales; family Burkholderiaceae_C; genus JAKOND01. The sequence goes on from JAKOND010000122.1 coordinate 26,010, forward strand.
ACCTGATGATGCCCGGCGAGGATGGCCTGTCGATCTGCCGCCGCCTGCGTGCCGCCAACGACCGCACCCCGATCAGCATGCTGACCGCCAAGGGCGAGGACGTGGATCGCATCGTCGGCCTGGAAGTCGGCGCCGACGACTACCTCGGCAAGCCGTTCAACCCGCGCGAACTGCTGGCCCGCATCCATGCGGTGCTCCGCCGCCGTCCCCCGCAGGAAGCGCCCGGCGCGCCGTCCGGCGACAACGAGGTGGTCACCTTCGGGCCCTTCACCTTCGACCTCGGCACCCGCGCGCTCCAGCGCAACGGCGACGAGCTGCCGCTGACCACCGGCGAATTCGCGATGCTCAAGGCCCTGGTGCGCCATCCGCGCCAGCCGCTGTCCCGCGAGAAGCTGGCGCTGCTGGCCCGCGGCCGCGAGTTCGAGCCCTTCGACCGCAGCCTGGACGTGCAGGTGTCGCGGCTGCGCAAGCTCGTCGAGATTGATGCGGCCGCCCCGCGCTACATCCAGACGGTCTGGGGCGTGGGCTATGTGTTCGTGCCGGACGGAGCGGGTTGATCGAGCCGTCGCCGTGCCGATCCGCAGGCAGCTCCGGGGCCGTCCCCGTCTCGCCAACGCCGAGATTTCCGATTGAACGCCGACACCACCCCCTCCCGTTTCCCTGAAGGCCCCACGGTCGGAGAGGCACGGGGGACGACCGGCGCGGGCACTCCGGCGCCGTCGGTGCGCAGCGATTCGCGCACCCGGCTGGGGTTCAACCTCAACCTCTTCTGGCGCACCTTCTTCCTGCTGGCCATCCTGCTCGTCGGCAGCATCATGGCGTGGCTGCAGACGCTGCGTTCGCTCGAGTTCGAGCCCCGCGCCCTGCACACCGCGCAGCAGATCGCCTCGCTGGTCAACCTGAGCCGCGCGGCCCTGATCCATGCGGACGCGATCGCGCGGGTGTCGCTGATCAAGACGATGGCGGACCAGGAAGGCGTGCGCATCGTGCCGCGCGAGCCCACCGACAGCTTCGAGCCGCTGGAGAACAGCGCGCTCGGCCGCCGCATGACCGAGGAACTCGTGAACCGACTCGGCCCCGAGACGGTCATCGCCAAGTCGGTCAACAAGGAACCCGGGCTCTGGATCGGGTTCGCGATCAACGGCGATTCCAACTGGCTGCTGCTGGACCGGGCGCGCTTCAGCCCGGCGGGCGGCAAGACCTGGCTGATCTGGCTGGTGACCGCGGCGGCGCTGTCGCTGGCGGGCGCGGCGGCCATCGCGCGGCTCATCAACCGGCCCCTCAAGCAGCTGTCCTCGGCCGCCAACCGGGTGCGCGAGGGCCACTACGCCGGCAGCTACCTCGACGAGCAGGCGGTGACCAGCGAGATCCGCGAGGTGAACATCGGCTTCAACCGCATGGCGCGCAAGCTCGCGCAGCTGGAGCAGGACCGGGTGGAGATGCTGGCCGGCATCTCGCACGACCTGCGCACGCCGCTGGCCCGCCTGCGGCTGGAGACCGAGATGAGCGTGAGCGACGACAGCGCGCGCGACCACATGGTGGCCGACATCGTGCAGCTCGACGCCATCATCGACAAGTTCCTCGACTACGCCCGGCCCGACCACATCGACCTGCAGCCGGTGCCGCTGACCGAGGTGGTGGACAGCTGCCTCTACGCGGTGCAGAACAACCCGGAGATCGAGGCGCGCCTGAGCATGACCGAACGCTTCTGGGTCATGGCCGAGGACGTGGAGCTGGCGCGGGTGGTCTCCAACCTGATCGAGAACGCGCGCCGCTACGGCAAGACGCCCGACACCGATGTCGCGCGCATCGACATCACCGCCACCGGCCACGGCGACCGGATCCGGCTGCAGGTGCGCGACCACGGCGTGGGCGCGCCGCAGGAGATCCTGGCCGACCTGACCAAGCCCTTCTTCCGGGGCGACACCGCCCGCACCTCGGCCACCGGCGCGGGCCTGGGCCTGTCCATCGTCGACAAGACGGTGCAGCGCATGGGCGGCCACTTCCGGCTGGAGAACAGTCCCGAGGGCGGGCTGGTGGCGCACATCGAGCTGGTGCGCGCGGCCCCGCCGCAGTCGTCGTCGCAGCGGCTTGTGGTCGAGAGCGGCGTGCCGGTGCGGGAGTCGGCGATGCGGCGCCTCTGGCGTCCGGTCGCCGGCAAGCGCGCGGGCGCCAAGAAGCCGTCGGCCTGACCCGTCGCCCCGTCCGGGGCCCCGGACGGGATCAGGCCGGGAGCGCGGGCAGCAGCAGCACGACGGCGCGGGCCTCCATGCTGCGGCCCTCGCCCACCGGGCCCATCTTCTCGGCCGTCTTGGCCTTCACGTTGACCTGGCCGACCGCCAGCCCCAGCGTGCCGGCGATGCGCTGGCGGATCGCCGGCATGTGGGGCATCAGCTTCGGCGCCTGGGCGATGACGGTGCTGTCGATGTTGCCGATGCGCCAGCCTTCGGCCGCCACCCGGCGCGCCGCCTCCGCCAGCAGCACCGCCGAGTCGGCGCCCTTGAAGCGCGCGTCGGTATCGGGGAAGTGGGTGCCGATGTCGCCGAGCGCGGCGGCGCCCAGCAGCGCATCGGTGATCGCATGCAGCAGCACGTCGGCATCGGAATGGCCCAGCAGGCCGACGGTGTGCGGAATCTCGACGCCGCCCAGGATCAGCTTGCGGCCGGCCGCGAGCGCATGCACGTCCCAGCCCTCGCCGATGCGGAACGGCAGCGGCGGCATCGGCGGCGCGGCCGGGGAAGACGGGGCGGACACGGGATCGGACATGGCGGGCAATCTTTCGGGTTCGGTGGAAACGGTCGGTGCGGTCGGGGACTGCGGCGGGACGGGCCGGGGCATGGCGGCACGCGCCCGCAGCACCGCCGCGGCCAGCGCGAAATCCTCCGGCCAGGTCACCTTGAAGTTCGGCCCGCCGGGCGGCACCAGCCGGGGCCGCAGCCCCAGCGCCTCGATGGCGGACGATTCGTCGGTGACCGCGTCGCCCGCGCGCGCCAGCGCGGCCGCCAGCAGGCCCAGGCGGAACATCTGCGGGGTCTGGGCCTGCCATTTGTCCGCGCGGTCCACGGTGGCGGCCACGCGGCCGTCGGGGCCGGCCTGCTTGAGGGTATCGGCCAGCGGCTGGGCCAGCAGGCCGCCGACGGCGTCGCCGGCGCAGGCGTCGATCAGGGCATCGACCTGCGCGGTCGTGACCAGGCAGCGCGCGGCGTCGTGCACCAGCACCCAGTCGTCGTCGCCCGCGCCGCGGGCCCGCAGGTCCGCCAGCCCGGCCGCCACGCTCCGCGCGCGGGTCGCGCCGCCGCAGCGGACGATGCGGAAGCGGGGGTCGTCCGGGGGCAGCGCCGCCGCGTCCGGACGGTCGAGGTAATCGTCGTCCGGCGCCACCGCCACCAGCACCCCGGCCAGCCGCGCGACGCCGGCGAAGGCGGCCAGCGTGTGGGCCACCAGCGGACGGCCCGCCAGCTCGCGGTACTGCTTGGCGCCGCCGGCGCCGGCCCGGCTGCCGCTGCCCGCGCAGGGCACCAGCGCCCACAGGCGGTTCCCGGTCCGGTCGGCATGGGACGCGTCCGAAGTCCCGGGAACCACGATGGGACCGGAGGGCCGCGACGGACGGGAGGGCGGCACGGAAGCGACGGCAGCGCCACCGGCAGGAGAGGGATTGGATACAGGCATGGGAAGGACGGCATTCTAGAATCCGTGCGACTCCGCCGACCCCACGGCGCCGCCCCGCCCGAGGCTTCGTCCCCCAGGCGTCGCGGCCCCCACCGCAGCCCCGCACCTCCCCATGGACCTCCCCAAGCTCGTTTCCGGAAAACGCTTCACCCTGCCGCGCCCGCCCGGCTCGGCCGATGCCCTGCTGCTGGCGCGCCTGGGCAGCCGCGAGGCGCGGGCCGGGCGCCGCACCGCCATCGTCTGCGCCGACGCGGCCGACGCGCAGCGGCTGGTCGACGAGATCGCCTTCTTCGCGCCGGACCTGCGCTGCGCGCTGTTCCCGGACTGGGAGACGCTGCCCTACGACACCTTCTCGCCGCACCAGGACCTGATCTCCGAGCGGCTGGCGGCGCTGTGGCGCATCTCCCAGGGCGAGGCCGAGGTGGTGGTGCTGCCGGCGACGACCGCGCTCTACCGGGTGGCGCCGCCGTCCTTCCTGGCCGGCTACACCTTCCACTTCAAGACCGGCCAGAAGCTCGACGAGGCGAAGTTCCGCGGCCAGCTCACGCTCGCCGGCTACAGCCACGTCACCCAGGTGGTCAGCCCCGGCGAGTACGCGGTGCGCGGCGGGCTGATCGACCTCTACCCGATGGGCGCCCCGATGCCCTACCGGGTGGACCTGTTCGACGACGAGATCGACTCGATCCGCACCTTCGACCCCGACACCCAGCGCAGCCTGTACCCGGTGCCCGAGGTGCGGCTGCTGCCGGGCCGCGAGTTCCCGATGGACGAGGACGCGCGGGCCAAGTTCCGCAGCCGCTGGCGCGAGCTGCTGGAGGGCGACCCGACCCGCAGCCGCATCTACAAGGACATGGGCGCGGGCGTCGCCACCGCCGGCATCGAGTACTACCTGCCGCTCTTCTTCGACGAGACGGCCACCGTCTTCGACTACCTGGGGAGCGCCGCCACGGTGGTGCTGCACGGCGACCTGGAGCCGGCCTTCCAGCATTTCTGGCAGGACACCCGCGAGCGCCACCGGCTGGTGCAGGGCGATCCGGAACGGCCGGTGCTGCCGCCCGAGGCGCTGTTCCTGACGGCCGAGCAGTTCTACGGCCAGGCCAACGCGCATGCGCAGCTGGCGCTGCGGCCGCCGGCGGCCGATGCCGACACCGGCGGCTCCGACCTGCAGCCGCTGCCGCCGCTGGCGGTGGTGCGCGGCGGCGACGAGCCGCTGCAGCGGCTGCGCGCCCATATCCGCAACACCCGGCAGCGGGTGCTGCTGATCGCCGAGTCCGACGGCCGGCGCGAGAGCCTGCTCGACTTCCTGCGCGCCAGCGACGTCAACCCGCCGCCTTTCGAATCGCTGGAGGATTTCCAGACCGCCGACGCGCCGCTGGGCATCGCCACCGCGCCGCTGGCCACCGGCTTCGCCTGGCTGGAGACCGGCGACGCCCGGGCCCCCGAAGGCGGCATCGACTTCGTCACCGAGACCGAACTCTTCGCCGCCGGCCCGACCACCCGCCGGCGCCGCAAGCAGGAGCAGGTCAGCGACGTCGAGGCGCTGATCAAGGACCTGGCCGAACTCAAGGTGGGCGATCCGGTGGTGCACAACCTGCACGGCATCGGCCGCTACCGCGGGCTGGTCAACATGGACCTCGGCCAGGGCAGCAGCGAGTTCCTGCACCTGCAGTACGCCGACGACGCGACGCTCTACGTGCCGGTGAGCCAGCTCCACCAGATCAGCCGCTACACCGGCGTCAGCCCGGACGAGGCGCCGCTGCACAAGCTCGGCTCCGGCCAGTGGGACAAGGCCAAGCGCAAGGCGGCCGAGCAGGTGCGCGACTCGGCCGCCGAGCTGCTCAACATCTACGCCCGCCGCGCGGCGCGCGAGGGCCACGCCTTCCGCTTCGCCGCCGACGACTACGAGGTCTTCGCCAAGGACTTCGGCTTCGAGGAGACCGCCGACCAGCGCGCAGCGATCCACGCGGTGATCCAGGACATGATCTCGCCCCAGCCGATGGACCGGCTGGTCTGCGGCGACGTGGGTTTCGGCAAGACCGAGGTGGCGCTACGCGCGGCCTTCGTGGCGGTCACCGGCGGCAAGCAGGTGGCCTTCCTCGCGCCGACCACGCTGCTGGCCGAGCAGCACTACCAGACGCTGACGGACCGCTTCGCCAAGTGGCCGGTGCGCATCGCCGAGATGAGCCGTTTCCGCTCCGCCAAGGAGATCGCCGCCGCCGCCAAGGGCCTGGAGGACGGCAGCATCGACATC
>JAKOND010000130.1 GCA_022702125.1 Burkholderiaceae bacterium
ATAGAGCGCCTATCTGACGAGCAAACCTGGGAATTCGAGGACCAAGAGATTGTCATCGACCAAGGCGGCTTCGTCTCGGCTGTAGACACCGAAGGTCAGAGTCACGAGTTCATCTTTCTGATGTTCCGTCCCATGATCGCCGCCGACCTGGAGGATGCCCATGCGGGCTGAGTCAAAGCGTCGGGCGCAGCGCATCGCGCGCAAGCGGGCCATCGCAGCGGCCAAGAGCGGACGCTACGTTTATTCAGTGCGCTCGCGCTGGCACTTGATGCGCGTGGACCAGCTGGGCTACCTGGCCAACCTGCGGCGCCGCCTGATCGTGCTGCTGGGCATCCAGGCCCACCGGCCCGACCAGCGCTTCCTGCCCGAGGAATTGGGCGGGGTGTTCTGCCGCGATCGCGCGACCCTTATCCGAGAGCTCAAGCGCTGGATTCGCATCGTCCTCGAAGGCTACCACTACGAAAGCCGACAGCGACAGGCGAGCCCATTCCAGGCGGGCCTTTGACATGGGCTACGGACCTGTCACACCCGGCCGCAAGCAGCTGCCGATCACCCCGTGGGAAGGCTCATGGGCTCAGCGGGAGCAGGTTCTACGCGAGAGCAAGAACACCACCTCGCGGCCGGTCTACCGCCCGCCGAACGGCCAGTGGCCCCTGGGGCACAGCCCGCACAGCACCGTCCTGCCCGGACGCTAAGACCGACACGGAAAGAAGATCGAATGACCTACATCCTCACAACTGGAGACGGGCACTCGCTGGGCGAGGTCCGCATCGACGACCATCCAGCATTCCCAGCGGCAGAGCAGGCATCGGGCATAGGCAACATCGAGAGCACGATTCCGATGCACAAAGCCTCGGTCACGGTTGCGCTGGAGCAAAGCGCCGAAGACATCCGCGACCGCCTGAAGCAAGCATTGCTCGGTGGCTTGCGTCGCGGAGAAATCCTCATCGTGGGTGCCGGCGCCATAGACGGCCGCAGGCTCGGCAAGTCGGTGCCGCAGCAGTTGGCGCAGGAGCTCAAGGAGATGACCGTTCCCGCATTCGCCGAGCCGCAGAGGCCCCGTGACCTGACGCCGACCCCAGACCTGAGCCAAGGGCGTCTGCGGTCGCAGTGGAAGCGCGAGCAGTTCGGGAGGCCCCGCAAATGAGCCTGCTCCAGACTGCCCTGCGGGCCTTCCCGCCCGGCTCGATCGTCACCGCTGCGATGCTGCGAGACCGGGTCACGCCCGACGACACCAGCCTCGACCAGGCTGTCGATCACGCCCTGCGGTGCAGCACCGCGCACGGGTTGCCCCAGACGGTGTTCCGGGACCGCGACTCGTGCGGCTGGTGGCACACCCACTCCCTGGCCATTCGGCTCAACCTCGCGGAGCAGGCGCTGACCGTGCTGCCCGCCAACTACTTCACCTGATGCGCAGCGCCATCCGCCACAGCAACACCTGGCTCATGCCAGGGTCCGTCGCCCACCGGCTCCATACCGAGGGCAAGACGAAAGAACTGGCCGCGCACATGTGCGAGCTAGACAACCGGGAGCGCCTGATGCTGGCCTCCGCAGACCGCGCCGAGAAGGCAATGGAGAAGAAGGATGCTTGAGAAACTGGCCCGTGACCTCGTCACGCAACTGGAAGCCGCGGCCGATCCGCGGTGCGCGCCGCTGCGCGACTTCCTGAACCGCCTCGACTTCGACCGTCGTCGACTTGAGGACTACATCACGGCCGCCCGCGATGTCTGCGACGAGGATCTGTCGATGGACGACAACCCACTGCTCTCCCTGTCGCAGCCTGGCACCGGCGGCATGTGGGTCGGCGCCTGGATCTGGTTCGATGTCGGCACCGAGGACGCCCAAGTGATTGAGCGCGCCAGCGCAGAAGATGAAGACGCAGCTCGCATGGAGAAGGCCTGGGCGCTGCTGCGCGTCGACGGCTCAATGATGCACTTCGATGACGAAGGCGATGCCTGGAACGCCCTGGGCCTGCACCGCGAGCTGGCTGGCCTGAATCCCGCGACGGGCCAACGACCACAGGCTGTAGTTGAAGAGTCCCACGCTGAACATTTGGCTACCGCAAGAAGTAAGTTAGCACTCACATAATCGAAATATGCTCACTACTCACCGCTCCGACATCAAGCATCTAGAGTCCCTCATGATTACAGATCAGGTAATCATGAATCGCAAAATGATGGAGCGCACGATCATAAGGATGGCGCTCGAAGAGATGGTTGCTGGTGGCTGCGAAATCCAACTTCGCAGCGGCAACGCCTTGGTGACACTGCGCACCACGGACGTTGAGGCGGTGATGCAGAAATTGATGGCTGCTGATGAAGAATACCTTTGGGTTTGGTATCACGCAGAGAACGACTGGGAATATTCCGGGATGATTTCTTTCATCTACGGCAAGAATGGCTGGGATGTCATTAAAAATGATCTTCCCGATTTGAAGCCGTTTCTCAAACGCACCTCAGAATTTTCAGATCGCCTGTCTAAGGTGATCTAAAAATGCTCATGCAAATCTCTCAGCCTAAACCGCAGTCTAATAGTAGAAATCTAATAAATATATAAGTCATTATTTACATAATTATGGACCAGTCTACCCCTCACCCGTCGGACCTTGTCTACCTCGACCACGCCAAAGTCACCGACCCGGCTGTGCGTGCGCGCATCGTGATGGAGCGCGCCATCATTCGCAAGGCGCTCGAGGATCTGATCGCCGCCGATTGCAAGGTCCGACACAACGACGGCGAAGACTTCACCACGCCCCACATCCAAGACATCGAGCTGCTGATGAGGGAACTGATGGCCACCGACGAGGAAGTCCTGCGCGTCTACTTCAAGGACGACGAGGGCATCCCTCACACTGGCTCTATCGTTCTGATCTACGGTAACGACGGCTGGGACGTGATTGCCGACAACTCGGTGTGCCTGGAGCCCTGGCTGGCTGGTGCATCGGCGCTGGCCGAGCAGTTCGCAGAAACTGCATGAACCCCATCACCTTATTTAAAGACCGGAAGGAACCTGACGTGAGTCAAAAAATCATATCCACCAACTTTGCAGTGATGAACCCCGAGAAGGACGACTTCTTGATGATGCTGGACACCAGCAAACGGGACGTTGTGGTCAAGGCTTGGCACCCTGACCCAGGCAAGGCGCTCAAGTTCAAGACGCAGGACAAGGCGCAAAAGGCCCTGGAGCTGGTCAAGGGCAGCTACGAGTTGTCCGTGGTGCGGATCGACGAGACTGCGACGCAATTCTTGGTGGAAGGTCTGTGATGAGCCGACAGCCTCTCAATCCCAAGGACATCTGCCGCGTCGTCGGTGGGCAGGGCCAGCGCAAGAGCCCCAACCTCGGCAAGACCGTCACCGTCGTGCGCCGCATGATCGGCAACCACGGCGATGACCATTCGGTCTACGGTCCGATCTACCGTTGCGAAGGCCCCGGAATCATGCAGCTGGGCGACGCCGGCAACTACGTGGAGATGGGCTGGGCCGACTTCGCGGCCGACTGGCTGCTGAAGATCGAGCCGGACGCACTGCTGCCCGAGGGCACGACCACCGAAATCGAGGCTCCCCACCTGACGACCGCGTGAGCGAAGTGGCCACCTACGCCGAATACCGGGCAG
>JAKOND010000131.1 GCA_022702125.1 Burkholderiaceae bacterium
CACCATGAGCGCCTTCGCCGAAGAACGCGTGCTGAGCGTCCACCACTGGACGGACAGTCTTTTCAGCTTCACCACCACGCGCGACCAGTCGCTGCGGTTCCTGAACGGGCACTTCACCATGATCGGCCTGCGCGTGGAGGGCAAGCCGCTCTTGCGCGCCTACTCGATCGCCAGCGCCAACTACGAGGAGCACCTGGAGTTCCTCTCGATCAAGGTCGAGGACGGCCCGCTGACCTCGCGCCTGCAGCACGTGCGGGTGGGCGACACCGTCATCGTGGGCAGGAAGCCCACCGGCACCCTGGTGGTGGACTACCTCGTGCCGGGCAAGCGGCTCTACCTGCTGTCCACCGGCACGGGCCTGGCGCCGTTCCTCTCGATCATCCGGGACCCGGCGACCTACGAGAAGTTCGAGGAGGTGATCCTGGTCCACGGGGTGCGCACGGTCGACGAGCTGGCCTACCACGACATGGTGGTCGAGCACCTGCCCCGGCACGAGTTCCTCGGCGAGATGGTGGCCGCGCAGCTGCGCTACTACCCGACGGTGACGCGCGAGTCCTACCGCAACACCGGGCGCATCACCGACCTGATGCAGAGCGGCAAGCTGTTCGCCGACCTCGGGGTGCCGGCGATCGATCCGGCCGAGGACCGGGTGATGATCTGCGGCAGCCCGGCGATGCTGCGGGACCTGAAGCACCTGCTGGAGATCCGCGGCTTCAAGGAGGGCAACACCACCCGGCTCGGCGAGTTCGTCATCGAGCGCGCCTTCGCCGAGCAGTGAGGCCGCTCCGCGAGGCCGTGCCGCGTGGACCGCGGCGCGCATCCGGCGGATCCCCGGAAGCCACCCCGCGCATGCCGCGCCGGGTGGCTTTTCGCTTTTTCGGTCTCCAGCGGCGGCGGTGTCCCAGGCGTTTCGCCCCGGGTCGGCGGCTTCAGGCCGCGGTGTCGCGTCCTTGCGCCTCGGCCGCGTCGGCCGTGCGCGGGGCGCGCCCGTGCAGCTCCTGCAGCTGCCGTTTGAGCGTCGCGGCCGAGGGCGCCCACAGGAAGCCGAAGGACACGCAGCCGTCCTTGCCGTCGACCGCGTGGTGCATCCGGTGGGCCTGGTAGATGCGCTTGAGGTAGCCGCTGCGCGGCATGTAGCCCAGCGGCCAGCGCCGGTGCACCAGGCCGTCGTGCGCCAGGAAGTACAGGAAGCCGTAGAGCGTCATGCCCGCGCCGACCCACTGCAGCGGCCAGGCGCCGCGGGTGCCGGCGTAGATCAACGCGATCGCCAGGCCCGCGAACACCACCGCGTACAAGTCGTTCTTCTCGAACCAGCCGGTGCGCGGCCGGTGGTGCGACAGGTGCCAGCCCCAGCCGATGCCGTGCATCAGGTATTTGTGCGCCGCCCAGGCGACGGCCTCCATGGCGGCGACGGTGGCGAGGACGATGGCGGTGTTGACGAGGTAGGCGGCCATGCGGCGATTGTGGCGCCGACGGGCGCGGGGCGTACGGGGTAGGGCTGCTGCGCCGCGGCGCGGGGGATCAGGACGGCGCCGGACGGGCCAGCGCGGCGGCGATGTCGGCCTCCAGCCGGTCCGGCGCGCGCCAGGGCGCGTAGCGGCGCACCGTGCGGCCGTCGCGCTGCACCAGGAACTTGGTGAAATTCCACTTCACCGACCGGCTGCCCAGCAGGCCCGGGGCCCGCTGCTCCAGCCAGCGGAACAGCGGGTGCGCGCCGGGACCGTTGACCTCGATCCTGGACATCATCGGGAAGTCCACGCCGTAATTGCGTTGGCAGAAGGCGGCGATCTCGGCATCGGCGCCCGCGTCCTGCCGGCCGAACTGGTTGCAGGGAAAGCCCAGCACCGCCAGGCCGTCGGCCGCATGGCGGGCGTGCAGCGCCTGCAGGCCGGCGAACTGCGGCGTGAAGCCGCAGGCGCTGGCGGTGTTGACGACCAGCGCCACCTTGCCGGCCAGGCGGTCCAGCGGCCAGGGCGCGCCGTCGATGCCCACGGCCGAGAAGTCCGGCAGGCGGGCGTACGGGGCGGCACGGGTCACGGCGACAGCGGCGAGGTCAGCCGGCCGCTGTTGTCGATCGCCCGGCCGGAGCCGATCGGGCTGCCCGCGGGCGGCTGGGCGATGCGGGTGTTCACTCCCGGCTGGGGCGGCAGGCCGCCGACGCTGCCGCCCAGGCCCAGGCCGCCGCCGGTCAGGCCGGTGCCGGCGGCGGACGGCGAAGCGCCCGGTCCGCCGCGCACGCCCATGCCGCCGAGGGTCGAGCCGCTGCCCGAGACCGTGCCGCCGAGGGTCGGCGCCGGCGCGGCGGGTTGCGGCGTCGGGAGGGCGGGAGGCGGGACGGACGGCATCATGGGGGAGACGGCGCCGGGCGCGGTCGGCGCGGCGGGCGACTGCGCGCCGGCCGGGCCGCCGGCGGCGAGCGCGACGAACGCGGCGGTGGCGGCGGCGATCGCCAGGCGGCGACGGCGGGGGGCGGAACGGGCGGACGGGAACATGGCGGCTTCTCCTGCGTGCACGGCCGGGGCCGGTGGGCCGTCCAGTATCGGCCGGGACGCGGGCCGGCCGGCGGCGACGGCCGGCGAATTGGATGCCCGCCTACACGGCATGCCGGCGGCGCGGTCCGCGCCCCGTCAGTGGTGGTCGTCGTGCCGCGCGATGGTCAGCAGGTGCTCGACCTCGTCCGGGTACCTGGCGCAGTTGTGCTTGTGCCAGCGCTGGATGACCCACATCATCCCCGCCACCACGATGCCGAAGGCGGTGATCGCGCCGAAGGCCGACAGGCCGAACTTGGTCGAGATGCTGTAGAACGCGCCCAGCGCCAGGATGCAGGCCTGCTCGTTGAAGTTCTGCACCGCGATCGAGCGGCCCGCGCCCATCAGGTTGTGGCCCCGGTGCTGCAGCAGCGCGTTCATCGGCACCACCAGGAAGCCGCCGAGCCCGCCGAGCACGATCAGGAACGGCACCGCGAACCAGACGTTGTCGATGAAGTTCATCAGGATCACCAGCACGCCCATCGCGATGCCCAGCGGCATCACCCGGGTCGCCATGTCGAGCCGCATGCGCATCGACGCCAGCACCGCGCCGACGGCGGTGCCGATGGCCACCACGCCCACCAGCGAGGACGCCTGGGCGGTCGAGTAGCCGAGCGCCGCGGCGCTCCAGGCCAGCACGATGTAGCGCAGGTTGCCCGAGACGCCCCAGAAGAGGGTGGTGGTCGCCAGCGAGATCTGGCCCAGGCGGTCGCGCCACAGGCGGGAGTTGCAGCTCCAGAAATCGGGCAGCAGCTCGACGAGGTTGCGCGGCAGCGGCCGCATGCGCGCGCCGGTGGCCGGGATGCGGGTGTTGAACCAGGCCGCCAGGACGTAGAGGCCGATCATCAGGGAGATGGCCGCCTCGGCCGGGGTGTCGATGCCGGTGCTCACGCCCGGCAGGTCGATGGCCAGCAGCTGCGTGGAGATGCGCTGGCCGACGAGCTGGCCGCCGAGGACCACGCCGAGGATGATCGAGCCGATGGTCAGCCCCTCGATCCAGCCGTTGGCCTTGACCAGCTGGGATGCCGGCAGCAGCTCGGTCAGGATGCCGTACTTGGCCGGCGAATAGGCGGCCGCCCCGAGCCCGACGATGGCGTAGGCCATCAGCGGATGGGTGCCGAAGAGCATCATCAGGCAGCCCACCACCTTGATGGCGTTGCTCACGAACATGACCTTGCCCTTGGGCAGCGCGTCGGCGAAGGCGCCGACGAAGGGCGCGAGCACCACGTAGAAGAGGGCGAACATCGGGACCAGCGCCGCGCGTTGCCATTCCGGTGCGCCCCCGGTGCGCAGGAGTTCGACCGCGGCGACGAACAGGGCATTGTCGGCCAGCGAGCTGAAGAACTGCGCCGACATGATGGTGTAGAAGCCGCGCTTCATGGGTGGGCTGGGGGATTCTTCATGGTGGCGCGAGGCTGGTGCCCAAGGGGCGCGAAAGTCCGCTCAGCGGGGCGACTGCGGGTTATATCACGCAGGTTCATGCCTGACCGTAACCCCGGGCGATGACAGAATCGCGGCGTTTCCGACCCGTCCGCCCCACCCTCCATGCCCCGTCCCATCCTCGCCACCATCCACCCCGGCGCCCTGCGCCACAACCTGGCGCGGGCGCGCCGCGCGGCACGCGATGCGCGGGTCTGGGCGGTGGTCAAGGCCGATGCCTACGGCCACGGCATCGAGCGGGTGTTCGACGCGCTGCGCGGCGCCGACGGCTTCGCGCTGCTGGACCTGGCCGAGGCCGCGCGGCTGCGCGCGCTGGGCTGGCGCGGTCCGATCCTGCTGCTCGAAGGCGCGTTCGAGCCGCGCGACCTGGAGCTGTGCTCGCGCCTGGGCCTGTGGCACGCGGTGCACTGCGACGCGCAGATCGACATGCTGGCGGCGCACAAGACGCAGGCCGGGCACCGGGTGTTCCTGAAGATGGATTCGGGCATGCACCGGCTCGGTTTCGCGCCGCACCGCATGGGCGCGGCCTGGACCCGGCTCAACGCGCTGCCGCAGGTCGAGGAAGTGTCGCTGATGACGCATTTCGCGAACGCGGACGTCGACGCCGATGCGGACGACGGCGCCGGCGCCCGGGTCGGGCTGGACGCGCAGCTGGAATGCTTCGCCCGCGCGGTCGGCGACCTGCCGGGCGAACGCAGCCTGGCCAACAGCGCCGCGCTGCTGCGCCACGGCCACCGGCCCGAGGTGCGCGCCGACTGGGTGCGGCCGGGCATCGCGCTCTACGGCAGCGCGCCGGACTTCCCCGGCCACGACGCGGCGCACTGGGACCTGCGGCCGGCGATGACGCTGTCGACCCGGCTGATCGGCGTGCAGGAGATCGGCGCGGGCGCGGCGGTGGGCTACGGATCGACCTTCGTCGCCGACCGGCCGATGCGCATCGGCACCGCCGCCTGCGGCTACGCGGACGGCTACCCGCGCCATGCCGGCACCGGCACGCCGGTGATGGTGGACGGCCGGCGCACCCGGCTGCTGGGGCGGGTCAGCATGGACATGCTGGCGCTGGACCTGACCGGGCTGCCGAATGCGGGGGTCGGCAGCCCGGTCACGCTGTGGGGGCGGGACGCGGCCAGCGGCGCGGTGCTGCCGATCGACAGGGTGGCCGGGGCCGCCGGCACCGTGGGCTACGAGCTGATGTGCGCGGTGGCGCCCCGGGTGCCGGTCGCGGTGGACGAGGACGCCGGCGGCGCGGACGCCTGAGCGCCGCGGATCGCGCGTTTCCCAAACGCCGAAGCCCCGTCCGGCGACCCGGACAGGGCTTCATGTCGTGCGGTGCGGTGCGTCCCGGGGGGCGCGCCGCGCGCGATCAGGTCGCGGCGCGGTGCTGGTCGCGCAGGGCCTTGATCTGGTCGTGGTTGCGCTGGGCGCCGGCCTGCTGGCGCTCGACCAGGGTCCGGATCGCGTCCGGCAGGGGCTGCTTCAGCGCCTTGCGGTAGGCGGCCAGGGCGGCGTCCTCGCCGCGCTCGGCTTCGTCGAGGATGGCCTGGTCGGTCGAGGTGGTCAGCACGCTGCGCACCGAGACCCAGCCGCGGTGCAGCGCGCCGGCGACGGTGCCGCCGTCTTCCGGCTTGCCGCCCAGGGCCACGACCTGCTGGACCAGCTCCTGCGCGGCGGTGCGGCAGTCCTGCGCGCGCTGTCCGAAGATGCCCTTGAGTTCGGGGGACTTGGCGTTCTCGGCGGATTCCTTGAAGCCGTATTCGCCGTCGTGCGCGATTTCGATCAGGTCGTTGAGCGTGTCGATCACATCTGCGTTGTCTGCCATGGGAGGTTCCTGGAAAAAGGGGAGGGGGGCGGGGCAAGGCAGCGCGAACGCGGTGTCCTGCCCGGAGGGATTTCATGGTGGCGCGGGATGCGGGCCGGAGGTGTCGGCGGCGATGCTGACGCGCTGTAGGAGCACCCAGGCGACAGGCGGTGCGGCGAACGGCCGGCATACTGCGCTGCATTCCCGTCCTGCCCGGGCGCCGGAGCGCCCGCGTTGCCCATGATCCCCAACGATTCCCCCTCTTCCGCCGCCCCGGCGTCCGCCGCCGCCCGGGCCGGCACCGATGCCGAGGCGCAGGCGCTGCTCGCGGCCTGCGAGGCGCGCACCGAGCGCCGCACGGTCGCCGTCGAGGGCCGCGCCCTCGTCTGGCGCCGCATCGGCCGGGGCCGCCCGCTGGTGCTGGTGCACGGCGGCCACGGCAACTGGATGCACTGGGTGCGCAACCTCGACGCGCTGGCGGCGCGGCGCACCGTCTGGCTGCCCGACCTGGCCGGCTACGGCGATTCCGATCCGCCCGCGGGCGAGCCGACGCTCGACGGCCTGGTCGCGGCCACCGGCGCCGGGCTGGATGCGCTGGTCGGGCCGGACGCGGCGGTGGACATCGCCGGCTTCTCCTTCGGCGGGCTGGTGGCCGCCCACCTGGCCGCCGCGCGCTGGCGGCGCGACCCGGCCTCGGTGGGCCGGCTGGCGCTGCTGGGCACCGCCGGCCACGGCGGCCCGCGCCGCAACGACCTGTCGGGGCTGGTCAACTGGCGCCGGCACCCGGCCGGCGCGGAGCGCGACGCCGACCTGCGCCACAACCTCGGCGAGCTGATGCTGGCCGAGGGCGCGCAGACCGACGCGCTGGCGCTGGCGGTGCACCGCGCGGCCTGCGCCGCCACCCGGTTCCGCAGCGCGGGCATGGCCGCCGAGCCGCTGCTGCAGCCGGCGCTGGCCCGCCTCGGCGCGCCGGCGCTCTTCCTGTGGGGCGAGCACGACGCCGTCGGCATCCCGTCGGTGACCGGCCCGGCGCTGGTCGCCGGCCGGCCCGAGCGGCGCTGGGAGTCGCTGCCCGGCGCCGGCCACTGGGTGCAGTACGAGCGGGCGGAAGAGGTCAACCGGCGGTTGCTCGACTGGTTCGACGGGGACCGGGCCCCGCGGGGCTGAGGCGGTTCGGCCGGGCCCCGGGGAATTCCTCGGGAAATCCGTAGGATGCCCGCGTCCCGCCTTTGTTTGCAGCTATCGATTGAATAGCAGATCGTTCCCGGGGCGCCGCGCGCTCCGGACGCGGCGCCCGTCTCAGCGGAAGAACGCGTACCCGATGCCGATCGCCGCCGCCAGCCCCACGGCGTCGGCCGCCAGCGCGCAGGCCAGCGCGTGGCGGCTGTCGCGGATGCCGACGCTGCCGAAATACACCGCCAGCACGTAGAAAGTGGTTTCGGTCGATCCCTGGATGATGGCCGCGAGCCGGCCGGCGAAGGACTCGACGCCGTGCGCCTGCATCACGTCCACCATCAGCGCCCGCGCGCCGGCGCCCGAGAGCACCTTCATCAGCCCCACCGGCAGCGCCGGCAGGAAGGCGGTGTCCCACCCCAGGCCGGCCACGGCGGACGCCGCCGCGCCCATCGCCGCCTCCATGCAGCCGGCGGCGCGGAAGACCGCGATGGCCGCCAGCATCGCCACCAGGTAGGGCACGATGCGGATCGCCACCGCGAAGCCCTCCTGCGCGCCGTCGACGAAGGCCTCGTAGACGTTGATGCGGCGCCAGGCGCCCGCGCCCAGGAACAGCGCCACGATGCCCAGGATCGCCGCCGCGCCGGCGGTGCCCGCGACCTGCGAGGCCTGCGCCGGCGGCAGCCGCAGCAGCAGCGCCAGCAGCCCGGCCGCCAGCGCCACGGCCGTCGCCAGCGGCAGCGCCAGCCGGGGGCGCCACAGCGGGATGCGCTGGCAGGCCGCCACCGCCGCCAGTCCCGCGAGGCAGGAGCACAGCGTGGCCAGCAGGGTCGGCAGGAAGATGTCGGCCGCGTTGAAGCCGACCACGCCCTGGCGCAGCGCGACGGCCTGGCGGATCGCGATCACCGAGGTCGGGATCAGCGTCAGCCCGGCGGTGTTGAGCACGATGAACATGATCTGCGCGTCGGACGCCACCGCCGGGCGCGGGTTGAGCGACTGCAGCTCCTGCATCGCCTTGAGGCCCAGCGGCGTGGCCGCGTTGTCCAGCCCCAGCAGGTTGGCCGACAGGTTCATCGTCACCGCGCCCTGCGCCGGGTGGCCGCGCGGCACGCCGGGGAAGAGCGCCTGCAGCACCGGCGCGGCGGCCCGCGCCAGGCCGGCGATCATGCCGG
This sequence comes from Burkholderiaceae bacterium, assembly GCA_022702125.1. GTDB lineage: Bacteria > Pseudomonadota > Gammaproteobacteria > Burkholderiales > Burkholderiaceae_C > JAKOND01. Next base: position 8,112 of record JAKOND010000131.1, read on the forward strand.
CGCGCTCGCCCACCTTCAGGAAGCCCAGCCACAGCGCCATCGTCCCGGTGAGGCCGATCGCGATCTCGAAGCCCGCCCGGGCCGCGTCGAACAGGGCCGCCAGCAGCGCCGGGAAGACCGCCAGGTCGCCCTGCGCGAGCCGGACGCCGGCGGTGGCGAAGCCGGCCAGGAAGAAGCCGAGCCAGACGAGGTTGAGGACCATGGGCGGGGGAGGTAAGGCAGGGGCAAGGGACGGCGGGCATCATGCCCGCCTTTCGGGCCCGGGCCGCGGGCGTCGCCGGGACGCACGCTGCGCGACGCCACGATGCGCGGGCGATTCCCCTTGTCCGCCGGCATCCGGAAGGGGCGTGCCGTCTGTTACAAACCCGCATGCAGGGCGGCGTCGCGCTGCGCCACGAGAAAAAACAAGAACCCGGCTGTCGGCCGTCTGCCAGCCTCCGGAGCGTGCCGGGGGCGCGCGACGGACCGGATCGGGGCCGCAGAACGAGGGCTGCCATGCAATGCTATTTCACCGACCGCCAGAAGCTCTGGGCCAGCGCGCTGACCGTGCTGGCGGCCACGCTCGGGCTGGGGCTGATGCTGATCCTGCCGCACCACGCCGACTACCGGGACAGCCAGCGCCGGCTGCAGGCGCTGGAGACCTTCCGCTCGGCGCTGGACCTGGGCCACGCGGTGTCGGCCGAGCGCGGGCCGGCCAACAGCGTGATGGGCGAGCCCGCCGGCGACACCCACGCCGCGCGCGCCCGGCTGCGGGAATTCCGCACCCGCAGCGACCTGCACTTCGACCGCCTGCGGGATTCCATCGGCCGTGCGCCCTGGCGCGACCGCTCCGGCTGGCTGGCGCAGCTCGACCGCCTGCGCCAGCAGCTGCAGCAGGTGCGCGCGCAGGTCGACCGCATCGCAGGCCAGCCGCACGAGTCGCGCGATGCGACGGTCGTCGCGGCCACCGTCGACCACGCCTTCCGGGTCGTCGACGGCCTGCAGCCGCTGATCACCGTGGCCGGCACGCGGCTGGCGGCCGTCGCGCCCTCGACCAGCGGCAACGTCATCCTGGCGCGGGTGCTGTTCGATACGCGCGAGTACGGCGGCCGGCTCGGCTCGCTGGTGGTCCCCTCGCTCGTCACCCGCACGCCCCTGTCGCCCGGCACCCAGGCGGCGATGGAGCAGATGCGCGGCCGCCTGGGCGCGCTGCAGGAGGTGCTGCTGCACAGCGACCTGGCCGATCTCGACGGCAACGACCAGGACGGCATGCCGCAGGCCTCGGGGACCATCCGCTCCCTGCAGGAGGGCATGCGCATCATGGACCGGCTGCTGGCCCAGGGCGCGGCCACCGGCCGCTATCCGCTCACCGCGCGCATGCTCACCGATGCCTACGTGCCCCACCTGCGCCCGCTGGACGAGGCCCGCGAGAACCTGATGGTGCTGATCGACATGCGCCTCCACCAGGAGCGCACCGAGGCCGGCCGGGTGCTGGGCTGGACGCTGGCCGCGCTGGCGGCGGTGGTCGGCGTCGTGGTCGCGACGCTGTGGGTGGCGTTGCGCCGCCTCTTCGCGCCGCTGCTGGCGGCGGCGCAGGAGCTGGTGGCGCTGGCGGGGCAACCGCCGGAGGCCGTGCCGCGCACGCGCTCGGAGATCCGCCTGCTGCAGGACGCGCTGCAGGTGCTGCGCCACCGGCTGCAGGAGCGCGACCTGCTCGACCGCCAGCGGCAGGCCGACGGCGAACAGCTCAAGCGCGCCGCCGAGACCGACGTCCTGACCGGCCTGGCCAACCGGCGGGTGCTGCACCAGGTCGGCGAGAACCTGGCCGGCTACCGCCGCGCCAAGGACCTGGCGGCCTGCCTGATCCTGTTCGACGTGGACCATTTCAAGCGCATCAACGACCGCCACGGCCATCCCGCCGGCGACCAGGTGCTGCGCACGGTGGCGGCGGTGGCGACGGCCAACGTCCGCACCGGCGACCTGCTGGCGCGTTTCGGCGGCGAGGAATTCGCGGTGCTGGTGTTCGACCCGGACGAAACCCGCGCGGTGGCGCTGGCCGAGAAGATGCGCGCCGCGCTGGCCGACACGCCGCACCTCCTGGCCGGCGGCGAGCGGCTGCGGGTCACCGCCAGCTTCGGCGTGGCCTCCGGCACGCGCGGCGTCCTCGGATGGCTCGACCTGCTCGACCGCGCCGACCGCGCGCTCTACCAGGCCAAGCAGCGCGGCCGCGACCGGGTCTGCGCCGGGGCGGACCTGGCGACCGAGGACTGACGCGCCTCCCGCCCGCGGCGCCCGCGACGCGGCGGCTCCCCGCGGAGAGGAAAGCCGCTCGAAGACTGTGCTTTTGTACAGCATCTCACCTATAGTCACGCCATGTCCAAGGAAAAAACCGTCTATACCTGCACCGAGTGCGGAGGCACCAGCCTGCGCTGGCTCGGCAAGTGCCCGAGCTGCGGCGCCTGGAACACATTGGTCGAGAGCGTCGTCGCGCCCGCGTCGGCCGCCGCCGCGCCCAGCCGCAACCGGCTCAGCGCCGCGCCGAGCTTCGCCGCGCTGGCGCAGACCGCCGAGGTCACCCTGCTGTCCGACATCGAGGCGCAGGACATCGCCCGCACGCCCACCGGCATCGACGAGCTCGACCGGGTGCTGGGCGGCGGCATCGTCGAGGGCGGCGTGGTGCTGATCGGCGGCGATCCGGGCATCGGCAAGTCGACGCTGCTGCTGCAGGCGCTCGACGCGCTGTCGCGCCGGCCGTCGGGCGCCTCGGCGGACGAGCCGGCCGGCATGGATTCGCTCTACGTCACCGGCGAGGAGAGCGGCGCCCAGGTGGCGCTGCGCTCGCGCCGGCTGGGGCTGGACCACTCGCAGGTGCAGGTGCTGGCCGAGATCCAGCTGGAGAAGATCCTCGCCACGCTCGACCGGCTGCGGCCGTCGATCGCGGTGATCGACTCGATCCAGACGGTGTACTCCGACCAGCTGACCTCCGCGCCCGGCTCGGTGGCGCAGGTGCGCGAATGCGCCGCGCACCTGACGCGCCTCGCCAAGGCCACCGGCGTGGCGATCGTGCTGGTGGGCCACGTCACCAAGGAGGGCGCGCTGGCCGGGCCGCGGGTGCTGGAGCACATGGTCGACACGGTGCTGTACTTCGAGGGCGACACGCACAGCAGCTTCCGGCTGGTGCGGGCCATCAAGAACCGCTTCGGCGCGGTCAACGAGATCGGCGTCTTCGCGATGACCGAGCGGGGCCTGAAGGGCGTGGCCAACCCCAGCGCCATCTTCCTCTCCCAGCACGCCGAGCCGGTGCCCGGCAGCTGCGTGCTGGTCACGCTCGAAGGCACCCGGCCGATGCTGGTGGAGATCCAGGCGCTGGTCGACAGCGGCGGCCCCAGCCCGCGCCGGCTGTCGGTGGGCCTGGAGCGCGACCGGCTGGCGATGCTGCTGGCGGTGCTGCACCGGCACGCGGGCATCTCCTGCGCCGACCAGGACGTGTTCGTCAACGCGGTGGGCGGGGTGCGCATCAGCGAGCCGGCGGCCGACCTGGCGGTGCTGCTGTCGATCACCTCCAGCCTGCGCGGCAGGTCCCTGCCCAAGGGCTTCATCGCCTTCGGCGAGGTGGGCCTGGCCGGCGAGGTGCGCCCGGCGCCGCGCGGGCAGGAGCGCCTGAAGGAAGCCGCCAAGCTCGGCTTCTCGGTGGCCGTGGTGCCCAAGGCCAACGCGCCGAAGAAGCCGATCGAGGGCCTGGCGATCCATGCGGTCGACCGGGTCGAGGAGGCGATGGAGGCGGTGCGCAGCCTGCAATAGAAAAGATAGCAGGGAACCCAGGCAGGACGCCGGCGGCGGGGCCGAAACCTTCCCGATTTCCGGCCTACGTCTCGAAACCGGCGCGCGGGGGCCTTCGCCGACACTCGCGCCGATGGATCCCTCGAACAAGATTTTCCCGTCCGCCTTCCTGCGCGGACAGGCGCAGCTCGTGGTCTCGGTGGCGGTCATCGGCGCGGTGGTGCTCTGGGGCCTGCTGTCGCCCGGCAGCCTCGACCGCTTCTTCACCGGCGCGCTGGCCGACATCACCCGCAATTTCGGCTGGTTCTACCTGTGGGTGGTGCTGGGGCTGGTGGCGCTGGCCGGTTTCCTCGCCATCAGCCGCTACGGCGACCTGAAGCTCGGCGACGAGGACGACGAGCCCGAGTTCTCGGTGGGCGCCTGGTTCGCGATGCTGTTCGCCGCCGGCATGGGCATCGGGCTGGTGTTCTGGGGCGTGGCCGAACCGATCTCGCACTACACCCGGCCGCCGCCCGGCATCGCGCCCGGCACGCCCGAGGCCGCCGGCGCCGCGATGCGCTACGCCTTCTTCCACTGGGGCCTGCACCCGTGGGCGATCTACGGCATCGTCGGCCTGGCCATCGGCTTCTTCCAGTTCCGGCGCAAGTCGCCGGCGCTGGTCAGCGCGGCCACCGAGTCGCTGCCCTGGCGCGGCATGCGCCGCCTGTCGCCGCTGGTCAACGTGCTGGCCACCGTCGCCACCGCCTTCGGCGTGGCGGCCTCGCTGGGCATGGGCGCCACGCAGATCAACGGCGGCCTGGCGGCGGTCTTCGGCGTGCCGGTGGGCACCGGGCCGCAGGCGGCGATCATCGTGGCGACGACGGCGATGTTCATCGCCTCGGCCGTCAGCGGCGTCGAGCGCGGCGTGAAATGGCTCTCCATCGGCAACCTGGTGCTCGCGGCGCTGCTGGCGCTGGCGGTGTTCCTCGTCGGGCCGACGGTCTCGATCGTCGACACCTTCACCAACACCCTGGGCGCCTACCTGAGCGAATTCGTGCGCACCAGCCTGCGCATGTCGCCCTTCCGGGACAGCTCCTGGGTCGGCGACTGGACCATCTTCTACTGGGCCTGGTGGATCGCGTGGTCGCCCTTCGTGGGCCTGTTCATCGCGCGGGTCTCGCGCGGGCGCACCATCCGGCAGTTCCTGGTGGGCACGGTGCTGGCGCCGACCGTCGTCGGCTTCCTGTGGTTCTCGGTCTTCGGCGGCACCGCGCTGCACCTGGAGATCTTCCGCGGCGTGCCGCTGGCCGAGGCGGTGCATGCCGACACCGCCACCGCGATGTTCGCGATGTTCCGGGCGCTGCCCTTCGGCGCGGCGATGTCGGTGGTGGCGACGGTGCTGATCCTGGTGTTCTTCGTCACCTCGGGCGACTCGGCCACGCTGGTGCTGGGCACCATGAGCACCCGGGGCAACCCCGATCCGCCGGCCCGCGTCAAGATCGTCTGGGGCGTGCTGGTGGCGGCCATCGCGCTGAGCCTGCTGTTCGCCGGCGGCCTGGGCGCGGTGCAGACGGCCACCATCGTCTTCGCGCTGCCCTTCGCGGCGGTGCTGCTGCTGATGGCGCTGGCGGTCACGCTCGCCATCCGCGAGGACTGGGAGGCCGAGCAGCGGCGCGAGAAGGCGCTGCGCAAGAAGGTGCGCGCCCTGGTCGAGAAATGAGGCGGCGCAACCGCGCCGGGCCGGCCCGTACGCAATCGCCGCAGCCCGCCGGCGCCGGGGCGCTGCGAGAATGCCGGCCATGAATTTCCAACGCTTCCTCGTCCCCGTCGGCTGCCTGGCCCTCGCCGCCTGGGCCTACAGCGCCTACGGATGGCACGGCATCCTGCTGGTGGCCGGCGGCCTGCTCATGTGGCTGCTGATGCAGTACACCCGGGTGATGGCGGTGCTGCGCCGGGCCAACAACCGGCCGGTCGGCACCGTCGCCAGCGCGGTCATGCTCAACGCCAAGCTGAAGAAGGGCGCGGCGCTGCTGCACGTGGTGGCGCTGACCAAGTCGCTCGGCGAGCTGCGCAGCCCCGCGGACACGCAGCCCGAGGTCTACCGCTGGACCGACAACACCCGGTCCTTCGTGGACGCCACCTTCGTCGAAGGCCGGCTCGGCGCCTGGCGGCTGACCCGCCCGCCGGCGGACGACGCCGCGCCCGACGCACCGTCGCCGTAGAATTCCGGCCCGGTGCATGCGTGCCGCCCGGCCCGCGCTGCGCATCCCCGAACCGCATTCTTTCCCGGGCCGGCCGCCCGTCCGGCGGCCGGCCCGGGCTTCCCACGCAAGGACACGCCTTTCCCATGACCTCCGCATTGCCTGCAGTTCCCGTTCCCTCGATGGCCGACCGCGACGGCAAGATCTGGATCGACGGCCAGTTCGTCGACTGGCGCGACGCCAAGATCCACGTCCTGACCCACACGCTGCACTACGGCTGCGGCGTCTTCGAGGGCGTGCGCGCCTACGAGACCGCCGACGGCACCGCCATCTTCCGGCTGGAGGAGCACACCGAGCGGCTCTTCAACAGCGCCAAGATCCTGCGCATGAAGATCCCGTTCACCCAGGAGCAGGTCAACGAGGCGCAGAAGGCCACCGTCCGCGAGAACCACCTGCCCTCGGCCTACATCCGGCCGCTGTCCTGGATCGGTTCGCAGAAGCTCGGCGTCAGCCCCAGGGGCAACACCATCCACCTGATGGTCGCCGCCTGGGCCTGGGGCGCCTACCTGGGCGAGGAAGGCCTGAAGCGCGGCATCCGCGTCAAGACCAGCAGCTTCACCCGCCACCACGTCAACATCACCATGACGCAGGCCAAGGCGGTGAGCAACTACACCAACTCCATCCTGGCCAACATGGAGGCCACCGACGACGGCTACGACGAGGCGCTGCTGCTCGACGCCTCGGGCTTCGTCAGCGAGGGCGCGGGCGAGAACGTCTTCGTCGTCAAGAAGGGCGTGATCTACACGCCCGACCTGTCGGCCGGCGCGCTCAACGGCATCACCCGCAACACCATCCTGCACATCGCGCAGGACCTGGGCATCGAGGTGGTGCAGAAGCGCATCACCCGCGACGAGGTCTACATCGCCGACGAGGCCTTCTTCACCGGCACCGCCGCCGAAGTCACCCCGATCCGCGAACTCGACCGCATCGAGATCGGCAGCGGCAGCCGCGGCCCGGTCACCGAGAAGATCCAGTCCGCCTTCTTCGACATCGTGAACGGCCGCAATCCCAAGTACGCCCACTGGCTGACCAAGGTCTGAAAGGCCCGACGATGACCACGCCCGCCAAGAGCACCGCCCCCGCTGCCGCCATCCCCACCGCCCGCGCGCCGTCCCCGGTCGTCGCGCTGTCCGCCCGCGACCTCAACGCCCAGGGCGGCATCTTCTGCCCCAGCCCGAAGGCGGACATGAAGGTCTGGAACACCCATCCGAAGGTCTACCTGGAGATCGCCCGCACCGGCGAGGCCAAGTGCCCGTACTGCGGCACCGTCTATCGCCTGAGGGACGGCGAGAAGGTCGGACACGGACACTGAGGGGCGTGAACGCATCCGCTCCGGCCCCGGACGAGCGGGCCGAACTGCTCGCCCGGGTCACCGTCGTCACCGTGACCTACAACAGCGCCCACTGCCTGCCCGCGCTGGGCCAAGGCCTGCGGGACGTGCCGCAGGTGGTGGTGGTGGACAACGGCAGCGGCGACGACAGCCCGGCCGCCACCGCGCGGCACCTGCCGCAGGCGCGCCGCATCGCGCTGGGGCGCAACCTGGGCTACGGCGCGGCCAACAACGCCGGCATCGCCGCCGCGCGCACGCCCTACGTGCTGCTGCTCAACCCCGACTGCCTGGTGACCGCCGGCCAGATCGCCGCGCTGGTCGAGGGTGCGCAAGAGTGGCCCGAGGCGGCGATGTGGGTGCCGCAGATCGTCGGCGGCGACGGCCGCCCGGACGTCAACTACAGCTGGCCGCGCCACGCCTGGACGCCGCGCACCGGCGGCGCCGACGGCCCGCTGTGCGTCGGCTACGCCTGCGCCGCGGCGCTGCTGATCGACGTCGCGCGCATGGCGCCGCTGGGCTTCTTCGACACCCGCTTCTTCCTGTACTACGAGGACGAGGACCTGTGCCTGCGCGCCTTCGAGGCCCGCGCGCCGATCGTGGTGCTGCCGCAGGTGCGCATCGGCCACCTGTCGCGCGGATCGGTGCGCGGCAGGCGCCCGAACGCCGCCGAGTACTGGCGCGGCTGGCACCACGCCCAGTCCAAGATCCGCTTCACCGCCAAGCATTTCGGCGCGGCGGCCGGCGAGCGCCTGCTGGCGCGCACGCTGGCCCGCGCCTGGCTGCAGGTCGGCGTGCGCGTGGCGCTGGTCTCGCCGCGCCTGCTGGCCCGCGCCTGGGGCCGGCTGCAGGGGCTGCGCCAGCTGCGGCGCGAGGGCGTCGGCCCCGCCGCGGAGACCGCGCGGCGGCCGTGATCCCGCGCATCCCATTTCCGGCCGCACCGAACCATCCATGACCCATCCCCGCCTCACGATCGGCGTGCTCACGCTCAACGAGGAGCAGCGCCTGCCCGCCTGCCTGCGCAGCACGGCCTTCGCCGACGAGGTGATCGTCGTCGACAGCGGCAGCACCGACCGCACGCTGGAGATCGCGCGCGGCTTCGGCGCCACGGTGCATGTGCACGCCGACTGGCAGGGCTTCGCGGCGCAGCGCAACCGGCTGCTGCGGCATGCCACCGGCGACTACGTCTTCTTCGTCGATGCCGACGAGCAGATCACGCCCGAGCTGCGCGCCGAGGTCGAGGCGGTGGTGCGCTCGGGCGCCCAGGGCGTCTGGACGGTGCGCTGGCGGGTGGTCGCCTTCGGCCGGGAGCTGCGCCACTTCGGCGGCCAGGCCGCGATCCCCCGGCTGTTCCGGCGCGACCAGCTGGTCGAGTTCACCGGCATCGTCCACGAGCACGCCGAACTGCGCGACCCGCGGTCGCCGGTGCACCACCTGCGCGGCCCGCTGCTGCACCACTCGCGCGAGACGGTGCACGCCAGCCTGCGCAAGCTGACCCAGTACTCCATGCTGGGCGCGGCCAAGCGCCTGGCGGCCGGCAAGCGCGGCGGCGTGCTGCGCGGCTGCGCGTCGGCCACCACGATCTTCTGCAAGCTGTACCTGGTGCGCCGCGCCTTCCTGGATGGCGGACCGGGTTTCCTGTTCTGCTTCTTCATCGCCCTCGAATGCTTCTTCCGCTACGCGGCGCTGGCCTACGACCGCGACCAGCTCGCGGCCGATGTGCGCCGCTGACGCGCGAAGACAGTTTTTGTTCAGGTTTCGTCCGACTTCGTATCCGGGAATGCGGCAGATGTAAAAGTTCAACGGCCATGCGTTTTGCCGGCGGCGCCATGCTGCAATCCCGCTTCGTTTCATGCGTGTGACAACGCGGAGCGGCTTTTTCCCCCACGAGAGTGTTCCCCCCTTCATGGCCCTTGTTCCCGGCCCGCGCGGTGCGCGATTCCTGGTCGCAGCCTGCACGCTGTCCGTCTTCCTGATGCCCGCCCTGTCGCTGGCACTGCCCAGCGGATACTCGTTCGGTGCCGCGCTGCTGCTGCTGGTCTCGCTGGCGGCGCTGCCCCGCTGGATCGGACGTCCGTTGCCGGATGTCCGCTGGCGCTGGGTCATCGCCTCGTTCCTGCTCATGGCCGCCAGCTGGCAGATGGATTCGCTGATCAGCCAGAACGGCTGGCGTGGCGCGGACAAGCCGGTCAAGTACCTGCTGATGGTGCCCTGCATCTACTTCGTCGCCCGCTTCCCGCCGCGCGAGGCCGCGCTGTGGGCCGGCACGGCGCTGGGCGCCATCGGCGCCGGCCTGCTGGCCCTGGTGCAGAAATCCACCGGCTGGATGCTGGAGGCGGGCCGCGCGGGCGGCTGGACCAACGCCATCCAGTTCGGCAACCTGAGCCTGCTGCTGGGCCTGATCTGCGCCATCGGCCTGCTGGTGCCGACGCGCGCGCGCAGCAGCCTGCACTGGCGCCTGCTGCTGGGAGCGGGCGTGGCGCTGGGCCTCTGCGGCTCGCTGCTGTCGCAGTCGCGCGGCGGCTGGCTGGGACTGCTGCTGGCCCTGCCGGTGCTGGCCTTCGCCGCCCGGACCTGCATTCCGCGCCGGCGCATCGCGCTGACGGCCGCGGTGGTGCTGCTGCCGCTGGCGCTGGCCGCGGCCCTGCCGGGCAGCCCGGTGCGCGAGCGCATCGACACCGCCACCCACGAGGTCCAGGCCTACGAGACCCGGGGCGATTCCGAAACCTCGCTCGGCCAGCGGCTGGAGCACTGGAAGCTGGCCTGGCGCCTGGGCCTGGAGAAACCGGTCTTCGGCTGGACCCAGCGCGGCTACACCGAGGAAAAGCAGCGCCTGGCCGACGCGGGCCAGATCGCGCCCAGCGTGCTGCAGTTCAACCACGCCCACAACGAATACCTGGACGTGTTCGCCAAGCGCGGCACGGTGGGCGTGCTGCTGCTGCTCCTGCTCTACGCGGTGCCGGTGGCCTTCTTCTGGCCGCGCCGCAAGGCCCGCGACGACCGCCGCGGACTGCGCCTGGCCGGCCTGGCGATCCCGGTCTGCTACGCCGGCTTCGGCCTGACGCAGGCTTTCATCGGGCACAACAGCGGCACGCTGTTCTTCGTCTTCATGACGACCGCCTTCTATGCCTGCCTGTGGGCGCCGGTGCCCGTGGAATCGGGCCGCGCGGCCGCGGCGCGGCTGCGGGCGCGGGTCTAGCGCGGACCGCGACGGGACCGCGCCGTCATCCGCCGGGCGCGGCCCGGGCGCACTCGTCGGACAGCAGCGCGACCAGCGCTGCGGCATCCATCGGCCGCACGCCGGCGACGCCCTGCCCGGCCCACAGGGACAGATGCCCGGCATCGCCGGCCGCGGCGGCGGCCTTGCGCAGCGCGCCGGTCAATGCGTTCTGCACCGGGTAGGGCGGCACCGCGGCCTCGGCGTCGCGCAGTTCCTCCATCATCCGGTTGACGATGCCGCGCGCCGGCCGGCCCGAGAAGACGCGGGTGACGCGGGTGTCGGTCGCGGTGGCCGACCGCAACGCCTGCCGGTAGGCCGGGCCGATGCCCGATTCGGTGCAGGCCAGGAAGGCGGTGCCCATCTGCACCGCCCGCGCGCCGAGGGCGCGGGCGGCGGCGATGCCCCGGCCGTCCATGATGCCGCCGGCGGCGACGACCGGGATGCGCAACGCGTCCGCGCAGGCTGGCACCAGCGCCATGGTGCCGACCATCGAGGCCTCGAAACCGTCCAGGAAGGTGCCCCGGTGGCCGCCGGCCTCCAGGCCCGAGGCGCAGACCGCGTCGGCGCCCACCGCCTCCCAGGCCCGCGCCTCGGCCACGGTGGTGGCGGTGCCGACGACGCAGCAGCCGGCCGCGTGCAGCCGCGCGACCGCATCGGCGCCGAGGATGCCGAAGGTGAAGCTCGCCACCGCCGGCCGCGCGGCGATCAGGGCCTCGAACTGCGACGCGAAGTCCTCGCACCAGCGCTCCGGCACCGCGGGCGGCAGGCCGAAACGCGCCCGCAGCGGCGCGAGCCGGTCCAGCGCGGCCCGCACCGTGGCGGCGTCCGGCGCCGGCGTGTCCTGCACGAACAGGTTGATGCCGAAGGGCCGCGCGGTGCGGCGGCGCACCTCGGCGGCCGCCTCGGCGATGGCCTCGGGCGAGCGCATGCCGCAGCCCAGCATGCCCAGGCCGCCGGCCCCGGACACCGCCGCGGCCAGCGCCGGCGTGTCGGCGCCGGCCATCGGGCCCTGGAGGACGGGCACCCGCATCGGCGGCAGCGGGACGGCGGAGGGGCGGGCGGTGGCGTGCATGGGCGGTCGATCGGATCAGGACGGGCTGCGGGTGCGCGGGATCGCCCGATTCCGCCAGCGCGCGGCGCGGGTGTCAAGCCGCCCGGGCGCCGGCCGCGGGCGGCGCCGCCGGCCGCAGCGGCAGCTCCAGCACGAAGCTCGCGCCGCGGGCGCCGTCGGGCCGGCCCTCGCAGCGCGCGCGGCCGCCGTGGCGCTCGGCGATGGAGCGCACCAGGGCCAGCCCCAGGCCGACGCCGCCGTCGCGCTCGCTGGCGCCGGGCATGCGGTAGAAGGGCTCGAAGATGCGGGCGCGCAGCGCTTCCGGCACGCCGGGGCCGCGGTCGCTGACGCGCACCACCGCCCGGTCGCCGACCACCGACACCTCGGCGGTGATGTCGCTCGGCGCGTCGGCATCGGGCGCATCGGGCGCGGTGGCGGCGGGCGGGGCGGAGGCATCGGCCGGCCGGCTGTGGCGCCGGGCGTTCTCCAGCAGGTTGCGCACCGCGCGGCGCAGCAGCTTGGCCACGCCCGGGGCCTCGATCTCGGCCACGCCGCCCGGCAGCAGCAGGTCCGCGTCCACCCGGGCGCATTCCTCGGCGGCCAGGCCCGCCAGGTCGATGGATTCGACCGTGCCCAGGTCGGCCTCGCGGGCGTCGAGCCGGCTCGCCAGCAGGATCTCGTCGATCAGCTGGTCCAGCTCGGCGATGTTGCGCGAGATCTCGTCGCGGAAGGCCGGCGAGGGCTTGCTGCCCATGCCCATCAGCTCCAGCCCCATGCGGATGCGCGCCAGCGGCGAGCGCAGCTCGTGCGAGGCGTTGGCCAGCAGCGACTTGTGCGACTGCACCAGGGTCTCGATGCGCTCGGCCGAGCGGTTGAAGCGGTCGGCCAGGAAGGCCACCTCGTCGTGCCCCTGCACCGGCACCCGCACCGACAGGTCGCCCGCGCCCCACTGCTCCACGCCCTGCTGCAGCCGCTCGAGCCGGCGGGTGAGCTTGCGCACGATCGGGTAGGTGGCCAGCGCCACCGCGACGCCGACCAGCAGCAGCGTCCAGAAGAAGCCGAAGGGCGGCCGGTTCCAGAAGGTGCGCGGCGGGCGCGGCAGGTGGATGTAGACGTCCTGGCCGTCCTGCATGCGGACGCGGAACTCGGGGCCGCCGGTGAGCGGCGCGCCGTCCTCGTCGGTGATCTCGCCGGGTTGCGGCGGGGGCGGCGGCGGCGGAGGCACCGCGATGCTGCCGGGGTAGCTCAGCGGCAGCGACTGCGGCGGCCGGGGCAGGTACTGGCCGGTGCCGAGGGTGCGGCCGTCGAAGGTGCGCACCACCACGTCGCGCGGCGGCGGGTCGGCCGTGACGCGCCAGGCCCAGCCCACCAGCAGGGTCAGCACCGCCACCGCCAGCACCACCGCCAGCCAGATGCGCAGGTAGAGCCGCAGGAAGGGCCGCCGGCCGGCCATCACCTGCAGCAGCCGCTTGCCGCGCGACAGGCGCGCGAACGGCCGGCGCGGCGCCGGGGCCGGCTCCTCGCGGGGGGGCAGGGGTGCGGCCGCCATGGGGCCTAGTCCTGCTGCTTGGCGAAGACGTAGCCCACGCCGCGCACCGTCAGGATGCGCTTGGGCGCCTTGGCGTCGGCCTCGATGGCCAGGCGGATGCGGCCCATGTGCACGTCGATGGAGCGGTCGAAGGCCTCCAGCTCGCGGCCGCGCACCGCCTCCATGATCTGGTCGCGGGTCAGCACCCGGCCGGCGCGCTCGGCCAGGGCGATCAGAAGGTCGAACTGGTGCGAGGTGAGTTCGCGCGGCTCGCCGGCGATGCGCACCTCGCGGGCGTCGCGGTCGATCTCGAGCGCGCCGAAGCGCATCGTGCCGCCGTGGCCCTGCGCCGGGTTCTCGCCGTGGCGGCGCAGCACCGCGCGGATGCGCGCCAGCAGCTCGCGCGGCTCGAAGGGCTTGGGCAGGTAGTCGTCGGCGCCCAGCTCCAGGCCGACGATGCGGTCCATCGGGTCTCCCTTGGCGGTCAGCATCAGCACCGGGGTGCGCGCCGCCGCGCCGGACAGCGCGCGGATGCGGCGGCAGACGTCCAGGCCGTCGAGGTCGGGCAGCATCAGGTCGAGGATGACCAGGTCCGGCAGGGGCGCGCCGGCGGCGTCGCCCTGCAGCCGCGCCAGGCCGGCCTCGCCGGTGGCGGCGTGGTCGAAGGCGAAGCCGGACTGGCCCAGGTACTCGCCCACCATCTGCGCCAGGCGTTTGTCGTCTTCGATCATCAGGAGGCGGTGGGTGGTCATGGCGGTGGGCGGAAGGAGGAGGGGCGGAGCGTCCGATGCTCGCGCACCCGGGCGGCGCGGCGGTGTCGGTTTCGTAAATTTAGGTAAACCGGCGCGGCTCCGGCCTCAGGCGTTCCGCCGCGCGGCGCGGGCGGCCAGCGCCACCAGCACCAGCACCGGCAGGCCCAGCAGCGCGGTGCCCACGAAGAAGCTGCCGTAGCCGTGGGCGTCCACGTAGGCGCCGGAGAAGCCCGCCAGCCATTTGGGCAGCAGCAGCATCAGCGAGCTGAACAGCGCGTACTGGGTGGCCGAGTAGTGGACGTTGGTCAGGCTCGACAGGTAGGCGATGAAGGCCGCCGAGGCGATGCCGCCGGCCAGGTTGTCGGCCGCGACCACCGCGATCAGGCCGCCCAGGTCGTGGCCGCGCGTGCCCAGCCAGGCGAACAGCAGGTTGCTCAGCGCGCTCAGCACCGCGCCCAGCATCAGCACCCGCATCACGCCGATGCGCATCGCCAGCATGCCGCCGACGAAGGCCCCGGCCAGGGTCATCGCCACGCCGTAGACCTTGGTCACCGCCGCCACCTCGTCCTTGGTGAAGCCCATGTCCACGTAGAACGGGTTGGCCATGATGCCCATCACCACGTCGCTGATGCGGTAGACCGCGATCAGCGCCAGGATCAGCGCCGCCTGCCAGCGGTAGCGGCGCACGAAGTCGGCGAAGGGCTCGACCAGCGCGCCGCGCAGCCAGGCCGCCGCGCCCGGCGCCGGCGGCAGCGCGCGCGGCGCCGGCTCGCGCGAGAGCAGCACCGTCACGATGCCCACCGCCATCGAGGCCGCCATCGCCAGGTAGGCGACGCGCCAGGCGCCCGGCTGGTAGCCGGCCACGCCCGCCGCCTCGGAGCGGGCGGCGATCCACAGCGCGCCCGCGCCCGACCAGATCATCGCCAGCCGGTAGCCGGTCTGGTAGGTGGCGGCCAGCGCGGCCTGCCGGTCGGCGTCGGCCGACTCGATGCGGAAGGCGTCGAGCGCGATGTCCTGCGTGGCCGAGCCGAAGGCCACCGCCAGCGCGCACCAGACCACCGGCTCCAGCGCGAGGCGCGGGTCGTTGAAGGCCATGCCCGCGAGCCCCGCCGCCACCGCGCACTGCGACAGCAGCAGCCAGCCGCGGCGCCGGCCCAGCCGGCGCGTGAGCAGCGGCAGCGGCATGCGGTCCACCAGCGGCGCCCAGACCCACTTGAAGCCGTAGGCCAGCCCGACCCAGCTCAGGTAGCCGATGGTGGTGCGGTCGATGCCCGCCTCGCGCAGCCAGAAGGACAGGGTGCCCAGCACCAGCAGCAGCGGCAGCCCGGCGGAGAAGCCCAGCGCCAGCATGCGCAGGCTGGCCGGCTCGCGGTAGACGCGCAGCGCCTCGGCCCAGGACCGGCGCGGCGGCGGCGCCGTGCCGGCGGCGCTGACGGCGCCGGCGGGGACGGGAGGATGCGCGCGGCGCGCGGCAGGGTTGGGGGTCTTGTCCGACATGGGGGTTCCGGGAGGATGGAATAGCATTTTCGCCATGTGCATGCTCTGTTCCCTCAAACCATCCACCCCGCTCGGCCGGCGCTCGCTGTTGGCGGCGCTGGCCGGCGCTGCCGCGGCCCCCGCCATCGCCCAGGTCGACGTGGGCAAGAGTTCGCCCCTGCGCAACCTCGTGCCCGCCGAGACGCTGGAAGCCGCCGCCACCGAGCAGTACGGCAAGATGCTCGCCGAAGCGCGGCAGCAGGGCGCGCTCGCGCCGGAAAGCAACCCGCAGCTGCAGCGCCTGCGCCGCATCGCCGCGCGACTGATCCCGCAGGCCGGCCGTTGGAACCGCGACGCCGCCGATTGGAAATGGGAGGTCAACCTGATCGGCAGCAAGCAGATCAACGCCTTCTGCATGCCGGGCGGCAAGATCGCCTTCTACACCGGCATCCTCGACCAGCTCAAGCTCACCGACGACGAGGCCGCCATGATCATGGGCCACGAGATGGCGCACGCGCTGCGCGAGCATGCGCGCGAACGCCTCGCCAAGACCCAGGGCCTGGGCATGGGCGCGGCCCTGGCGACCCAACTGCTGGGCCTGGGCCAGATGGGCCAGGCGCTGACCAACATCGGGGGCCAGCTGCTGACCCTGCAGTTCAGCCGCAGCGACGAGACCGACGCCGACCTGGTCGGCCTCGAACTCGCCGCGCGCGCCGGCTACGACCCGCAGGCCGCCGTCAGCCTCTGGACCAAGATGGGCCAGGTCGGCGGCGGCGGCGGCCCGGCCTTCCTGTCCACCCACCCGTCGGGGCCGCAGCGCATCCGCGAGCTGCAGGCCAACGTGCCGCGGGTCATGGGCCTGTACGAGCAGGCGCGCGGCAAGGGTTGACACCAGCAGCGGAGCCGCGCCGCGCGGCGGCCGCTCAGGTGCCGCCGACGTAGGGGTTGCTGCGCCGCTCGCGGCCGAAGCTGCTCTCGGGTCCGTGGCCGGGGACGAACACCGTGTCGTCGCCCATCGGCCAGAGCTTGGTCACGATGCTGTCGACCAGGGCCTGGGGATCGCTGCGCGGGAAGTCGGTGCGGCCGACCGAGCCCGCGAACAGCACGTCGCCGACGAAGGCGCGCTTCGACTCCGGGTGGTGGAACACCACGTGGCCCGGCGTGTGGCCGGGGCAGTGGCGCACCGCGAAGGTGTGCTCGCCGAGCGTGACGGTGTCGCCGTCGTGCAGCCAGCGCGTCGGCACGAAGGGCCCGGCGGGCGGGAAGCCGTAGGCCCGGGCCTGGGCTTCGAGGCCGTCGATCAGGAACTGGTCCTCCGGGTGCGGCCCGACGACCGGCAGCCCGGTGCGCTCCACCAGCGTGGCCACGCCGCCCGCGTGGTCGATGTGGGCGTGGGTGAGCCAGATCGCGCGCAGCGCGACGCCGTGGCGCTGCGCCTCGGCGAGCAGCCGGTCGACGTCGCCGCCCGGATCGATGAGGACGCCCTCCATCGACTGGTCGTCCCAGACGAGCGAGCAGTTCTGCTGGAAGGCGGTGACGGGGATCGTGAGGTATTGCAGCATGGGCGGATTGTCGCCCTCCCGCGCGTCGGCTCGCAGCGGCGCTGTTTTCGCCGGGCTAGCCCGGCGCGTCGCTCCGGGCCTGCGTCCGGGGCCGGTCCGCGGCGTCCGGGTCCGCGGGCGCGCAGTGCGCCACGAAACGCTCCAGGCTCGCCGAGAACCGCTTCTGCGGATGGTGGATGCGGTAGAAGCGGCGCGCGAGGCGCGGCAGCGCCGTGCGCAGCACCACCAGCCGGCCCAGGGTCACCTGGTCCTCGACCGCGCAGCGCGACAGGCAGGCCAGCCCCAGCCCGGCGGCGGCGGACTGCTTGATAGCCTCGGTGCTGCCGGGCAGCATCTCGCCGCGCAGGTGGTGCAGGTGCGGCAGCAGGGCCTGCTCGACCGTCTCCCGGGTGCCTGAGCCCGGCTCGCGCAGCAGCCAGCAGGCCCGGCGCAGGGCTTCGACCGGCACGGGCGCCCGCGCCGCCTGCCGCGCCAGCGGATGGCCGGGCGCGCAGACCACCACCAGCTCGTCCTCGCGCCACGGCACCACCCCGAGTTCCGGCGCGGGGCAGGGGCCTTCGATCAGGCCCAGGTCCACCTCGAGGCGGGCGACCGCTTCGGCGACCTCGCGGGTGTTGCCCATGGCCACGTCCACCGCCGCTCCGGGCCAGGCGGCCCGGTAGTCCGCCACCAGCGCGGGCAGCAGGTAGTTGCCGATCGTGGTGCTGGCCCCGATGCGCAGGCGGGTCGGCCGTCCCGCCGCGCCCGCGCCGTCCGGCCCGGTGCCGAACCGGTCCTCGATGCCCTGCGCGGCGTCGAGGACCGCGCGCGCCTCGGGCAGCAGGGCGCGGCCGTTGTCGTTGAGCGCCAGCCGCCTGCCGATGCGGTCGAACAGCCGGGCGCCGAGCAGGTGCTCCAGCTCGTTGAGCGCGCCGCTGGCGGCCGACTGCGACAGCGCCGCGCGCAGGCCGGCCGCGGTGGTGCTGCCGGCATCGGCCACGGCCACGAAGATCTGGAGCTGGCGCAGGGTCAGCCGCATCGGCCGCAGGGAGGGTGTCGGTCGCATGGAGCGCAATCTACCTGTTCCATCGATAGGCAATAGCGAAACTATCCGTTGGATGGATAGATGCCCTCGGTTCACAGTGCGTCCATGCCACGCCGAATCCTCTTGCCCTGCGCCGCCGCGGACCTCGCCGTCCCCCGTGGCGCATCCCTGTCGCCACGACCCGGTGCCCAGCCTCTCGTCGCGGGTCTCGCGCGGCTGCTGCCCGGACTGGGCCTGACCGGCGCGATCGCCTGGGCCGCCCTCCACCTCGCGCGGGCCGGCTGGCTGCAGGACAACGGCATCGGTCCGCTGACGCTGGCCATCGTGCTGGGCATGGCGGTCGGCAACACGGCCTATGCCCGCCTGGACGCGGCGGCGGGCGCCGGCGTGGCGTTCTCGAAGATGCGCCTGCTGCGGCTGAGCATCGTCCTGTACGGGCTGCGGCTGACTTTCCAGGACATCGCCGGCGTCGGATGGGCGGGCGTCGCCGTCGACGCGACGGTGCTGTGCACCACCTTCGGGCTGGCGTGCGTCCTGGGCACCCGGGTGTTCGGCCTGGACCGCCGGACCGCCCTGCTGATCGGCGCGGGCAGTTCGATCTGCGGCGCGGCCGCGGTGATGGCCGCCGCCCCGGTGGCGCGCGGCCGGCCCGAGCAGGTGGCGGTGGCGGTCGCCACCGTGGTGGCGTTCGGCACGCTGGCCATCTTCCTCTACCCGGCGCTCTACCGGTTCAATGCGCAGCACCGTCTCGTCGAGCTGACGCCGGCCGGCTACGGCCTGTTCGCCGGCTCCACCATCCACGAGGTGGCCCAGGTGGTGGCCGCCGGCCGCGCCGTGGGCGAGCGGGCGGCCGACGCCGCCGTCATCGCCAAGATGGTGCGGGTGATGATGCTCGCGCCTTTCCTGGTCCTGCTGTCGGCCTGGATCGCGCGGCATCCGGAGCCCGGCCCGGACGGCGCGGGCGACGATGCCGGCGGCCGGCCGGGCGGCATCGCGGTCCCGTGGTTCGCCCTGGGATTCGTCGCGGTCGCGGGCCTGAATTCGCTGGCCCTGCTGCCGGCGGCGGCGGTGGGGTGCCTCCATGCGATCGACACGGCGCTGCTCGCCATGGCCATGGCCGGCCTGGGCCTGACCACCCACGCCTCGGCCATCCGCCGCGCGGGCATCCGGCCGCTGGCGCTGGCGGCGGTGCTGTTCGCCTGGCTGGTGTGCGGCGGGCTGGCGATCAACCGGGGCCTCGCGTCGCTCCTGGGGTAGCCGCGCGGGCCGCCGCTATCTGCGGGCGTCGAGCTGCCGGTGGACGGCCTCGGCCACGCGCAGCATCTCCTGCCGGTCGGCGACGGAGGACAGGGCGTAGCCGAAATCCCGGTCCACCCAGTAGAAGACGTTGACCGGGCCGTCCCGCCCGAAGCGGAAGGCCGTCTCGCGGCCGGCGTCCTCGCGGGTGACGTACAGCGTCAGGCGGCCGTCCTTGCCGCCGTCCGCGCGCTCGAACATGAACTGCGCCACCGGCCCCCGCTCGCCCGGCAGCAGCCGCCCGCCGATGAGCGCGTAGCCCAGCGCGCGCAGCTCGGGCGGCCGGACCTCGGCGCCCAGGCGCCGGGTCAGCCAGGTCACCAGGGCCTGCTCCTGGTCGGCACCGACCTCGACCGGGCGGCGCGCGTCGGGGCTGTAGACCACGTGGGCGACGGCCGCGCGGTGCGCGAAGCCCTGCAGCGCGCCGGCCCGCGCCGCGGCGACGGCGGCGCCGCGCTGCGCCTGGCCGTCGTAGACGCCCCGTCCCCACCAGGCCGAACCCGCGCCGACGAGCGCGATCGCGAGTCCCGCCGCCAGGGAGCGCCAGGGCCGGGGCCGCGCGCCGGCGCCCGCCGCGGGCGCCAGCGGCAGGCGCAGCGGCAGCGGCTCCGCCAGGACCGGGTCGAGCCACCGCTTGAGCGCGCGGTTCTGCGCGCGCCAGTCGTCCACCCGCGCGCGCGCGTCCGGATGGGCGCCGAGGAAGGCGTCGATCTCCGCGTGCCGGGCGGGCGGCAGCAGGCCGTCGGCGAAGGCGTGCAGGTCGGCCTCGGTCACCGGCGGGACGGCGCCGCCGGGAACGGGTATCAGGGGAGGGAGGTCCATGTCACTTGATCCTGCGCAGCGGCGTGGCGGCGGGGGCCGGGGACGCGCGGCCCTGCAGTTCCTGCCGCAGCCGTTCGCGGGCGCGCGCCAGCCGCGACATCACGGTGCCGACCGGCACGCCGACCACGGCGGCGGCGGCGGCGTAGCTCATCTCCTCGACTGCGACCAGCAGCAGCACTTCGCGTTGCTCGGCCGGCAGGCGCCGGAGCGCGGATTCCAGGTCGCGCACCTCGAGGCCGTCGGCCTGGCGCGCCCGCTGCGGCACCTCGGGCAGGGCGTCGCCCGCGCTGTCCTCCGGGCACCGTCTCGCGGAGCGCACCGTGTCGATGAAGCGGTTGTGCAGGATGCCGAACATCCAGGCGCGCAGATCGCCGTGCTCCCGCCAGAGCGGGAACCGGCTCCACGCCCGCTCCAGCGTGTCCTGCACCAGGTCGTCGGCCAGCGCGGCGTCGTTCGCCAGCCCGCGCGCGTAGCGGCGCAGCGTGGGGATGCAGGCGACGATGGCGGCGACGTCCTGTTCGCGCATGGGCGGGCGTCGGGTCGGGGGTCGGCGCGGCGGTCCGGTCCCGGGCTCAGGGCTTGACCGCGTGCCAGACGTTGCGGAAGTTGTCGCCGGTCGCGTCGCCCGGCTTCGTATCGGATTTGTAGCGGTAGACCGGCTTGCCCTGGTAGGCCCACTGCTTCGTGCCGTCGTCGCGCGTGACGAGGGTCATGTCGCCCTCGGGCTGGGCGCCGGCATCCGCCATGACCGGCGGCCAGTTGGCGGCGCAGGGGCCGTTGCAGGCGCTCTTGCCGCTGCCGGCGGCGTCGTTGTCGAAGGTGTAGAGCGTCATGCCGGCGCTGTCGACCAGCATGCCGCCGGACATCTTGACCGGCGGGGCGGCCAGGGCGCTGCCGCAGGCCAGGGCGGCGAGGGAGAAGGCCAGGGTGGGCAGGAAGGGGGATTTCATGGCGGGCGTCCTGTGGAGGGTCGATGGTCCGGGTGGGGAAGGAAGTGTCGGGAGCGACACGACCATGGACGCCCGGACCGGCCCGTTTATTCCGCGCGGCCCCGAAAAAAGATCAGATGCGCCGGCCCTCCGCGTCGACGACGGGCGCGCCGTCCTCCTTCGAGAACGCGCCCCGCTGCGGCAACGGCAGGAGGTCGAGCACCGTCTCCGACGGCCGGCAGAGCCGGGTGCCCCAGGGGGTCTCCACGATCGGCCGGTTGAGGAGGATGGGATGCCGCAGCACCGCGTCGAGGAGCCGGTCGCCGGTCAACGCCGGATCGCCGAGGCCGAGCTCGTCGTAGGGCGTGCCTTTCTGGCGCAGCACCTCGCGCACCGGCACGCCCATCGCCGCGATCAGCCGTCGCAGCGTGGCGCGGTCGGGCGGCGTCTTGAGGTACTCGACGACTTCCGGCTCCACGCCGGCGTTGCGGATCAGGGCCAGCACGTTGCGCGAGGTGCCGCAGGCGGGGTTGTGGTAGATGGTGATGTCGGGCATGGCGGGGGACGGGGTGAGGACGGACGGAAGAAGCGGGTCAGTGCAGCCGCAGCGCCAGGGCCGCCAGGGTGGCGGCCAGGACCGGAACGGTCAGCACGATGCCGATCCGGAGATACGCGCCCCAGCCGATGACCGTGCCCTTGCGGGCCAGCACATGCAGCCACAGCAGGGTCGCCAGGCTGCCGATGGGCGTGATTTTCGGGCCCAGGTCGCAGCCGATGACGTTGGCGTAGACCATGGCCTGCCGGACCGCCCCGGTGGCGCCCGACGCGTCGATGGACAGGGCGCCCACCAGCACCGTGGGCATGTTGTTCATGACCGACGAGAGCAGGGCCGACAGGAAGCCCATGCCCAGCGCCGCGCCCCAGACGCCGCCCCGGGCGAAACCGTCGAGCAGCACGGCGAGCCGGTCGGTCAGGCCGGCGTTGCGCAGCCCGTAGACCACCAGGTACATGCCGAGCGAGAACACCACGATCTGCCACGGCGCCCCGGCCAGCACCCGGCGCACGCGGATCGTCTTGCCGCGGGCCGCGACCGCCAGCAGCGCGAGCGCGCCGAGCGCCGCGACCGCGCTGACCGGAACGCCCAGCGGCTCCAGCCCGAAGAATCCCGCCAGCAGCATCGCCAGCACGACGAAGCCCGCGCGGAAGGTGCCGCGGTCCCGGATGGCCTCGGCGGGCGCGCGCAGCCCCGCCATGTCGTACGCGACCGGAATCCCGCGGCGGAAATACCCCACCAGCACCGCCAGGCTCGCCAGGACGGACACCAGGGTCACCGGCACCATGACCGCGGCGTATTCGAGGAAACCGATGCCGAAGAAGTCGGCCGAGACGATATTCACCAGGTTGGACACCACCAGCGGCAGGCTGGCGGTGTCGGCGATGAAGCCCGCGGCCATCACGAAGGCGAGCGTGGCCGGCGGCGGGAACCCGAGCGCCGTCAGCAGCGCCATCACGATGGGCGTGAGGATCAGCGCGGCGCCGTCGTTGGCGAACAGCGCCGACACCACCGCGCCCAGCAGCACGAAGAGCGCGAACAGCCGCCGTCCGCGTCCCGCGCCCCGGCGCGCCACATGCAGCGCCGCCCACTCGAAGAATCCGGCCTCGTCGAGCAGCAGGCTGATGACGATGATCGCCACGAAGGCGGCGGTGGCATTCCACACGATGCCCCAGACGACCGGGATGTCGGCCGGCTGCACCGCGCCGGTCAGCAGCGCGAGCGCGGCGCCGAGCGACGCGCTCCAGCCGATGCCCAGCCCGCGCGGCTGCCAGACGACGAGCGTCAGGGTGAGGGCGAAGATCGCCAGCGCCGTCAGCATGGCAG
>JAKOND010000139.1 GCA_022702125.1 Burkholderiaceae bacterium
AATCGCCCGCTCGCATGAGAGTTCCGGCGTGCTGGCCAAGCGCTACGGCGTCTCGACCTATCAGCCTGGACCCGAGCGGAAGGATGACCGGCAGATTGTCTCCAGCATCCTACACGTGCCCACCTCCGGTTGCCGCTGGCGCAATTGCCCGGCCGAGTATGGATCGCGCACCACCGTCTACAACCGGTTCAATAGGTGGTACCGCCGCGGCTTCTGGGAAGCCATGCTCACCGCGCGCTGCCCAAGGCCGGATGGACTGACGACGCAGCAGCCCTCGATAGCACCTATGTGCGGGCCCACCGCTCTGTTCACGGCGGCAAAGGGGGGCGAAAGCACTGGCCATCGGTCCGTAGCGCGGCGGTCAGACGATCAAAATCCACGCGCTCACCGATGTCCTCGGCCGCCCCGGCGTCCTGCTTCTGACTCCCGGCAACGCCAGCGACGTGAGGACCGCGCCCGCGGTGTTGGCCGAAGCGCCCGGCCGGATCCGGCGTCTGGCTGCCGACAGGAGCTACGATGCCGACTAGCTGCGCACCGACCTGCGGGCGCAGGGCATCATGCCGGTCATCCAGGGTAAGCGCGATCGCAAGCGACGCATCCGCCACGACAAGCGGCGCTATCACGAGCGCTGGCGTTTTGAGGCGGCCTTCAACCGCCTTAAAGACTTCCGCCGCATCGCCACCCAATACGACAAGCTCGCCCGCAACTATGCCTCAGCCGTCGCCCTTGCCGCCGTCATTACTTTTTGGTGTTGATTGAAACCAGAACTTAACGCATGAGAATGATCGAATTTCGCTGTTCGGCGGTGGCGCGGAATCGGCTCTAAGACCTTTTGTAGAAGCGTCGCAAGCAGGCGGCATGCATCTCAGATCCCGGTCAGCAAAGGCTGTTGCGCCTAGGAGCAGTCCTCGATCGCGGATAGCTCCAGAGCTGCATCAGTACCAAGCCAAGCGGAACGCGAAGGCACGATCCCAGCATTTGAACTTCAGCTGATGTGACTTGAGCGGGTAGTCGGGTGCGAGCAGCGCTTCCGCCGAATGGCGCCCACAGGGACCCTTCCAATCCCACAGGATGGCGGCGAGTTGGTCGTTCATCGACCCCGGGACACAGACGACGCGCGTGCCCATGCGGCGCTCGGCGCACCAGCGGAGAGCCTCCGCGAGCTCGGGGACGGCCCGGCGCACGCCGACCAGCCGGGCCAGCGTTGTGTGCGTATGGAACGCGTAGTACTGGCCGTGGTCGCTCAGGGCAACCTGCAGCGTGAGGTCGTCGAGCCAGTGCGGCGTCATCTCAACGATCGGGCCGTATCCGAGCGCGTCGGTGTAGCAGTCCCAAGGGCTACGCTTAGTGTTCTTAAAGCAAGTCACTTCGAGATCCTGTTTATTTTGACAGAATCAGCTTGTCCCACACAGCATCGGCATCTCAATATTTTGTTAATTCGCGAATTTTTACTTATCTGACAGAATGTTACGATATCTCTATATCGACAAATTTAATTGCCAAACGCCGGTGACTAACCCTTGTGATCAGCGGGAAACGGCGAACTCGGCGCGCAAGACGGAGCACCCGCTGGGAGCGCGACATCCATGACGTGCTGGTTGCCCAAGTCCTCTCGAGCACCTCGCAGAAGGTAGCCCTTGTCACCTGTAGTTGTGAGGCGCCCGGGCTCGCTGCGAGTCGCCCATGCGCTCGGCTTCGTGATCGACTTCTCGTCTCGCCTGAGCTCGCCGATCGGCAATCCCTTCAACGAGGTGTTGATGGGAAGATCGATGATCATTACGAGGTGATCATGGATCTTTATGTTTCGCCCGTCCGGCGCCGGACCCAAACAGATCGAGGCATAGACCTATCCCCCGCCCACCCCGGAAGCGTGTAGCCAAGCGGTCCGATGCCTAGCGTCTTCTGAGGTGGGCGGGGGTAGTCGGTGCTGAGATCCCAATCGAGTCTCGGCAGCAGACCGCTTGGCGAACGTGCCCGTTTTACCGGGGCCGGGCGGCTCCCTCGCGGGACCCGGCGTGCTGCTCGCCCACTACGGCTCAAGGGCCAGCGGGTGCCTTGCGGCGCGCCCCTCGCAGGCCCGATTTGCATGACCGGCGAGGGGTGATGGTTGAGGCATGCTCAGGGCCATCGCTTTTGGGAGACTTCCGGCAGCCGAGCTGCGAACGACCTTCCCAACGTTCCTGCTGTCGTGCCGTTGATCCCCCGGTCTGTGTCCCGGATGAGATGCTGCGGGCCGGGCCAGCCATCGAGATCCCCGCAGGGATCGCTTTCGATGTGTGCTCTATTTAGCTGACGAGGCCGCCAGGCCGCTCTACGACCACTTGCCCGGCCGACCACCCTTGCCGTTGCGCCGGCGGCGCTCTTCCCGCCTGCGCCGCTGGTACTCCCGCGCCTCGTCGGGGATCGCGGGGTATTCCTCCTGCCGCGCCCGCATCTCGGAATAGGTCAGCCGACGCGGCGAGACCTCAGGGATCTCGCCCGTCTCAATAGCGGGGCGATCAGCGGCCCGGATGAGCTTGGTTTCCGCGATGAACGGCTCTCGTGCCTCAGCGCTCGCGTAGCTCGGTCGCCGCCGCAGCTCGACCGCTCGACGGCGCTCGACGGCTTCGCGGTGCGCCTGTCCGGACAGGGCCCTTCGGTCCTTCCGTGCCTGCACGCCAAGGCCCTCGGCCACGAGGCGGATATTCAGCTGGAGCGCCAGCAACTCGGCGCGGCCCTTGCGGGCTCTGGGGTCAGTTCTGTCGGTCAATGGGGTGTCTCCGCAATCCGGCCGGCGCCCCTCGAAATGCGTGGAGGCGCCGCCGACACTCGGTCTGCCTGATCACCCTCGCGCCCGTCGATATTCTCGTGCGGGGCTACGGCAGACTCGCTTGCAGATCCCGGATCTTCGCGGAGGAACGTGCCCGCTCATCGCTGATGCGCTGCTGCTGCAGCCGTAGCTTGTCGGCGCGCTTCCTGGCCTGTGCGGTGTCAGGGAGCCGGTCAGCTCGGCTTCGAGGAGATCTCGCATCGTCATGCCAGGATTTATCCCGGCAGGGTGCGTCAGCCGACCGCATCGGGACGGTCCGAGATGAATTTCGACTTCGCCGAGTCGCCTCCTGTATCCCTGAACTCACCGGGCCGTTGGAGCCCGCGCCGATCAAATTTGCTGCCAGAACAGCTTTCATCAGGATCTGTTGTGCCCTTTACCAACTGCGACCCCACCTCCATCATGGGCTCGAGCCCGATCGACATCTCTCGGGCGACGTACTTCGTGCTTGAAGCGTACACGGAGATGTTCGACGAATATGTCTTGGCCAGGATCCAGACGGCGGAGGCGAATTGCTGCTTTGCGATCCATGTCGGGTTCCCCGACCGGCCGCCCGAGCGATACGCCGAACACTATGGAAGCTTTGAGGATGGTGTTAAGCGACTCACCAACCTGAAGGCCACGCATCCCGATGCCAGCATGTGGCTCAGCACGCTGGAGCTGAGCGCCGAGATCAAGGGTGCCGACGTGTGGCGCGGGATCGTCCAGGCCCGCGCGAGCCACTTCCCGAACGATGACGAGTGTCCTTGGAACATGTTCGCGGCTGCGATCGCAGAAGCGGACGCTGCCAAGCAGGCCGTGAAACTGCCGGACGAAGAAGACCTGGACTTCGACGAATTCCTATTCGGCGTGTTCGAGGGCATCGCTGCAAACCTTTGACGCCCGCCTATACGGCGGCCAGCCCAATATTGCCACGGCCGCTTTCCTTGCATCTTAGAACGACTTTTTTCCTCAGATAGATTGCTGAACACCCATGACCATCGATCTTGCTATCCTGAACAGCCTTCTCGCCCAGCACCAGCCGGCGCTCGCTGAAGCCATGCGTGCTCAAGGCGTGCCGGAGGATGCCCTCGCCAACCTCGTGGTTCTGGACGAGGCGTCCGGTACGGTGCTGTCCAACACCGGACCCGATGGCACCCTGGAACGTGCACATGGGTGGATCCGCGAGAGGGTGACGGGCACCGCCTACCGAGATCCTGGCGAGGTCGATCCGCTGCCTCGGAAGTCCGTCATGCGGAACGCGACCCTCAAAGTGCAGCACGACGAGCGGGTGCGCGACATGCTGCTCTATCTACTCGACTACTACCGGCCGGACCTTGCGCGGCATCCGCGGATTGGCCACGCACTCGACCATGTCGTTGCGTCCATGATCGAGTATCGAGCGACGCTCGCCGAGCTGCCTGATGCCTATACCCGGTGGGATCTCATCGTGGAGAGCACCATCGATTGGTTGGAGGAGCTGCCGCACGAGCGGAGCAAGAAGGTCGGTAGCTGATCAGCGTCGCCCTGCAAGCTTTCGCGGAGGCCGCAGCGCCGCTCGCACCTGCCGGAGCTCCGGAGGCACAGGCTGGCGGAGAAGGGCGGCGATCTTCTCGTGGCATCGGAGCCAGCGCCGGGCGATCGCCAGCAGTTCGAGACCGGCCCTGTCCATGCCAAGACGATGGACTCTCCGATCGGCGGCCATCATCCGGCGATACAGCCAGCGGACGCGAGCGATCAGCATGTAGATCCGCGCCGTGACGGACGCGCGACCGACCTACGGCTATCGGCGGGTGACGGCGATCCTGAACCGGACGCGCCGCACCACCGGCGAACCGCTCTTGAACCATAAGAAAGTGTTCCGCCTGATGAAGCAGGGTGGCCTGCTCCTCCAGCGTCATACCGGCGTGCGAC
>JAKOND010000200.1 GCA_022702125.1 Burkholderiaceae bacterium
GCACCAGCGCCATCGGCGAGAGCATCGCCGCCGACAAGGACCTCACCAAGACCCTGCTCGCCGCCTGCTGCGTGCCGGTGCCCGAGGGCCGGCTGGTCGAGAGCCCCGAGGCCGCCTGGGAAGCCGCGCAGGACATCGGCCTGCCGGTGGTGGTCAAGCCCTCCGCCGGCAACCATGCCCGCGGCGTGACGCTGGACCTGCGCACCCGGGACGATGTCGCGGCCGCGTTCAGCCTGGCCGAGGCCGAGGGCAGCGACGTGATCGTCGAACGCTTCGTGCCCGGCACCGAGCACCGCCTCCTGGTGGTCGGCGGCAAGGTGGTCGCCGCCACCCGCGGCGAGCCGGTGGAGGTGGTCGGCGATGGCGCGTCCACCGTCGCGGAGCTGGTCGACCAGCAGATGAATTCCGATCCGCGCCGCGGCTGGGAGCACCAGTACCCGCTCACCACCATCGACGTCGCCCGCGATGGCGGCGTGCAGCTGGAACTGCGCCGCCAGGGCCTGGAGGCCGGCAGCGTCCCGGCGGCCGGCCAGCGGGTGCTGATCCAGCGCACCGGCAACATGGCCATCGACTGCACCGACGACGTCCACCCCGAGGTGGCCCACGCGGTGACGCTCGCGGCGCGCATCGTCGGCCTGGACATCGCCGGCATCGACCTCGTCGCGCACGACATCCGCCGGCCGCTGCAGGCCCAGGGCGGCGCCATCGTCGAGGTCAACGCCGGCCCGGGCCTGCTGATGCACCTCACGCCCATCACCGGCCAGCCCCGGCCGGTCGGCGAGGCGATCCGCGACCACCTGTTCGCCGACGGCGAGGACGGCCGCATCCCGGTGGTCGGCATCGCCGGCTCGCGCCACAGCGCGGCGGTGGCCCGGCTGGTCGCCTGGCTGACCCACCTGGACGGCAGGCTGACCGGGCTGGCCTGCCGGGACGGCCTGTTCCTCGGCCGCCGACGCTTCGACGCGAGCGACAGCGCGCACTGGCAGGCCGGCGAGCGCATCCTGGTCAACCGCACCGTCGAGACGGCGGTCATCGAGAACGGTCCGGCCTCCATCCTGCAGAGCGGCCTGGCCTACGACCGCTGCCAGGTCGGCGTGGTGACCGATTTCGACGGCATCGACGCGCTGGCGCACTTCGACGTGCGGGACGAGGAGCAGATGCGCAAGGTGATGCGCACCCAGGTGGACGTGGTGCTGTCCGACGGCGTGGCGGTCCTCAACGGCGCGGTGCCGGCGGTGGCCGAACTGGCGCCCCTGTGCGATGGCGAGGTCGTCCTGTACGCCTGCGATCCGGCCGCGCCGGCGGTGACCGCCCACTGCGCCGCCGGCGGCCGGGCGGTGGTGCTGCGCGACCGCCGCGCGGTGCTGGTGGCCGACGGCCGGGAAACGCTCCTGCCCGGCCTCGGCGACCTGGACGACTGGCGCGCCCGCCACGGCGCGGTGCCGGACGAGGCCCTGCTGGCCGCCGTGGCCGCGGGCTGGGCGCTGGGCATCGCGCCGGCCCTGGTCGGCGCCGGCCTCGAAGCCTTCGAGCCGGAGCCCGGCGTGCCGCTGGCCGCCGCGACGGCCGACGTCCCGGACGAAACCGCGGAAGCCGTGGCCTGAGCCCCGGCCGACGCCGCACCCGTCAGTTCCTCCCGCATCCCACCGCCCGGCCCCCCCGGCCCGGCGGCCCTCTTCAGAATTCCCCGAACCGCCATGGAAATCTCCCGCCTCCGCGCCCTGCGCGGCCCCAACCTCTGGAGCCGCCACACTTCCATCGAAGCCATCGTCACCTGCAGCCCGGGCGCTTGCGCGGTGGCGCAGGTGCCGGGCTTCGAGCCGCGGCTGCGCGCCCTCTTCCCCACCATCGGCGCGCTGCGCCACGGCGGCCACGACGGACCGGTCTGGCTGGCCTCGGTGCTGGGCAAGGCCGCCCTGGCGCTGCAGGCGCAGGCGGGCTGCCCGGTCACCTTCAGCCGCTTCGCGGTCACGCCCGAGGACGGCGTGCTGCAGGTGGTGGTGCAGTACTCCGAGGAGGCCGTCGGCCGCCGCGCCTTCGCGCTGGCCCTGGCGCTGCTGCAGGCCGCCATCGCCGATGCCGCCTTCGACGTGGGATCGGCCATCGCCGAGCTGCGCGATCTCGACGAGTCCGAGCGCCTGGGGCCGAGCACCGGCTGCATCGTCGAGGCCGCCGTCGCCCGCGGCATCCCGTACCGCCGCCTCACCCAGGGCAGCCTGGTGCAGTTCGGCTGGGGATCGCGCCAGCGCCGCATCCAGGCGGCCGAACTCGACAGCACCAGCGCGGTGTCCGAGGCCATCGCCCAGGACAAGGACCTGACCAAGAACCTGCTCCACGCCGCCGGCGTGCCGGTGCCGCTGGGCCGGCCGGTGCGCTCGGCCGAGGAAGGCTGGCGCGTGGCGCAGGAGATCGGCCTGCCGGTCGTCGTCAAGCCCCAGGACGGCAACCAGGGTAAGGGCGTGACCGTCAACCTGCAGGACCGCGACCACATGGCCATCGCCTTCAAGGCCGCGGCCGAGTACGGCGACGTCATCGTCGAGCGCTTCCTGCCCGGCTACGACTTCCGGCTGCTGGTGGTGGGCGACAAGCTGGTGGCCGCCTCGCGCCGCGACCCGCCGCAGGTGGTGGGCGACGGCGTGCACACGGTGCGCGAGCTGGTCGAGGAGGTCAACCGCGACCCGCGCCGGGGCGACGGCCACGCCACCTCGCTGACCAAGATCCGCTTCGACGACATCGCGGTGCTGCGCCTGTCCACCCAGGGCCTGGCGCCCGAATCGGTGCCCGAGAAGGGCCGCCGCGTGATTCTGCGCAACAACGCCAACCTCTCGACCGGCGGCACCGCCACCGATGTCACCGACGACGTGCACCCCGAAGTCGCCGCCTGCGCGGTGGCCGCGGCGCAGATGGTCGGCCTGCACATCTGCGGCGTGGACGTGGTCTGCAGCACGGTGCTCAAGCCGCTGGAGCAGCAGAAGGGCGGCATCGTCGAGGTCAACGCCGCGCCGGGCCTGCGCATGCACACCTCGCCCTCGTACGGCAAGCCGCGCCCGGTGGGCGAGGCGATGGTCTCCGAGCTGTTCGCGCCCGGCGACGACGGCCGCATCCCGGTGATCGCGGTCACCGGCACCAACGGCAAGACCACCACTACCCGCCTGATCGCCCACCTGCTGGCGGCCGACGGGCTGCGGGTGGGCATGACCAACACCGACGGCGTCTACGTGGACGGCCGCCAGACCGACAGCGGCGACTGCAGCGGCCCCAAGAGCGCCCGCAACGTGCTGCTGCACCCCGACGTGGACGCGGCCGTCTTCGAGGTGGCGCGCGGCGGCGTGCTGCGCGAGGGCCTGGGCTTCGACCGCTGCCAGGTGGCGGTGGTGACCAACATCGGCGCCGGCGACCACCTGGGGCTGAACTACATCACCACCGTGGAAGACCTGGCGGTGCTCAAGCGCGTCATCGTGCAGAACGTGGCGCCTTCCGGCTACGCGGTGCTCAACGCCGCCGACCCGATCGTCGCGGCGATGGCGCAGTCCTGCACCGGCGGCATCGTCTTCTTCGCGGCCGACCGCCGCCACCCGGCGATGGCCACCCACCATGCGCAGGGCCGGCGGGTGGTCTACCGCGACGGCGACGCGCTGGTCGCGGCCGAGGGCGCGACGCGCGAACGCATCGCGCTGGCGGGC
Organism: Burkholderiaceae bacterium; assembly: GCA_022702125.1. Lineage (GTDB taxonomy): Bacteria > Pseudomonadota > Gammaproteobacteria > Burkholderiales > Burkholderiaceae_C > JAKOND01. The sequence goes on from JAKOND010000200.1 coordinate 3,684, forward strand.
ATCCCGCTGACGCGCGGCGGCACCATCCCGTTCCAGGTCGACAACGCCATGGCCGCCATCGGCGCCGCCTGGGCCGCCGGGCTCGGCTGGGACACCATCCGCGCCGGCCTCGCCAGCTTCACCAGCGACAGCGACAACGCCCCCGGCCGCTTCAACCTGATGGAGTACGGCGGCGCCACCGTCATCGCCGACTACGGCCACAACCCCGACGCGATGCGGGCGCTGGTGGCCGCGGTCGACGCGCTGCCGGCCGCCGGACGCCGCTCGGTCGTGATCAGCGGCGCCGGCGACCGGCGCGACAGCGACATCCGCGACCAGACGGTCATCCTGGGCGAGGCTTTCGACGAGGTCGTCCTCTACCAGGACGCCGCCCAGCGCGGCCGGGCCGACGGCGAGGTGATGGCGCTGCTGCGCGAAGGCCTGGCCGGCGCCCGGCGCACCGCCCATGTCGAGGAGATCCGCGGCGAGTTCCTGGCCATCGACACCGCGCTGTCGCGACTGCGGCCGGGCGACCTGTGCCTGGTGCTGGTCGACCAGGTGGAGGAAGCCCTGGCGCACCTGGCCCGCCGCACCGCCGAACGCGCCGCCGGCCCGCAGGACGCGGCCGGCACCGCCTCCAGCCCCGCGCCGGACACCGACACCGCGGACACCCTGGCCTGAAGACAAGTTCGGACACAGTCGCGCCCCGGGCCTGCCGCATGATGGCAGGCCCTTTTTCGATGGGCACCCCCGACCCCATGTCCGACTTCGTCCCCGACACCTTCGACACCGAATCCGCGCCCGGCATCCTCGGCCCGGCGCCCGCGCCGACCCGCGGCTTCGTCTTCAACCACACGATGCTGCGCATCAAGGACCCGGCCGTCTCGCTGGGGTTCTACAGCCGGGTGCTGGGCATGCGCCTGCTGCGCAAGCTCGATTTCCCGGAAATGCGGTTCACGCTGTATTTCCTGGCCCATGCGCGCGAGGACGACAGCCCGCCGATCGACGCCGCGCCGCGCAGCGAATGGACCTTCGCCCAGCGCGGCGTGCTGGAGCTGACCCACAACTGGGGCACCGAGGCCGATCCCGACTTCCGCTACCACGACGGCAACGCCCAGCCGCAGGGCTTCGGCCACATCTGCATCGCGGTGCCCGACCTGGCGGCGGCGGTGGGCTGGTTCGACGAGAACGCCGTCGCCTTCGTCAAGCGGCCCGACCAGGGCAAGATGAAGGACGTGGCTTTCATCAAGGACCCGGACGGGTACTGGATCGAGATCGTGCAGCCGTCGCTCAACCGCGACCTGGGCGCCTGACCGGTGCGCGCCGCCCGGTGCGGCCCCCAGCCGCATCCGGTCCCGCGCCCGGATTCCCGGTCACCGGGGCGTCCGCACCGCGCCCGGCGCCTCCAGCACGATGTCCCCGGCCGCGTCCTCGTCCGGCAGGGCGACGCAGGGCAGGATCCAGCCTTCGCGCCGCTCCTCGACGCTGACGCCGGGCCAGTCGATGCGGTAGCGCACGCGGCCCGCGGCCATGCGGCAGATGCAGGCCCGGCAGGTGCCGTTGCGGCAGGAGCTGGGCAGTTCGATGCCCGCCGCGCCGGCCGCCTGCAGCAACGTGCCGCCGTCCGGCAGCGGCGCCGTCCAATCCTGCGGCAGCAGGCGCAGCCGGCGGCCGGGCGCGGGGGCGGCGCCGTCCGGAGCGGCATCGGGAAACAGGGGCGGAGGGATGTCGTGCATGGTGCGGATGCCGGTCTGGGGCAGGAGCGGGATCGCCATCATGCGCTGCGGCCATCCGCGTCCCGCGTACCGGGAATCCGACGGGCCTCCTACAATTCGCAGGCGTCGGCGGCGCCATCGGGCATCCGGCACGCCCCTCGGCCGAACTCCTTTGCGCGCGCAGTCCCGCCGGCATCCTCGCCTCTCCCGCCGACATCCGACCCAGGAGCCCCTTCTTGCCCGCTGTAGGTCCTTCGCCTTCCGTCGTCCCCCCGCCGCTCCCCGCCTTCCTGCATGGAGGCGGGGAAGCCGGCGCCCTGTTGCGGTCCCGGGACTGGCGGCGCTCGCCCCTCGGGCCGCCGCAGGACTGGCCGCCCGCGCTCGGCGGCCTGGTGTGCGTGATGCTCGCCGCGACGCAGCCGATGTTCCTGGCCTGGGGCCCGGAGCGCATCGTGCTCTACAACGACAGCTACGGCGTGCTGTGCGGCGCGAAGCACCCGGCCGGGCAGGGCATGCGCTTCGCCGACCTCTGGTCCGACATCATCGACGACGTGGGGCCGATCATGGACCGCACCTACGCCGGCGAATCGATCCACATGGACGACATCTGCTTCCTGATGCAGGACCGCAACGGGTACGCCGAGGAAACCCATTTCTCGTTCTCGTACCTCCCGGTGCGCGACGCCGACGGCACCGTCCAGGGCATGTTCTGCACCTGCGCCGAGACCAGCGGCAAGGTCATCAACGAGCGCCGGCTGGCCTTCCAGCTGCGGCTGGGCGACGCCCTGCGCGGCCTGTCCGACCCGCAGGCCATCAAGCGCCTGGCCGCGCAGATGCTGGTCGACGAGCTGCAGGTGGGCCAGGTCGGCTTCTGCGAGGTGGACGGCCACCTGCGCATCCTCGGCAACGTGGCGGTGGGCGACGGCAGCATGCCCGACTACTCCGGCCGCCGCGACATGTTCAGCTACGGCCGCGACACCCTGATGCACGAGCTGGCCACCGGCCACGAGCTGGTGGTCGCCGACACCGCCACCGACCCCCGCACCCGCACCACCTGGCTGACCGGGGTGCTGCGCGAGTCGGCGCTGCGCGCCTTCGCGATCATGCCCTCGACCAAGGCCGGCGGCCTTCAGGGCTTCCTCTACCTGGTGCATCCCGAGCCGCGCCGCTGGACGCCGCAGGACATCGAGACCGCCCAGGACGTGGCCAGCCGCGCCTGGACCGCGATCGAGCGCGCGGTCATCGAAATGGCGCTGCGCACCACCCGCGAACGGCTCGACGCCACCCTCAAGGCCGCCGAGATCGCCGCCTGGGACTACGACATCCGGCGCGACGTGATCCAGGCCGACGCCCACCTGGCGCGCTTCTTCGGCCTCGCGCACGAGAGCCTGCTCAAGGACGCGCCGCTGGAAGCCTTCATCGCCGGCTGCCACCCCGACGACCAGGAGGCGGTGCGCAAGTCCTTCGCCCTGGCCTTCGCCGACTCGGACGAATGGCGGTCCGAGCACCGCATCGCCCAGTCGGCCGGCGGCTGGCGCTGGGTCATCTCGCGCGGCCAGATCGAGCGCGACGCGGAAGGCCGGCCGCTGTTCATGCACGGCGTGCTGGTCGACATCAGCGACCGCAAGCACGCCGAGGAAGCGCTGCAGGAGGCCGACCGGCGCAAGGACGAGTTCCTGGCGACGCTGGCCCACGAGCTGCGCAACCCGCTGGCGCCGATCCGCAGCGCCGCGCGCATCTCCAGCGACCCGCAGGCCACGCCCGAGCAGCTGCGCTGGAGCCACGACGTGATCGAGCGCCAGGTGCGCCACATGTCGATGCTGCTCGACGACCTGCTCGACGTCTCGCGCATCACCCGCAGCACCCTCGACATCCGCCGCGAGAAGGTGCTGCTGTCGTCCGTCGTCGAGGACGCGCTGGAGACCGCGCGCCCGGTGATCGACGCCCGCGGCCACTGGCTGGACCTGGACCTGGGCCCGGCCCCGCTGCAGCTGACGGCGGACCCGCTGCGCATCGCCCAGGCCATCTCCAACCTGCTGACCAACGCCGCCAAGTACACCGACCCGGGCGGCCGGCTGGCGCTGCACGCCGCGCTCGACGGCGACACGCTGGTGCTGCGGGTGCGCGACAACGGCATCGGCATCGCCGCCGCGTCGCTCTCGCGCATCTTCGACATGTTCTCCCAGGTCGAGTCGGCCATCGACCGCTCCGAAGGCGGGCTGGGCATCGGCCTGTCGCTGGTGCGCGGGCTGATCGGCCTGCACGGCGGCACCGTCGAGGCGCACAGCCAGGGCCTGGGCCACGGCAGCGAATTCGTGGTGCGCCTGCCCGGCGCCTCGCTGGCGAACGCAGACCCGGCGCCGGCTGCCGGCGTGCCGGCCGCCATGGGCCGGCCCGCCCCCCGCACCGGCGCCGCGCCGGTCCCCGGACTGCGCAACCACCGGCCGGACGGCGCTGCGTCCTCCCTCCCGCCCCAAGCCATCCCACCCCAGGAATCCACCGTGCAGAACTCCCAGACGCCGCAGTCCGACGACGGGCCGGACGCCGCGCCGCAGGGCCGCCGCATCGTGGTCGCCGACGACAACCAGGACGGCGCCGAAACCCTGGCCGCCCTGCTCGAACTCGACGGGCACGAAGTCCGCCTGGCCCACGACGGCCCGTCGGCCGTGGACGCGGTCGTCGACTTCGCGCCCGACGTGGCCTTCCTCGACATCGGCATGCCCGGCCTCAACGGCTACGAGGTCGCGCAGCGCCTGCGCGCGGCGCGGGTCACCGTGCGCGGCAGCACCCGTCCCACGCTGCTGGTCGCGCTGACCGGCTGGGGCGGCGAGAGCGACAAGCAGCGCGCCGCCCAGGCCGGCTTCGACCGGCACCTGACCAAGCCGGTGGACCCGGACTCCATCGCCGAGCTGCTCGCCGGCATCGGCTGAGCGCAGGGAACGGGTTCGCGGCCCTTGCTACGTATTCGATAGCTGGCAGCGAAGGCGCAATGCGGGCTGCCGGGCGACAGGCCCCGGATGATTCGCCGACGCGCCTCCCGCGGAGCGGTCACTTGGACGGGATCGGCGTCTCCGCGCCGACCGGCACCGCGGTCACGCCGTTCTGCGGCGAGCCCTCGATCACCCGGTCCGAGTAGGTCAGGTAGACCAGCGTGTTGCGCTTGCGGTCCACCATGCGCACCACCCGCAGCTTCTTGAAGACCAGCGAGATGCGCTCGGAGAACACCTCCTCCTGCGCCGGCAGCGGCCGCTTGAAGCGCAGCGGCCCGACCTGCCGGCAGGCGATCGAGGCCTCGGCCTTGTCCTCCGCCAGCCCCAGCGCCCCCTTGACGCCGCCGGTCCGGGCGCGCGAGACGTAGCAGGTCACGCCCTCGACCTGCGGGTCGTCGTAGGCATCGACCACGATCTTGTGGTCCGGCCCGATCCACTTGAAGACGGTATCCACCTCGCCGATGCTTTCGGCCCGTCCCGCCGCCGCCAGCGCCAGCAGGGCCGCCGACAGCAGCGCCGGACGCAGGACGGACCCGCGCCGCGAGCGCGGGGAAGGACTGGGGCGGACGGCAGGAATCGTCATGGCGGATCGCATCGCAACAAGGGAAGAAAAGGGCGCGGCACGCGGCCCGCGCCGGAAGCCCCGATGGTAGGCGGTGCCGGGGCCGGGCAACTGCCTGTCCGCGTAGGAACAATTCGATACCCCGTGCCCGAATCGCGCTCCTAGCCTGCATGTCCCACCGACTCCGGGAGCACGCCATGCCGCGTGGCGACAAGTCCGCCTACACCGACAAGCAGAAGCGCCAGGCCGCGCACATCGAGGAAAGCTACGAGGCGCGTGGCACGCCCGAGGCGGAGGCCGAGCGCCGCGCCTGGGCCACCGTCAACAAGGAAACCGGCGGCGGCAAGAAAAGCGGCGCCGGACGCGGCAAGCCGGTGGACACCACGCCCTCGAAGACCGGCGGCAGGCGCGGCGGCGCGGCCTCCGCGGCCCGCACGGCCGAGCAGCGCTCGGAATCCGCCCGCAAGGGCGCGGCCACCCGCCAGCGCAACGCCGAGGCCCGCAAGGCCGCCGCCGGACGCTGACCGGTCGGGCACGGGCCGGCGGCGGGCCGCGGATGTCGCCCGGAAGACCCGATCTCCACGGGCTGCGGCAGCGACCCTCTTGCGCCGACAGCGGAACTGTACAAAAATACAGACACTGGATGCCCAGACAGTGACCTTCCGCACTTCTTGCCCTTGGAATGCCCATGTCCCCTCTCTCCCTTCCCCCCGCCAAGCTGACCGCCCGGCAGCAGCAGGTCCTCGACGTCATCCGCGATGCCGTCGAACGCAGCGGCGCGCCGCCGACCCGGGCCGAGATCGCCGCGCATCTCGGTTTCCGCTCGGTCAACGCCGCCGAGGAACACCTCCAGGCGCTGGCCCGCAAGGGCGCCATCGAACTCATCAGCGGCACCTCGCGCGGCATCCGCATCAAGTCGCACGCCGGCCTGGCCGACAAGGCCGCGATGCTGCTGGGCCGGGTCGCCGCCGGCGCCAAGGGGTTGTCGCTGCCGCTGGTCGGCCGCGTCGCGGCCGGCGTGCCGATCCTGGCCGAGCAGCACATCGAACAGCTCTACCAGGTCGAGCACAGCCTGTTCCGCCAGGTGCCCGACTACCTGCTCAAGGTCCGGGGCATGTCGATGCGCGACGCGGGCATCCTCGACGGCGACCTGCTCGCCGTCGCCTCCACCCGGCATGCGGAAAACGGCCAGATCATCGTCGCGCGCATCGGCGACGAAGTCACCGTCAAGCGCTTCCGCCGGCTGGACGGCCGGGTCGAGCTGCTGCCCGAGAACCCGGATTTCCCGGTGATCCGGGTCGGCCCGGACGAGCCCTTCGAGATCGAAGGCCGCGCCGTCGGCCTGATCCGCAACCAGTTCGACGCCTAGCGCGCCCGGCCCCGGGGCCGCTGCGCGGATGAAGGGGCCTGCCGCCCCGCATCCCCGGCGGCGCATCCGGCCTCCTCCTCGACGTTTTCATGCCCGCTGCGCGCGCGGCAGGGGCGCGCTCGCGCCTCGCCGGTTCGCCCCCCTCTTTTTCCATCGCCTTCCAGGAGCATCCGATGAAAGCCAGGTCCCTGAACATCCGCGCCATGCTGACCCCCCTGCGCATCCAGATGCGCCGCATGAACCTCCAGCCCCTGCCTCCGCCGGGTCCCTGCGCCGCCTCCCGCGTGCCGCCATCCGTGGAAGGCCGCCTGCGCCGCAGCCTGGATGCCCTCCTGGGGCACGACCTGCCGCCGCGCACGCGCCCCGCGCCGCGCCCGACCGTCTGGCGCGACCGCCGCGGCGGCCTGCGCATGCGTCCGGCAGCGGCCGTGCGGTCCGGGCCGCAGCATGCGGAAGTCCGCATCCACCGCGAGCGCGACGATTCCCTGCCCGCCAGCTCCGCGGGCCGCATGGTCATGGCCGGCCGTTTCGCCGACGTGTGCCGTGCCCTGGACCGGCTGGCCGAGCAGGCGGCCACGCTGCACTGACGCGCCCGGCCCGGCGGCGCCCGGCCGGGCGTCTCCTGCAGGGAGGAACGCTCCGAGGAGGACCCCAATCCCGTCCGGCCGGTCGTCCGTCCTACTCGACCGTGACGCTCTTGGCCAGGTTGCGCGGCTTGTCCACGTCGGTGCCGCGTGCGCAGGCGGTGTGGTACGCCAGCAGTTGCAGCGGCACCACATGCAGCATCGGCGACAGCGCGCCGTAGTGCTCCGGCATCCGGATCACGTGCAGGCCCTCCCCGCCGACGATCTGGGTGTCGGCGTCGGCCAGCACGTACAGCACCCCGCCCCGGGCGCGCACTTCCTGCAGGTTGCTCTTGAGCTTCTCCAGCAGGGTGTCGTTGGGCGCCACGGTGACCACCGGCATCTCGCTGGTCACCAGCGCCAGCGGGCCGTGCTTGAGTTCGCCGGCGGCGTAGGCCTCGGCATGGATGTAGGTGATTTCCTTGAGCTTGAGCGCGCCTTCCAGGGCGATCGGGTAGTGCAGGCCGCGCCCCAGGAACAGTGCGTGGTCCTTGGAGGCGAAGGCCTCGGCCCAGCCGATGATCTGCGGCTCCAGCGCCAGGACCGACTGCAGCGCGACCGGCAGGTGGCGCATCGCCTTCAGGTGGCCCGCCTCGGCCTCGGCCGACAGGCGGCCGCGCGACTTGGCCAGCGCCAGCGTCAGCAGGAACAGCCCCGCCAGCTGGGCGGTGAAGGCCTTGGTCGAGGCCACGCCCACCTCGATGCCGGCGCGGGTGATATAGGCCAGCTTGCACTCGCGCACCATCGCGCTGGTCGAGACGTTGCAGATGGTCAGCGACTGCGCCATGCCCAGGCTGCGCGCGTGGCGCAGGGCCGCCAGCGTGTCCGCTGTCTCGCCCGACTGGGTGATGGTGACCACCAGCGTGCGCGGATCGGGCACCGAGTCGCGGTAGCGGTATTCGCTGGCGATCTCGACCTGGGTCGGGATCTGCGCGATGGACTCCAGCCAGTACTTGGCGGTGCAGCCGCTGTAGTAGCTGGTGCCGCAGGCCAGGATCAGGACCCGGTCGATCTCCCGGAACACCTGCGCGGCCGAGGCGCCGGGCTGCCCGTCGACCTTGGGCGCGCCGTCGAACAGCTCGGGCACCACGGCCTCCAGGCCTTCGAGGGTGTCGGCGATGGCGCGCGGCTGCTCGAAGATCTCCTTCTGCATGAAGTGGCGGTACGGGCCGAGTTCCGCCGCGCCGCTGTGCGCCAGCACCGTGCGCACCGGGCGCGCGGCCGCGTCCAGCGCGCGGAAGCCGCCCTGGCCGTCGGGCGCGCTGATCCAGTAGCGGCCCAGCTGCAGGTCGACCACGTCGCCCTCTTCCAGGTAGACGATCTGGTCGGTCACGCCGGCCAGCGCCATGGCGTCGCTGGCGATGAAATGCTCGCTGCCGGCGGCGCCCACGCCCAGGATCAGCGGCGATCCGGCGCGCGCGCCCATCACCCGGTGCGGCTCGTCGCGGCAGAAGACGGCGATCGCGTAGGCGCCGTGCAGCTGCACCACCGCGGCCTGCACCGCGGCCAGCAGGTCGCCGTCGTAGAGGCTGTCCACCAGGTGGGCGATCACCTCGGTGTCGGTCTGGCTGGAGAAGGGGTAGCCGCGGGCCTGCAGCGCCGCGCGCAGCTTGTCGTGGTTCTCGATGATGCCGTTGTGCACCACCGCGATGCGGGCGGGACGGGTGTCGGTCGTCGGGTCCTGCGCATCGCCGGCGGTGCCGGTTCCGTGGCTGAAGTGCGGATGCGCGTTGTGCACCGCGGGCGCGCCGTGGGTGGCCCAGCGGGTGTGGGCGATGCCGGTGCCGCTCTCCATGGCTTCGGCCTCGATCTGCGTCATCAGTTCCGCCACCCGCGCGGTGCTGCGGCTGCGGCGCAGGCTGCCGTGCAGCGCGGCGTCGGCGCCCTGGTCGTAGATGGCCACGCCGCAGGAGTCGTATCCCCGGTATTCCAGCCGCTGGAGGCCCTGCACCAGCACCGGGACGATATTGCGTGCCGAGACGGCACCGACGATTCCGCACATATCAAGACATCCTGTGATTCACCAAAGATGCCGATGGTAGGAGTGGAATCGGGAAACGAGAAGATCGGATCGTCTCTATTTTTGAAATTTTAATTCACGTTCAACCAGTTACGAAATTTAATTCCATTTATCATCTTCATATGGAAGAAATAAATCCCGATGCGATCGACTGGCAGTTGCTCGACCAGCTGCAACAGGATGCCGGCCGCAGCAACCAGGCCCTGGCGGAGGCGGTCGGCATCTCGCCGCCCACCTGCCTGCGCCGGGTGCGCCGGCTGCAGGAAGCCGGCCTGATCGAACGCCAGGTCGCCATCCTGGATGCGGACCGGGTGGCCGCGCTGCGGGGGCACGGACTGACGGCCATCGTCGAGGTGTCGCTCGACCGGCAGGACACCGACCGGCTGGCGGCGTTCGAGCGACGCGCCGTGGCCGAGGCCGGGGTGCAGCAGTGCTACCGGGTCTCGCCGGGGCCGGACTTCATGCTGGTGCTGCAGGTGCGCGACATGCCGGACTACCTGGCGCTGGCGCAGCGGCTGTTCACCGCCGATGCCAACGTGCGCAACGTGCGCGCCTTCTTCAGCCAGCACCGCGCCTGCTTCACCACCCGGCTGCCGCTGCGCCCGCCGCCGTGACGCGCGGCCGGGCCGCGTTCAGTCGCCGGCCGGCAGGGCCGGGGGAGCGTCCGCGCCCGGCTGGAGCGTGAAGCTGACGGTGCAGCCCGCGGACGGCGCCGCCTCGACGCGGATGCCGCCGCCATGGCGGGCCACGATGCGCCGCGACAACGCCAGTCCGGTGCCCAGCCCGTCGAAGTCGGACGCGCGGTGCAACCGCTCGAACAGCCGGAACAGCCGGCCGGCCCGCGCCGGATCGAAGCCCGCGCCGTCGTCGCGCACCTGGATCTCCGGCACGCCGGCGGCGTCGTGCCGCCAGCCGACGGCGATGTGCGCCACCGGCCGCCGCGCGGTGAAGCGCACCGCGTTGTCCACCAGATGCACCAGCAGCTGGCCCACCAGCGCCGGATCGCCGTCGCAGGCCGGCCAGTCGGCGGCCAGATCCCAGACGATGGACCGGCCCGCGGCCACGGGGCTGCGGAGCACGGTGTCGCGGGCCTCGCGCACCATCGCACCCAGGTCCAGCGGCTGGCGCTCGAAGGGCGCGTGCGCCACCCGGGCGTAGGCCAGCATCGCGTCGATCATGCGCGCCATGCGGTGGGCCGACTGGTCCAGGGTATCCAGGCACTCGCCGAGCTCATCGTCGACGGGGACGCCCGCGTCGGCGCAACGCTCGGTCACCAGCTCGCGCACGATGCCGGCATAGGCCGTGATGTGGCGCAGCGGCGCGCGCAGGTCGTGCGAGGCGACGCGGCAGAACTCGTCGATCTCGCTGCGGCTGCTCAGCAGTTCGGCACGGCTGGCGTCGAGCGCGGCCCGCAGGGCGGAAGCGTCCTCCTGCGGCATCGCATCGGATATCCGGGTGCGCACCTCGCCGCGCAGCCACGCCGGTTCGGTGGGCAGGGCGTCCGGCGGAAGGCCTCGGAACGGATCGGCACCGCTCATCGGGCCGCCCTCCGCGGGCGGCCGGCCAGGCCGGTCCGGCGGTGCTCAAGCACCGGCGTTCCCCGTCTTGGCCGGTCGCTTCCAGCCGGCGATGTCGCGCTGGCGTCCGCGCGACACGCTCAGGCCGCCGGCCGGCACATCGGTGGTGATGGTCGAGCCGCCGGCGATGGTGGCGCCGGTGCCGATGTCCAGCGGCGCCACCAGCACGCAGTTGCTGCCGACATGCACGTCGGCGCCGATCACCGTGCGGTGCTTGCGGGCGCCGTCGTAGTTGGCGGTGATGCTGCCCGCGCCGTAGTTGACCCGTTCGCCGACGTCGGCATCGCCCAGGTAGGCCAGGTGGTTGGCCTTGGCGCCCTGCGCCAGGGTGGAATTCTTGACCTCGACGAAGTTGCCGATGTGCACCTCCGCGCCCAGGCGGGCTCCGGGGCGCAGCCGGGCGAAGGGGCCGATCCGCGCCTCGGCGCCCACCTCCACGCCGGCGGCCTCGCCGTCGATGTGGGTGAAGGGGTGGATGACCGTCCCGTCGGCGATCCGCGCATTGGCGATGACGCAGTAGGCGCCGATGCGCACGTCGTCGCCGAGCCGCACCGTGCCGCTGAAGACGCAGCCCACGTCGATGTCGACGTCGCTGCCGCATTCGAGCGTGCCGCGCACGTCCAGGCGCGCCGGGTCGGCCAGGCGCACGCCCTGCTCCAGCAGGGCCTCGGCCCGGCGGCGCTGCAGCGCGCGTTCGAGTTCGGCCAGCTGCGCCGGGCTGTTGACGCCGGCCACCTCCACCGGGTCGCGGGTTTCGACCGCGACCACCTCGACCCCGTCGGCCACCGCCAGCGCGACGATGTCGGTCAGGTAGTACTCGCCCTGGGCGTTGTCGCACGACAGCCGCGACAGCCAGCCGGCCAGCCGGTCGCCGGGCGCGGCCATGATGCCGGTGTAGATCTCGCGGATGCCGCGCTCGGCCTCGGTCGCGTCCTTGTGCTCGACGATGCCCCGCACCGCGCCGTCGGCGCCGCGCACGATGCGGCCGTAGCCGGTGGCGTCGTCGGGCACGGTGGTCAGCAGCACCAGGCGCGCGGCGCCGCAGGCATCCGCCAGCGCTGCGACCGTGGCCGGCGCGATCAGCGGCACGTCGCCGTTGAGCACCAGCACGCTCCCATCGCCGGCCAGCAGCGGCGCGGCCTGCTGCACGGCATGGCCGGTGCCGCGCTGCGGGGACTGGCGGACCGAGGACAGGGCGCCGCCGCCCCCGGTCGGCTGCGATGCCTGCAGCACGGCTTCCACCGCCTCGGCGCCATGGCCGGTCACCACGATCGTGCGGCGCGGTCGCACGGTGGCGGCGGTATCGAGCACATGGCACAGCATCGGCCGGCCGGCGAGCCGGTGCAGCACCTTGGGTTGCCTGCTGCGCATCCGGGTCCCTTTGCCGGCGGCGAGCACCACCACATCCACATTCGTCGTCATATTCGTCCCTGAGCCTCAGCGCATCGTTGCATGCATGCCGGCCGCCGGACGCTGGTGCCCGCCGCCGGAGAAAGGGCGATTATCGAGGCACCGTCGACGGTACCGCCGCAGGGGGCCGGAAGCAGGAGCCGGGTCCGCTGCCTCCGGGAGGCTTGCGGAGGCACCGCGCCGGCGCTCGGAAGGCGAAGAAACCGCGCCCGGACTCAGGCCTGCTGGACTTCCGCATCCAGGCTGGCGTGGGCGTCGTGCGCCCGGGGGGCGGCGCCGCGGCGCGGCGGGGCCGCCTGCTCCCCTTGGCGATCGTCCGCGGCACCGATGACCGGGGCCCGGGCAGGCATGCGGTTCGACGGGAGACGCGCCAGGCCGACGCGCGTGGCGAAGGTGCCGAGGGGCACCGTCTTGCGGACATCCTGCGCCCACTGGAAATCGGTGGAGCCTTCCTGCTGCTGCTGCCGGTTGTCGTCGAGGCAGGGTTGCTGCTGGGCGAGCAGGGCGAGGCGGCGACGCGCGGCGATGGATGTCGGGATCATGGGAGGCTCCGTTGGATGCGCCCTCGCGAACCGCGCTCCGGTGGCGCGGCCGCTGGGCCCTTCACCGGAGCATAGGGAGCCGGCCTGCGACGACCTGTCGTCTGACGCTCGCTGCCGTCGTCGGAGCCGTCCTACAGCACGGGGGCTTGCCGCGCCCTCACGCCGCCAGGTGGACGCGGGCGAACTTCCGCTTGCCGACCTGGACCACGTAGCTGCCGGCCGGCAGTTTCAGTCCGCGGTCGCCCACCACCCCGCCATCCACCTTCACGCCGCCGCCGTCCACCAGCCGGCCGGCCTCGCTGGCCGAGGGCGCCAGGCCGGCCTGCCGCAGCAGCGCCGCGATGCCCAGCGGCGCGCCGGACAACTCCACCTCCGGGATCACATCGGGCACGCCGCCCTTGCTGCGGTTGGCGAAGTCCTGCTCCGCCGCGTCCGCCGCCGCCGCGTCGTGGAAGCGCGCGGTGATCTCTTTGGCCAGCGCGACCTTGGCGTCCTTGGGGTTGGCGCCCGCGTCCACCGCGGCGCGCAGCGCGGCGATCTCCTCGGCCGGCCGGGCGCTCAGCAGCAGGTACCAGCGCCACATCAGCTCGTCCGAGATCGACAGCACCTTGGCGAACATGGTGTTGGCCGGCTCGGTCACGCCGATGTAGTTGTTCTTGCTCTTGGACATCTTGTCGACGCCGTCCAGGCCTTCGAGCAGGGGCATGGTCAGCACGCACTGCGGCTCCTGGCCATATTCCTGCTGCAGGTGGCGCCCCATCAGCAGGTTGAACTTCTGGTCGGTGCCGCCGAGCTCCAGGTCGCTCTTCAGCGCCACCGAGTCGTAGCCCTGCAGCAGCGGGTAGAGGAACTCGTGCAGCGAGATCGACTGGTTGCCCTGGAAGCGCTTCTGGAAATCGTCGCGCTCCATCATCCGCGCGACGGTGTACTTGGCCGACAGCTGGATCAGGCCCCGCGTGCCGAGCGGATCGCACCATTCGCTGTTGTAGCGGATCTCGGTGCGCTCCGGGTCCAGGACCTTCGCCGCCTGCTGGTAGTAGGTGCGGGCGTTGTCCTCGATCTGCTCGCGGCTCAGCGGCGGCCGGGTGGCGTTGCGGCCCGAGGGGTCGCCGATGGTGGTGGTGAAGTCGCCGATCAGGAAGATGACGGTGTGGCCCAGGTCCTGCAGCTGGCGCATCTTGTTGAGCACCACGGTGTGCCCGAGGTGGATGTCGGGCGCGGTCGGATCGAGCCCGAGCTTGATGCGCAGCGGCACGCCGGTGGACGCCGAGCGGGCCAGTTTCTGCGCCCAGTCGGCCTGCGGCAGCAGCTCGTCGGACCCCCGCAACGTGATGTCGAGCGCTTGTCTTACAGCATCGGTCAAGGGAAACGTTGTAACAGCTGATTGATTCATAAGGATTTTTATGGTGGCCCCGGAAAGGGCGGCCGGTATACTCCCGACCAGTCGATGCGCGGGGATTCTAGAAGACCGGTGTTTTTCGACCCTGCCTCCCGGCCGTGCAACGCGGCTGCGGCACCGACAGACAGAGACAGGCATGCCGGCCGCCGCGCCGCCATCCGCCTTCCCCGAAGACACTTGAATCCGAAGGACAGACCCTTGACACACGGCCCGACCGCTATCGCGCATGCATTGCTGGCCCAGGCTGCAGGATCCCTGCGCCGCCACCCGAAACGCATCGCGGCGGTCGTCGGCACCCTGATGCTCTGCGGCGGCGGCGGCGCCTTCGCCGTGGCGAGCTTCGGCCCCGACGCGGCCGAACTGCCTGTCAGCCAATTCTCGCAAACGGTCGAGACGCTGCCTGTCGCGCAGCAGCTCGCGTCCATCGCCGCGTACTCCTTCAACCTGTTCCGCAGCGACACCACCCGCTCCAGCGACACGGCCGACAGCCTGCTGGGCCGGCTGGGCGTGGCCGACCGGGCCGCCACCGCCTTCCTGCGCTCCGATCCCGTGGCCCGCCAGGGCCTGCTGGGCCGCGCCGGCCGCATGGTGTCGGTCGAGGCCTCCGACGACCACGCGCTGGTCCGCCTGACCGCGCGCTGGGCCGCCAACGAGGACGCCACCCTGTTCCAGCGCCTGGTGGTCGAGAAGACCCCGGCCGGCGGCTTCGTCAGCCGCACCGAGACCCTGCCCACCGGCGTCTCCAGCCGCCTGGCCAGCGCCACCATCAGCACCTCGCTGCTGGCCGCGACCTACGAGGCCGGCATCCCCGAGTCGGTCGCCAACCAGATCGCCGAGATCTTCTCGGGCGACATCGACTTCCGCCGCAACCTGCGCAAGGGCGACCGCTTCTCGGTGGTCTACGAGATGCGCGAGGCCGACGGCGAGCAGCTGCGCGCCGGCCGGGTGCTGAGCGTGGAGTTCATCAACGACGGCACCACCCACCAGGCGATGTGGTTCCAGCCGGACAGAGCGCGCAAGGGCGCGTACTACGCGCTCGACGGCCAGAGCCTGAACCGCGCCTTCCTGAGCGCGCCGGTCGAGTTCTCGCGCATCAGCAGCGGCTTCTCCAACCGCTTCCACCCGATCCTGCAGACCTGGCGCGCCCACCTGGGCACCGACTACGCCGCCCCCACCGGCACCCCGGTGCAGTCGGTCGGCGACGGCGTGGTCACCTTCGCCGGCGTGCAGAACGGCTACGGCAACGTGGTCTTCGTCGAGCACGCCAACCGGCGCACCACCGTCTACGCCCACCTGAGCAAGATCAACGTGGCGCTGCGCCAGCCGGTCTCGCAGGGCGACGTGATCGGCGCGGTCGGCCAGACCGGCTGGGCCACCGGCCCGCACCTGCACTTCGAGTTCCACGTCGGCGGCGTGCAGCAGGACCCGGCGGTGATGCTGGTGCGCGAGAGCGCCTCCTCCACCGCGCTGACCGCGTCCACGCGCCCGGCCTTCGACCGGCTGGCCGCGACCATGCGCATCCAGCTCGAGACCGCCAACCAGTCCGTCGCCAGCGCCCAGTGAACCCCGCGGGCAGCGCACCGTACGGCGGCGACCCGCCCGTGCCGGCGCAGGGCAGCGCCGTCCGCTACATCGGCCTGATGTCCGGCACCTCGCTCGACGGCATCGACGGGGTGGTCGCCGAAGTTTCCGCCGCGCACCCGCTGCGCGTCACCCACCACCGCGCCCTGCCCTTTTCGCCGGAACTGCGGTCGGAACTGCTGGCGCTCAACGCCGCCGGCGACGACGAGCTGCACCGCGCGGCGCTGGCCGGCAACGCCCTGTCCCGCCGCTACGCCGACGCGGTCGCGGCGCTGCTCGCCGACGCGGGCCTGGCCCCGTCCGCCATCCGCGCCATCGGCGCCCACGGGCAGACGGTGCGCCACCGGCCGCAGGAATTCGACGGCACCGGCTACACGCTGCAGTTGCAGAACCCCTCGCTGCTGGCCGAGCGCACCGGCATCCCGGTGGTCGCCGACTTCCGCAGCCGCGACCTCGCGGCCGGCGGCCAGGGCGCGCCGCTGGTGCCGGCCTTCCACGCGCAGGTGTTCGGCCGGCCGGGCCGCACCGTGGGCGTGCTCAACCTCGGCGGCATCGCCAATCTCAGCGTGCTGGCGGCCGACGGCCGGATCGCGGGCTTCGACTGCGGGCCGGGCAACGTGCTGCTCGACCACTGGTGCCGCGCGCATACCGGCGCCCCCTTCGACCGCGACGGCGCCTGGGCCGCCGGCGGCCGGGCGCTGCCGGAGCTGCTGGCCCGGCTGCGCGCCGATCCCTACTTCGGCCGCCAGCCGCCCAAGAGCACCGGCCGCGACCTGTTCCATGCCGACTGGCTGGACGCGCGGCTCGCGTCCCACGGGGCGGCGGTCGCGCCGGTCGACGTCCAGGCGACGCTCGCCGCCCTGACCGCCACCGCCTGCGCGGACGACGTGCGGCGGCACGCGCCCGGTTGCGCCTCGCTCGTCGTGTGCGGCGGCGGCGCGCTCAACGGCGAACTGATGCGCCGGCTCCAGCGGGCCTTGCCGGAAGCGACCGTGGAATCCTCCGACCGCCACGGCCTGCCGCCGCTGCAGGTCGAGGCCGCCGCCTTCGCCTGGCTCGCGCACCGGATGCTGCAGGGCCTGCCCGGCAGCCTGCCGGAGGTCACCGGCGCCCGCGGTCCGCGGGTGCTGGGCGCGCTGTACCCGGCCTAGGCATCTGCTCTCGAAAAGAGAGCACCGACCCCAGGCGGAATGCCGGCTGCCGCCCGATGCGGTCGTGGAACATCGACCGCGCGACCGGCGCGCGGGGCCTCAGACGTTGTCCACCCCGTCGGCCTCGACCGGATCGCGGTTCCGGGGCAGCCGCATGTCGCCGTGCGGCAATTGCCAGAACACCCAGGCCGAGGCCATGGTCAGCAGCCCCATCGTCGCGAAGGTGGCGTGGAAGGCCTGCAGCGTCTGCGCCCCCGCGACGCCGCCGCCCGCCTGGAAATGCGCGGTGAAGGCCGCCAGCACCGCCCCGGCCGCCGCCACGCCCAGGCCCATCGACAGCATCTGCACCATCGACAGCAGGCTATTGCCGCTGCTGGCCATGCCGGTGTCCAGGTCCTTGAGGGTGACGGTGTTCATCGCGGTGAACTGCACCGAGTTGACCGCGCCGAAGGCCGCCAGCTGCAGGATGCGCAGCCACAGCGGCTGGCCGGGCGACATCAGCGCGAAGCCCATCATCGCCAGCCCGACCAGCAGCGTGTTGGCCACCAGCACCCGCCGGTAGCCGAAGCGAGTGATGATCCGCGTTACCACCGACTTGGCCGACATGCCCGCCAGCGCCACCGGCAGCAGCAGCATGCCGGCCTCGGCGGGCGAATAGCCCATGCTGACCTGCAGCAGCAGCGGGATCAGGAACGGGATGCTGCCGCTGCCGATGCGCGCGAACAGGTTGCCCAGCAGGCCGACGCGCAGGCTGTCGACCGAGAACAGGCTCGGCGAGAAGAGCGGATCCGGCCGGCGCAGCGCGCGCAGCCAGTACGCCGCCAGGCAGGCCAGGCCCGCCACCAGCAGCAGGATCGCGCCCGCCTGCCGCATGTCCCGGCCGGCCAGGCTGTCGAAGCACAGCGACAGGCAGAGCATGCCCAGCGCCAGCAGGACGTAGCCGCCCAGGTCGAAGCGGCCCACCGCCGCCTGCCGGCCTTCCGGCATGAAGAAGGGCGTGGCGATGCACCCGGCCAGCGCCACCGGCAGGTTGATCAGGAAGATCCAGTGCCAGGACACCGCCTCGACCAGCCAGCCGCCGAGCGTGGGCCCGAGCAGCGGACCGATCAGACCCGGCAATGCGACGAAGCTCATCGCCCGCAGGAACTGCTCGCGCGGATAGGCCCGCAGCACCGCCAGCCGGCCGACCGGCAGCAGCAGCGCCCCGCCCATGCCCTGGACGACCCGCGCGCCCACCAGCAGCGGCAGCGTGGGCGCGATGGCGCACAGCAGCGAGCCGAGCGCGAACAGCAGGATCGCGCCGAAGAACACCCGCCGCGTGCCGAAGCGGTCGGCGATCCAGCCCGAGGCCGGGATCAGCATCGCCATCGTCAGCGAATAGGCCACCACCACCGACTGCATCTCCAGCGGGCTCTCGCCCAGGCTGCGCGCCATCGCCGGCAGCGCGGTGTTGACGATGGTGGCGTCCAGCGTCTGCATGAAGAAGCCGACCGCGACCAGCCACAGCAGGGCGGAGGTCCGGGGGGCGGCGGCGGAATCGGTCGTCATCGGGGTCGGGTCCACGGGAGGGAGGCCGGGACCGGCATGCGGCGGCCCATGAAAAAGCCGCCCGAAGGCGGCCAGTGCTTGCGAAGCGCGGTTGCCCGCCTCAGACGGAGAAGCTCGATCCGCAGCCGCAGGTGGTGGTGGCGTTCGGATTCTTGATCACGAACTGCGCGCCCTGCAGGTCTTCCTTGTAGTCGATCTCGGCGCCCAGCAGGTACTGGTAGCTCATGGCGTCGATCAGGAGCGAGACGCCGTTCTTCGACATGGTGGTGTCGTCGTCGTTCGTGATCTCGTCGAAGGTGAAGCCGTACTGGAAGCCCGAGCAGCCGCCGCCCTGCACGAAGACGCGCAGCTTCAGGTCCGGGTTGCCCTCTTCCGCGATCAGGTCGGCCACCTTGGCGGCGGCGCTGTCGGTGAAGACGATGGGGGCGGGCATTTCGGTGGGGATGGTTTCGGCGAGGGCGCTCATGTGTCTGGCTCCGGGGTGCGGTGTGCAAGGAAGGGATGGTAAGGGAATCGGCCTCGGCATGCCATGGCCGGAGGCGGTAGGTGGGATGCCGGAAGGGGCATGGCCAAGGAGGCGCGCGCGGGGAACCGGGGCGTTTTCGCGCCTGCGGGACGCCTCCTCAGGACGCCGCGCCGGTCGCCGCCAGCGTCAGCCACCGCCGGCACCAGTCCACGGCGACGGCTTCGGGCGACCCGGCGTCGGTCGCGTCCAGGCACAGCGGTTCGCCGATGCGCCGTGCGCCCAGGTCCTGCAGCCGGGCGTCGAAGGCCCGGCCGCCGCCGCAGAAGGTGTCGCCGTAGCTGCTGTCGCCGAGCGAGACGACGCCGTAGCGCAGGTGCCCCAGGTAGCGCGGGGCGGCATCGAGCGCGTGGTAGAGCGGCGCGGCGGCCTCCGGCACCTCGCCCGCGCCGTGGGTGGAGCAGCAGACGAGGGTCAGCGGCGCCGGGTCGTCGAAGATTTCCGGCCCCAGCCCGTCTATGGACCGGATCTCCACCGCGGCCAGGTCGTCGCAGCCGAGCTGGATCGCCTGCGCGACGAGCAGCGCGGTGCCGGTGACGGAGCCCACGAGGATGCGCAATGCCTGGGACATGGGAAAGACCTCTCTTGTCGGGAACGGGAGCCGTGGAAACCGCGGAACCGGCGCGGCCAATGAAAAAGCCGCAGCGGACGGCGTCCGTTGCGGCTTTCTCGTGCCGGAGGCAGCGGGATCAGCGCTTGCTGAACTGCTTGCGGCGGCGTGCGGAGTGCAGGCCGACCTTCTTCCGTTCGACTTCGCGGGCGTCGCGGGTCACGAAGCCGGCTTGGCTCAGGACGGGCTTGAGCGCTGCGTCGTAGTCGATCAGGGCGCGGGTGATGCCGTGGCGGGCCGCGCCGGCCTGGCCGGATTCGCCGCCGCCGTGGACGTTGATCTGGATGTCGAAGGTTTCGACATGGTTGGTCAACACCAGGGGCTGCTTGGCGATCATGATCGAGGTCTCGCGGCCGAAGTACTGCTGTACGTCCTTGCCGTTGACCGTGATCTTGCCGGTGCCCTTTTTCAGAAACACGCGGGCGACGCTGGATTTGCGACGGCCGGTGCCATTGTTCCATTCACCAATCATCGGGTGCTCCTTAGATTTCCAGCGACTTCGGCTGCTGCGCGGTGTGCGGGTGCTCTGCACCGCCGTACACCTTGAGCTTCTTGATCATGGCGTAGCCCAGCGGGCCCTTGGGCAGCATGCCCTTGACGGCCTTCTCCAGCGCGCGGCCCGGGTGCTTGGACTGCATGTCGCGGAAGTTGGTGGCCGTGATGCCGCCCGGATAGCCGGAGTGGCGGTAGTACACCTTGTCCAGGCTCTTGGCGCCCGTGACGCGGAGCTTGCCGGCGTTGATGATGACGATGAAATCGCCGGTGTCGACGTGAGGCGTGTAAATGGCCTTGTGCTTGCCGCGCAGACGGAGGGCAACTTCGCTGGCTACCCGTCCGAGGACCTTGTCGGTCGCGTCAATCACAAACCACTCGTGCTGCACGTCAGCGGGTTTGGCGCTGAAGGTCTTGGTCATGAGTTTTTTCTCTTGCGTGAGAGGTTTGTCGGGCCCTTTTCCACGGTCGGCACCTCTCTGGTGGGCGGGCCTGCGCGGAATTTCTCGCGAAAATCCGTGCGGATCGCCTCTGGAGGTCTCTTAGGTGGGGTCGATGCTCCGCCGCGGGGCCACGAAAGCGCTGCGAAGCCTTTGATTCTATTCCGGAACCCGACCCGCAGGCAAGGCAGGGATGGTTACCATCGGGGCACCATGTTCAGTTATCGCCACGGATTCCATGCCGGCAACCACGCCGACGTGCTCAAGCACACCACGCTGATCGCCATCCTGCGCCACCTGGCGCAGAAGGAAGCGGCGCTGACGGTGATCGACACCCACGCGGGCGCGGGCCTGTACCGGCTCGACGGCGACTACGCCCACACCAGCGGCGAGGCGGCCGACGGCATCGCGCGGCTCGACGCGGCCGCCAAGCCGCCCGGCGCCATCGAGAACCCGTCGCCCTCCCCGCTCAAGCACCTCGCGGCCGACGCGCTGGCCCCGGCGCTGCGCGACTACCTGGAGCTGGTGCGCGGCTTCAACACCGGCGGCGGCACGCCCAAGGTCTACCCGGGCTCGCCCTTCGTGATCGAGCGGCTGCTGCGGCCGCAGGACCGGCTCAAGCTCTTCGAGATGCACCCGGCCGACGCCAAGGCGCTGGAGGGCAACATCGCCCAGCTCGACGCCGGCCGCCAGATCGTGGTGAGCCGGGGCGACGGCTTCGCCGCTCCGACGCCGCTGCTGCCGCCGCCGTCGCGGCGCGCCCTGCTGCTGTGCGACCCGAGCTACGAGATGAAGATCGACTACGCGCGGGTGCAGCAGCTGGTCGCCGAATCGCTGCGCCGCTTCGCCACCGGCACCTACGCGGTGTGGTATCCGGTGGTGCCCCGGCCCGAGGCGCACGACCTGCCGCGCAAGCTCAAGTCGCTGGCGACGCAGTCCGGCAAGCCCTGGCTGCACGCGACGCTGTCGATCGGCATGCCGCTGGCGCGCGAACTCGGCGAGCGGCCCGGGCTGACCGCCAGCGGCATGTTCGTCATCAACCCGCCGCACACGCTGAAGCCGGCGCTGGCGGCGGCGCTGCCGCAGATGCTGGAGCTGCTGGCCCGCGGCGCCGGCCACGGGCAGAAGCTGGAAACCGGCGGCTGACCGTCCGCCCCGCCATGGAAAAAAGGCGCCCCGGGAGGCGCCTTTTTTGCGCGGATCGCGGAATCAGAAGCGGTGGCGCACGCCGACGCCGAAGCTGTTGCCGCTCGACAGCGCGGTGACGCGGTCGCGCATCGCGATGGCGTAGACGTCGGTGCGCTTCGACAGGAAGTAGTCGTAGCCGATGCTGGCGGTGGTGCGGTCGGCGTTGAAGGCGTTGCTGGTGGCTTCGGTGCGCGCGACGGCGGCCAGGACGGAGCCGGCGCCGAGCGGCACGCTCACGCCCAGGGAGCCGGTCTTGGACTCGAGGCTGGAGATCTCGGCCTTGGAGCGGCCGTAGGTGGCGTAGGCCTTGACCAGGGTGAAGTCGTAGGCGCCGCCGACCATCCAGTTCTTGCGGGTCTCGGGCAGGGCCACGCCGCCGACGGTGGTGGTCAGCAGGCCGGGGTTGACCGGGTTGGAGATCTGGTCGCGCTCGTAGAAGGCCACCAGCGTCACCGGGCCGCCGAAGTAGGTGCCGTTGATGCCGACGTTCTTCTTGCTGTCGTTGCCGGTGCTGCTGGACT
Organism: Burkholderiaceae bacterium; assembly: GCA_022702125.1. Classification (GTDB taxonomy): domain Bacteria; phylum Pseudomonadota; class Gammaproteobacteria; order Burkholderiales; family Burkholderiaceae_C; genus JAKOND01. Next base: position 25,924 of record JAKOND010000200.1, read on the forward strand.
GCTCGCCGAACTGGTAGTGCAGGTTGGCGCCGAAGCCGCCGAACTTGGGCGTGCTGTAGATGACCTGGTTGCTCCATCCGGTGTCCGACGGCGTGGTGGTGCGCGGCCAGCCGGTGGTGCCGACGTTGGCGTGCAGCACCAGCGGCGAGAAGGTGAACGAGTCGCCGAACGGGTTGGCCAGGATGGTCGGCAGGAAGTTGGGCGCCAGGCCGCGGCCGAGCTGCACCGTGCCGAAGCCGCCGGCCAGGCCGACGTTGGCGTCGCGCGAGAAGATGGGATCGCCGTTGAAGCGGCCCTGCGAACCGGTGTCCGGACGGAAGAAGGAGGTGACCGCGAAGGTCGCCTTCAGGCCGCCGCCGAGGTCCTCGATGCCCTTGAAGCCGAACCAGGAGGTGGTCAGGCCGCCGCTGCCGACCACGGCGGTGTGGCCGGGATCGCCGGCATTGCGCATCGAACCCGCGTAGGCATCGACCAGCCCCGACAGGACGACCGACGAGGTGGACTGGGCCTGGGCGGGCACGGCCAGGCAGGCGAGGGCCGCGCTGGCGGCAAGGGCGGTCAGGGTGGGTTTCATGCGGGTAGAAAGAAAAAGAAATGAAACGGGAAGATTCGGATGGTAAGCAACTACGCACCCTTGCTTACGCAAACCCCATGCCAACCGGTTAGGAGTGTCGCGCCGGCGCATCGGTCCCGTTTGGACCGGATGGTTCGTCCCGGAGGGCCGGCGCCCGCCGGCGCGGGACGCGCCCCGATGCACCGGCGCGCCGAGGCCGGCATGCACGCTGACGGTGCGGCGGGTCCACAAGCGTGTATACAGCCGGATGCGATGCACCAACGGCTGGCGCGCGACCGCCGCCCCTGCCCGCCGGTCCCGGTTCAGCCCTGCCGCAGGCGCGCCAGCAGGTCGAGCGACGCGGCGCTCTGGTTCATGGTGTAGAAGTGCAGGCCCGGCGCGCCGCCGTCGCGCAGCCGCTCGCACAGGCCGGCGACCACGTCGAGGCCGAAGGCGCGGATCGAGGCCAGGTCGTCGCCGTAGCTCTGCAGCCGCAGCCGGATCCAGCGCGGGATCTCCGCGCCGCAGGCGTCCGAGAAGCGCAGCAGCTGCGACGAGCTGGTGATCGGCATGATGCCCGGCACCACCGGGATGTCGGCCCCGGCGCGCGCGGCGTCGTCCACGAAGCGGAAGTACGCGTCGGCGCTGTAGAAGTACTGGGTGATGGCCGCGTCGGCGCCGGCACGCACCTTCGCGACGTAGGCCGCCAGGTCGGCCTGCGGCGTGCGGGCCTGCGGATGCACCTCCGGGTAGGCAGCCACCTCGATGTGGAAGCGGTCGCCGGTCTCGGCGCGGATGAAGGCGACCAGGTCGCTCGCGTAGGTGAACTCGCCGCCCTGGCCGTAGCCGCTGGGCAGGTCGCCGCGCAGCGCGACGAGGCGGGTCACGCCCATCGCGTGGAGCTGGTCGAGCTGCTCGCGCACCGACTGCCGGCTCGCGCCGATGCAGGAGAAGTGCGAGGCGGCGGGCACGCCCTCCGCGACGATCTCGCGCACCGTGTCGAAGGTGCCCTGCTGGGTCGAGCCGCCGGCGCCGTAGGTCACCGAGCAGAACTCGGGCCGCGCCGCGTAGAGCGCCTGGCGCACCGCGCGCAGCTTGACCGCGCCCTCGGGCGTCTTGGGCGGGAAGAACTCGAAGCTGACGGGGAAGGCCCCGGCCGGCGCGTCGGCGCCCGGCGGGGTCGTGGAACTGACGGAAGCGGTCATGCCGCCCTCCTTGCATGGATGAAGAATTCGCGGTTGCCGTCGCCCCCGGCGATCGGGCTGTCGGCCCAGCCGGCGACCCGCAGGCCGAGCGCGGCGCAGGCTGCGCGCAGCCGGGCCTCGACGACGGCGTAGAGCGCCGGGTCGCGGACGATGCCGCCCTTGCCGATCTGGCCGGGCTGCAGCTCGAACTGCGGCTTGACCAGCATCAGCAGGTCGCCGTCCGGCGCGAGCCAGGGCACCAGCGCCGGCAGCACCAGCGTCAGCGAGATGAAGGACAGGTCGCCGACGACCAGGTCGAACGGCGACGGGATCGGAACGCCGAATCGGCTGGCAGCCAAGGCAACGCCCGGGCCGTCAGCTCCTTTTTCGATAGCGAACGCCGGGGCCAGCGCCGCCGTGTCGAGTTCGCGCGCGTTGACGCGTTCGATGCACGCCACCCGCGCATCGGCGCGCAGCCGCGGATGCAGCTGGCCGTGGCCGACGTCCACGCCCACCACCCGCGCCGCGCCGTGCTGCAGCAGGCAGTCGGTGAAGCCGCCGGTGGACTGGCCGACGTCGAGGCAGCGGCGCCCGCGCGGGTCGATGCCGCCGGCGCGCAGCGCGCCTTCGAGCTTGAGCCCGCCGCGCGAGACGTAGCGCGCCTCGGCCGCGTCGGCCAGCTCGATTTCGGCATCGGCCGGCAGCTCCTGCCCGTTCTTGGCGACGCCGCGCCAGGCCGCGCCGTCCTTCCAGCGCAGGCCGGAGGCGATCAGGCGCGCGGCCTGCGAGCGCGAGGCGGCGAGGCCGCGTTCGACCAGCAGCTGATCGGCGCGCACGGTGTGGTCCGGCCCCCGCTCAGTAGCGGTAGGTGTCGGGCTTGTACGGGCCGGCCCTGTCCACGCCGATGTAGGCGGCCTGGGCGTCGGTCAGCTCGGTCAGCACGGCGCCGACCTTCTTCAGGTGCAGGCGCGCGACCTTCTCGTCGAGGTGCTTGGGCAGCACGTAGACCTTGCCGGCCCGGTAGGCGTCGGGCTTGGTGAACAGCTCGATCTGGGCGATGGTCTGGTTGGCGAAGGAGGACGACATCACGAAGCTCGGGTGGCCGGTGCCGCAGCCGAGGTTCACGAGGCGGCCCTTGGCCAGCAGGATGATCTTCTTGCCGTCGGGGAAGGTGATGTGGTCCACCTGCGGCTTGATCTCTTCCCACTCGTACTTCTCGATCGAGGCGACGTCGATCTCGTTGTCGAAGTGGCCGATGTTGCAGACGATGGCCTGGTCCTTCATCGCGGCCATGTGCTCGTGGCGGATGACGTCCTTGTTGCCGGTGGTGGTCACGAAGATGTCGGCCTTGTCGGCGGCGTACTCCATGGTGACGACCTTGTAGCCTTCCATCGCGGCCTGCAGGGCGTTGATCGGGTCGATCTCGGTGACCCAGACCTGGGCCGACAGCGCGCGCAGCGCCTGGGCGCTGCCCTTGCCCACATCGCCGTAGCCCGCGACCAGCGCGACCTTGCCGGCGATCATCACGTCGGTGGCGCGCTTGATGCCGTCGACCAGCGACTCGCGGCAGCCGTAGAGGTTGTCGAACTTGCTCTTGGTGACCGAGTCGTTGACGTTGATCGCGCGGAACTGCAGCGTGCCCTTGGCGGACATCTCGTTCAGGCGGTGCACGCCGGTGGTGGTCTCCTCGGTCACGCCGATGATGCGCGCGGCCTTGCGGGTGTACCAGGTCGGGTCGGTGGCGAGCTTGGCCTTGATCGCGGCGAAGACGATGCGCTCCTCCTCGCTCTGCGGGTTCGCGAGCACGCCCGGGTCCTTCTCGGCGCGCTGGCCGAGGTGCATCAGCAGCGTCGCGTCGCCGCCGTCGTCCAGGATCATGTTCGGGCCCTCGTCCTCGGCGCCGGCAGGGCCGAACTCGAAGATGCGGTGGGTGTAGTCCCAGTAGTCTTCCAGCGACTCGCCCTTGATGGCGAAGACCGGCGTGCCGGCGGCGGCGATGGCGGCGGCGGCGTGGTCCTGGGTGGAGAAGATGTTGCACGAGGCCCAGCGCACGCTGGCGCCGAGCGCCTGCAGCGTCTCGATCAGCACCGCGGTCTGGATCGTCATGTGGATCGAGCCGGTGATGCGGGCGCCCTTCAGGGGCTGGGCGGCGGTGAATTCCTCGCGGATCGCCATCAGGCCGGGCATCTCGGTCTCGGCGATGCGGATTTCCTTGCGGCCCCAGGCGGCGAGGGCGATGTCGGCGATGGCCTGGTCGGCGGACGCGGCGGGGGTGGCGGGCTTGAGGACGGCGTTCATGGTCGGTTCCGGTCGGTGGGTACGGGGACCACGTCCGGAGCCTGGGGACCAGGGGAGAAGAAGGCGCTCCAGCTCACGGGACGTGGGCGAGCGTCGTTGCGGTGGAAGATCCGAGCCTCACGCCTGGCGGCGCTGCAACGCTCCTCGGAATCCGTCGATTTTAACGCAGCGCTGCAGGTTTCGGATTTCGTGCCTAGACTGCGGCGGCGGGCCAGAGGGTCGGCATCCAGCCGACCGCCCGCACGAAAGCCGCATTCCATGACGTCCCGCATTTCGTTCCCCACCGCTCCGCGCATTCGCCGCGGGCTCCTGTCCGCCGGCCTGGCGGCCCTGGCCGGCGCCGCATCCCTGGCGTCCGCCCAGGCGCCCCGGCCGGCGCCCGCCCCGCGCGCCGCCGCGGCCGGCCCGGCCACGCCGGAGGTCGCCGACAAGCCGGTCCGCCTGCGCGGCACCCTGGTCCGCGCCGATGCGGACACGCTCACGGTCAAGGAGCGCGGCGGCGAGGTGGTGACGCTGAAGCGCGCGCCGGGCATGCCGATCTCCGAGGTCTATCCGATCGAGCTCTCGGCCATCGCCCCCGGCAGCTACATCGGCACCGCCGCCCTGCCCCAGCCCGACGGCACCCAGAAGGCCCTTGAGGTGGTGGTGTTCCCCGAGGCCGCGCGCGGCACCGCCGAGGGCCACTTCCCCTGGGACCTGATGCCCGAGAGCACCATGACCAACGCCACGGTGGCCGGCAAGTCGTCGGCGCCCGCGTCGGTGCCGGGCGGCCAGAAGCTGGTGCTGAAGTACAAGGACGGCGAGAAGACCGTCATCGTGCCGCGGGACGTGCCGGTGGTGAGCTTCAAGCCCGGCAACCAGGACGAGAAGGCGCTGCTCGTGCCCGGCGCCAAGGTGCTGGTCAACGCGCAGATGAAGGACGGCGCGCCGACCGCGCTGCGCGTCAACGTGGGCCGCGACGGCTTCGCGCCGCCGATGTGAGCGCGCCGGGCCCGGCCGCCGCGCGCGGACCGGGCCGCGGTCCCGCCGCGGCGCGCCCGGGCGCCGGCCGAGCGACAATCCGAAGTTGCCCGCCGCGCCGCCGCCGCCGCAGCGCCCCGGCGGGGCCGCACCCCTCCTATCCGTGGAATCCCCCGTGTCCGTACCAGACCCCTTCATCGCCGAGACGCGCCGCCGGCGCACCTTCGCCATCATCTCCCACCCCGACGCGGGCAAGACCACGCTGACCGAGAAGCTGCTGCTGTTCTCCGGCGCGATCCAGATCGC